>NZ_CP035037.1:2700000-3000000 GCF_004028235.1 Leucobacter muris | reverse complement strand
GACCAACATGAAGGACGAGGTGCCCACGGTGATGCTCTTCGTGCCGAGCGTCGACGGTATCTCGCACAACCTCAAGGAGTTCACCCGCGAGGAGGACCTGCTCGCGGGCGTCGATCACCTCACGGGCGTGGTGCGACGGCTCGCCGGGGGAGCGCTCGTCGCCGACTGACGCCCCGGCGGCGGGGCGGATCAGACGCGGGATCCCGCCCGGCGCGGCGCCGACGATCGGCGGGCGGCCCGCCCCGCCCCGCGCACCCGCGCCTCGGTGGCGCGGGCGAGCCACGACAGCAGCCCGTTCACGACGAAGAAGATCGCGCCGATGAGCAGGTACATCTGCAGCGGGTTGCCGAGCGTCTGCACCGCGATCTCGCCCCGCCGCCGCAGCTCCTCGAAGCCGATGATGAAGCCGAGGGCGGTGTCCTTCACCACGATCACGAGCTGCGCGATGAGCGAGGGCAGCATGATGCGGAAGGCCTGCGGCAGCACGATGCTGCGCAGCGCCCCGCCCCGGCTCAGACCGAGGGCGAGGGCCGCCTCGGTCTGGCCCCGCGGCACCGCGTGGATGCCGGCGCGCACGATCTCGGAGATCGCGACCGAGTTGTAGATCGTGAGCCCGATGACGAGGTACCAGAGCAGCGGCAGGTCGACGCCGATCACGGGCAGCGCCCGCGAGGCGAAGAAGATCGAGATGACCACGGGCACGGTGCGGAAGAACTCGGTGACGCCCACGATGCACCAGCGGTAACAGGGCAGCGCCGTGACCCGCAGCAGCGCGATGGCCGTGCCGATGACGAGGCCCAGCACGATCGAGACCGCGCCCGCCGAGGCCGTGTTGCCGAGCCCGCCGAGCAGGAACCTCCAGACGGTCGCGAACTGCGGGTCGAAGGGGTTGAACAGCGGCGACCAGTGCCGCGCCTCGAGCTGCCCGGACTGCTGGAGGCGCACGCCGATGAACGCGGCGAGGGCGAGCAGTGCGGCGCCGACGACGGCGGTGATGATGCGCGTGCGGTGGCGGCCCCGCGGGCCGAGCCGGTCGAAGAGCACGGAGGGCGAACCGGTCATCGGAGGACCGCCTTTCGTACTGCGAGCGAGAACAGCGCGCTGGTCGGCGCGATGATGAGCAGGTAGCCGATCACGACGCCGGCGAGCACCGGGATCACGTCGAGCCCGCGCGTCGCCGCGAGGGTGTCGGCCACGCTGAAGAGGTCGCCGCCCACGCCGATCGCGCCCACGAGCGCCGAGTCCTTGATCATGGCGATCGTGGTGTTCGCGAGCGGCGGCACGGCGGCGCGGAACGCCTGTGGCAGCAGGATCTGCGAGAGCGTCGTGCCGAAGCCGACGCCGAGGGCGCGGGCCGCCTCGGCCTGGCCGATCGGCACGGCGTTGATGCCGCTGCGCAGCGCCTCGCAGACGAACGCGGCGGTGTAGACCGCGAGCGCGCTCGTGCCGAACCAGAAGTACGAGCCCCGCACCCCGATCTCGGGCAGGCCGAAGGCGAAGAAGAAGAGCACGACGGCGAGCGGCACGTTGCGCATGGTGGCGACCCACCCGGTTCCGATCCGGTTGAGGATCGGAACCGGGGTCACCGAGCACACGGCGAGCAGCGATCCGAGCACGAGCGCCCCGAGGCCGCCCCACAGGCAGATGCTGAGCGTACGCAGCATCCCCTCGCCGAAGAGCGGCAGGTTGTCGATGATGACGGACACGTCGAGGTCCCTTCAGATCAGTGCGCGACGCGCGCGGCGGCCGGACGCTAGGCGCAGGGGATGAACTCGGGCAGCGAGGGCACCTCGGGCACGACGGTGCCGGCCGTGCGCTTCCACGCCTCGGCGAAGCGGCCGTCCTCGACGGCGGCGTTCAGGGTGTCGTCGATGAACTCGCAGAACTCCACGTCGCCCTTCGTGATGCCGATGCCGAAGAGCTGGTCGAGGTACGACTCGCCGACGATCTTGAACTCGCCGTCGGCCTCGTCGGCGAGGCCGAGCAGGATCGTGCTGTCGGCGGCGATGGCGTCGACCTGGCCGGTGCGCAGCGCGTCGGCGCACTTCGAGTAGACGTCGAAGAGCACGAGCTGGGCGTCGGGATCGGCGAGGTGCTCGGAGATCGCGTCGAGGTCGGCGGATCCGGTCGCGCCGCACACCTTCACCGACGGGTCGCCGACCGACTCGATGCCGGTGATGGCGTCGTTGTCGGCGAGCGCCATGGTGAGCGTGCCGGCGTTGTAGTAGGTGCCCGCGAAGGTGACGCGCTCCTGGCGCTCCTCGGTGATCATGTAGGTGGCGATGACCATGTCGGCCTTGCCCGACATCACCGCCTCGTCGCGCACCTTGGTGTTCGTCTCGATGAAGTCGATCTTGTCGGCGGGGATGCCGAGCTCGCCGGCGATGATCTTGCCGATCTCGACGTCGAAACCGGTGGGCTGGTTGTCGAGCCCCTTCAGGCCGAAGAGCGGCTGGTCGAACTTGGTGCCGATCGTGACGGTGCCGGCCTCGGCGAGGCGCGCCATGGTCGAGCCCTCGGGGAAGTCGGTCGAGCTCGCGACGGCGGGCGCCTCGGCTCCGGCCGATCCGGAGTCGCCTCCCGAGCACGCGGTGAGCAGCAGCGCGCCGGCTGCGAGAGCGGCGAGCGCCGCGGCGGTACGGGTACGGTGCAACATGACAGTTCTCCTTTGATGCTGTGGTGATGTTGGTGGGGATTGCGTTTCAGTGCTGCAGCACGCGCGACAGGAACTCCCTGCCGCGCGCCGATGCGGGTCGGGTGAAGAACGACTCGGGTGTGGTGTCCTCGACGATGCGCCCGTCGTCCATGAACAGCAGGCGGTCGGCGACCTTGCGGGCGAAGCCCATCTCGTGCGTCACCACGAGCATGGTCATGCCCTCGCGGGCGAGCTCGGTCATCACGTCGAGCACCTCCTGCACCATCTCGGGGTCGAGGGCGCTCGTGGGCTCGTCGAAGAGCAGCGCCTCGGGCTGCATCGCGAGCGCGCGGGCGATCGCCACGCGCTGCTGCTGACCGCCCGAGAGCTGGTGCGGGTGCTTCTTCGCGTGGGCCGTGAGCCCGACGCGCTCGAGGAGCCGTTCGGCGGTGGCCCGCGCCTCGGCCCGCGGCACGCCGCGCACGCGGGTGGGCGCGAACATGATGTTCTCCTCGACGGTCTGGTGCGCGAAGAGGTTGAACTGCTGGAAGACCATGCCGACCCGCGCCCGCAGCCGGGTGAGGGCGCGCCCCTCCTCGGGCAGCAGCTCGCCGCCGATGCGGATCTCGCCCGCACGGATCGGTTCGAGGCGATTGATCGATCGGCAGAGCGTCGACTTGCCGGACCCCGACGGGCCCACGACCACCACCACCTCGCCCGGGGCGAGTTGCAGGTCGATCTGCTTGAGCACGTGGTGGTCGCCGTAGTACGTGTCGACGCCTCGCATGCTGATGAGCGCCGTCGTCTCGTCGCGCGCTTCGGTCATGATCCGCTCCGATCTGCATGCGCGTGTGCCGCATGCGGGTGTGCTCCGCGCCCGAGCGCGGCTTCGAACTGTCTCGCGCATTCGAGCGCGGTCGCCTCGTCGCGGGCGACGATCTGCAGGCCGCCGACGCAGGCGACCGCGGCGTCGAGCGCCGAGAACAGGGCCGATGGCCATCCGAGCTCGGCCCGGATCGTCGCCTCGTCGACCCCGGCGGCGGGGATGCTCCTGCCGAGGGCGGGGACGAGCACCGCGTCGTGCGCGTCGAGCACGCGGGCGAACGCGTCGCGGTGCGCCGCGAGGCGGGTCCTCGCGGCGTCGACGTCGCCGGCAGAGGCGGCCGCGGCGGCGAGCTTCGCGCGGATTGCGGGGCCGTAGCCCTCGGCGCCCGCCTCGTACCTGGCGCGGTGGGTGCGGTACGACTCGTCGTGCATCACCGTCCAGAACGGTTCGAGGGCCGCGCGGTCGACGTCGATGCGCGCGATCGGGCCCCAGTGCTCGGGGGTGGCGGGCGCCGGCCAGCCGGGAAGCCGCATCGCCGCGACGCGGGGGGCCTCGAGGGGGGGGCGCGGCCTGCGCGCAGCTCGCCGCCCGCGCTCCCGGCGCCGTGTGCGCCGCTCATCGCCTCCCACGCCAGGATCAGCAGCCCGACGTCGCGCGCCATCGGGCCGACCACGTCGAACGAGGGGGCGAGCGGGTGTATCCCGTCGACCGGCGTCGTGCCGGTGCGGGGGCGCAGGCCGACGATCCCGCAGCAGGCGGCGGGGATGCGGATCGAACCCGCGGTGTCGGTGCCCAGGCCGATGTCGGCGAGGCCCGCGGCGATCATGGCTGCCGTGCCGCCGCTCGATCCGCCGGCCGTGAGCCCGGGGTGCGCGGGGTTCGCGATGCGGCCCCAGTGCGTGTTCTCACCCGTGACGCCCCACGCGAACTCGTCGAGGTTCGCCTTGCCCACGACGCGGGCCCCCGCGTTCACGAGGCGCGCGACGGCGGGGGCGCTCGCCGCGGCGGGCTCGGGGTCGTAGGCCCGGGATCCGCAGGTGGTGACGTAGCCCGCGGCGTCGATGTTGTCCTTGACGATGAGGCGGGTGCCCGCGAGCGGACCGGTGGGCTCGGGCCCCGCGCCCAGCGGGTGGAGCGGCGGCTCGCTGATGGTCATGTTGCCCGGCGCGCGGCGCTGGCCGGGCAGGGCGACGGCGGCGGAGCGGTCAAGCATGGCTCGGGCTCCTCTGCTGCTGACGCACGAGGGCGGCGGCGGTGAGCGCCATCGGGTCGAGCACGGGCAGGCCCGCGAACTCGGCGCCGAGCACGGAGGGCAGCTCGGTGCAGGCCGCGAGCAGCGCGCCGGCGCCCGTCTCGCGCAGTTCGCCGGCGGCGTCGCCGAGCAGCGCCGAGGCCGCATCGAGGTCGCCGGACTTCACATCGCGGATCGCCTGCATGACGCGCCGCTGCAGCGACTCCGGCGGCGCGAACGCGGGCACTCCGGCGGCGGCGAAGGCCCGCTGGTAGACGCCGGAGGCGATCGTGCCGTCGGTGGCGAGGATCGCGACGCCCTCGCCGCCGATCTCGCGCTCGGCGGCGACGCGCACGGTCTCGTCGACGAGGCTGATGAGCGGCACGTCGACGCCCTGCAGTGCGCGGTCGAGGAAGACGTGCGCGGTGTTGCAGGCGACGACGAGCCGCTCGGCACCGGCCGCGACGAGGGAGAGCGCGGCGGCTCGGATGGCGGGTGTCGGGTCGGCTCCGTCGGCGGTGAGGGCGTCGCTGCGGTCGGGGATGCGCGGGTCGCCCCAGATGATGAGGGGCAGGTGGTCCTGGTCGCGTGCGGCGGGGCTCGCGGCGACGATGCGGCGGTAGAAGTCGACGGTCGCGAGCGGCCCCATGCCGCCGATGACCCCCACGAGCCCGGTGCCGGGCGATCCCGGGCTCCTGGGAGCGGTACGATCCGTCATTCTCGCCTCCTTGCGATCACGAAACCAATATATCGGATTCAATGTATCGAATTTTGACAGACTCCGAGCGTCGAAGCAAGAGGCCGGGCGAACTGCGTTACATTTGGGCACCATGGAGCAGTTGCGAACCGTCGAGCGCCGCCGTCTGAGCGACGTGGCCTTCCAGCGTCTGCTCGAAGCGATCATCCGCGAGGACCTGGCGCCGGGCGCCCGCATCCGCGACGCCGAACTGGCCGCGCAGCTGGGGCTCTCGCGCACGCCGGTGCGCGAGGCCGTGAACCGGCTCGTCGATCTCGGGCTCGCCGAATCGAAGCCGAGCGCGCACACCCGGGTCACCACGCTCACCGCACGATCGGTCGAGCGCACACTCGAGATCCTGCAGTCGCTCGACCGGCTCGCCGTCGAGCAGGCCGTGCCCAACATCGGCCCGGCCCAGCTCGCCGAGCTGCAGCGCATGAACGACCGCTTCGCGGAGGCCATCCGCTCGGGATCGGCCGCGGCCGTGCTCGACGCCGATGTCACCTTCCACCAGGCGCTGCGGGAGTACGCCGAGAACCCCGTGCTCATGCGCGTGATGTCGCAGCTCGACCCGCACGTGCAGCGCATCCTCTTCCGCAAGTTCAGCTCGCGGCTCGGCGCGCCGAACACCGTGCACCACCACGTCGCGCTGCTCGACCTCATCGCCGCGGGCGACGCCGCGGGCGCCGCCTCGTCGTCGGCGCAGCAGTGGCGCGAACTGGGCGGGCAGATCGGCGAGCTCTTCGCCGACTGAACCGCGCCCGAGCGGCGGTGCGATGCGGCGCGCCCGCGGTCATCGCCGCGCGGCGATCCTTGGCTTCCGTCCAGCCCGAAGCCGTATCCTCGTGCCTATGTCCGACCCCTACGCCGACGACGCGGAGCGCGCCCGACGGCTGAGCAAGCGCTTCGGACGCCTCATGGAGCGGTGGCGCGCGATGATCCGCCGCCGCCCCTGGCTGAACACCGCCTACAAGGTCGCCGTCACCGTGCTCGGCGTGCTCGTGGTGATCGTCGGGCTCATCCTCGTGCCCCTGCCCGGACCCGGCTGGCTGATCGTCTTCATCGGGCTCACCATCCTCGGCACCGAGTACCACTGGGCGCGCAGACTGCTCGGATGGCTGCGCAAAGTGCTCGCCCGGTTCTGGGAGCGCTGGAACGCGTGGAGGGCGGCTCGTCGGGCCCGCAAGGCCGAAGCCCGCGAACCCGACGAACCGCCCTCCGGGGCGTCGTCGCTTACTTGACGAGGTCGAGGTTGAAGGCGAACGCCTTCGCATTGCCGGTGCGGTACGCCTCGGGCGCCTTGACCGCGGCGATGATGTGGAACACGAAGAACACGACCTGCGCGATCCACGCCACCGGAACGATGATGAAGTTCAGGTAGGGGATGAAGCTGCCGATCAGGACGATCACGTAGATGCCCGTGCGCAGCAGCGAGAAGTTGAGGTTGTCGCGGTGGAACGCGAGGGCGCGCGGGTTGCCCTTGTCCTTCTCGGTGAGGTAGAAGATCAGCGCCGGGATCCAGGTGAAGAACACCGAGAGCCAGTAGTTCAGGGTGATCGTGTTGGCCGGATCGGCGACGGGCTGCTGGTAGCCCGCGGGCGGCTGCTGGTAGCCGCCGGGGGGCGGGGCCTGACCGCCGGCGGGCGGCGCCTGGTACTGCGGCTGCTGGGGAGCCTGGTACTGGGGCTGCTGCGGCGGCACCGGCGGCTGGGGCGGCTGGTACTGCGGCTGCTCGGGGGCCTGCGGTGCGCTCGGCGCGGCGTTGCCCGGCGCCTCGCCGCCCGGGGCGGGAGGGGCGGGACTCTGCGGCTGCTCGGCGGAGCCGGAGGAGTTCTGATCCTCGGGGGCAACGTGGTCATGGTGGGTCTCCTTCGGGACGGCGGAACTCCTACGACGTTACCGCAGGGCGGGGGGTCGCGGAAAGACTCAGGATGGCGGCTGGCCCGCACCGCGCATTCTGCGGCGGCGCTCAGAACACGTCGGGGCTCGGCGCGGCGGTGTGCAGGATCGAGACGTCGGCGTGGCGGTCGAAGCGGTACCCCGTGCCGCGCACCGTGCGCACGATGTCCTGGTACTGGGCGAGCTTCACGCGCAGGCGGCGCACGTGCACGTCGATGGTGCGCTCGCTCGGCACCTCGTCGGCGGGGGCGTCGCTCCACAGGCCGGTGATGAGCTCTTCGCGGCTGATGGTGCGGCCCTCGCGCAGCACGAGGTACTGCAGCAGCTCGAACTCGCGGAAGGTGAGGGCGGCGGGCACGTTGTCGAGCAGCACGCGCTTGCGGGAGAGGTCGAGCACCACGCCGCCGGCGACGCGGTCGTCGGTCTCGGCCTCGTGCTGCTTCTGGCGGGCGTGCGCGGCAGGATCGCCGAGTGCGAGCCGCACCACGTCGACGTCGCGGCCGCCGGTGCCCTCGGGTGCGAGCGCCACGGCGGCGTAGGTCTCGGCCGCGGGGGCGAGCTCGGCGACGAGCTGCTTGATGCGGGTGACGATGGCGCCGAGCTTGGGGTCGCCGTCGGCGATCTTGTCGTCGGCGAGCCCCACGTAGAGGGCGAAGCCGCGCACCTCGGTGCCCTCGGGCACGTTGCGCTCGGGGGAGGCCTGAGACGGGAGCTCGGCGGCGAGATCGGGGCGGGCCGAGCGGAGGGTCTGGGCGGTGCGGGCGGCCTGGGCGGTGGTGGCGTTCATGATGATGTCCTTCGGAGCTGTCGTGCCGCGTGCCGGAAGTCGAGCCGGGGTGGGGTGCGGCGGTGCGGCCGTGGCCGCGGGGTGCGATGCTGCGAGCGGGCCGGGACCGGCCGGGCTCGCGGGGTGCGAATCGAGCTGCGGATCCGGGGATCGACGCGGGGCTCGACGATTCACGCGAGTGCCGAGCCGGTGGGCTCGGCGGGGCGAACGAGGTTCAGAAGTCGTTCACATGCACATTCGACAGCGCATGACACCCTGACCGGCCATCATCATGCCGGTCTGCCCAAAGTTCACCTCGAAGGCGGACTGGGTGCGAATGGTCTCATGCATAAGGCACAGTTAAGCAAAGCATTGCTCGCCGTGTCAAGCGGGAGCCCGCAGCCTCGCGAGCGGAAGGGCTCGACCGGATCATCGGGTCCCACCCTTCCTTCGGTCGAGAAGGAGCGATCCGATCCGAGGTATCGGTGAGATCCGAGCCGACGGTCGTCCACACCCCGCGACCGGGCGCGACCAAGAGCGCGGCTCGGGGAACGGTCAGTGGTCGACAGTGCCGTAGAGGCGGTCGCCCGCGTCGCCGAGGCCCGGCACGATGTACGCCTGCTCGTTGAGCCCCTCGTCGAGCGCGCCGAGCACGAGGGTCACCTTGCGGTCGCCGGCGGCCTTGCGGATCACCTCGACGCCCTCGGGGGTGCCGAGCACGCAGATCGCGGTGACGTCGTCGGCGCCGCGCGCGAACAGGAACTCGATGGCCGCGGCGAGCGACCCGCCGGTCGCGAGCATGGGGTCGAGCACGAAGCACTGGCGGCCCGCCAGGGAGTCGGGCAGCCGCTCGGCGTAGGTGGTGGGCTCGAGCGTCTGCTCGTCGCGCACCATGCCGAGGAAGCCCACCTCGGCGGTGGGCACGAGCTTCACCATGCCCTCGAGCATGCCGAGACCGGCGCGCAGGATCGGCACGATGAGCGGCAGCGGCTCGCTGAGGCGCACCCCGGTGGTGGGGGAGACAGGCGTGACGATCCCGTGCGGCTCGACGCGCACCTCGCGGGTGGCCTCGTAGGCGAGCAGCGTCATGAGCTCCTCGATGAGCAGCCGGAACGTGGGCTGCGGCGTGTTCTCGTCGCGCAGCACCGTCAGCTTGTGGGTGATCAGCGGATGATCCGCAACGAAGACTCGCATGCGCCTATCCTATTGCCGTGCCCCCCTTCCCTCCATCGCCAGGCGACCTCGCCGCGATGGACCTCGCGCTCGCGGAGGCGCGCCGCGCCGCCGGCGAGGGGGAGATCCCCGTGGGCGCGGTGCTGCTGGGGCCGCAGGGCTCGCTGCTCGGCACGGGCCGCAACGCGCGCGAGGGCGATCCGGATCCGACGGGCCACGCCGAGGTCATCGCCATCCGCGAGGCGGCGCGGGCCCTCGGCGACCGGGTGCTCGACGACTGCACGCTCGTGGTCACCCTGGAGCCGTGCGCGATGTGCGCGGGGGCGATCCTCGCCGCGCGCCTGCCGCGGGTCGTGTTCGGCGCGTGGGACGAGAAGGCCGGGGCCGCGGGCAGCGTCTACGACCTGCTGCGCGACGGCCGCCTGCCGCACCCGGTGCCCGAGGTGGTGTCCGGGGTGCGCGCCGAGCAGAGCGCCGCGCTGCTGCGGGAGTTCTTCGAGCAGCGTCGGTGAGGGCTCCGGCTCCGGTGCGACCGCGGCGTTCCGAGGCCGCACCGGAGCCGGACCCCTCACCGCGGGCGCGCGGCGCGTCGATCAGCTCCGCGGCGCCACCGTCACGGGCTCCGCGGCGAACGACACCCGCACGCGGTCGCCCGCCCCGTAGGCCGCCTCGGCGCCGTGCTGCACCGCGAGCGTGTCGCCGTCTGCGAACTGCACGATGGTGCGTCGGATCGGCCCGAGGAATCCGCTCGACACCACCACTGCGTCGAGCTGCCCCGCGCCCCGCTGGGAGCCGGCCCCGAGCCGCACGTGCTCCGGGCGCACGTAGACCCGAACCTCGGCGCCGCCGGTCGCGGGCGGCGCCACGACGGGGAGTTCGGCGCCGCGCACGATCACCCGATCGCCCTCGAGTCGGCCGTCGACCCGGTTCGAGAGCCCCACGAAGTCGGCCACGAAGGGCGACGCGGGGCGGCGGTAGAGCTCTTCGGGCGTGCCGAGCTGCGCGATCCGGCCGCCCTCCATCACGGCGACCCGGTCCGAGACGGCGAGCGCCTCCTCCTGATCGTGGGTGACGAACACGGTCGTGATGCCGAGCTCGGTCTGGATGAGCCGGATCTGCTCGCGCAGCCGCACGCGCACCTTGGCGTCGAGCGCCGAGAGCGGCTCGTCGAGCAGCAGGGCCCGCGGCCGGGTGACGAGGGCGCGGGCGAGCGCCACGCGCTGCTGCTGGCCGCCCGACAGCTCGTGCGGAAAGCGCTCGGCGAGGTGCGAGAGGCCCACGATGTCGAGCAGGTCGGCGCTGCGCGCCGCCCGCTCGGCCCTCGGCACGCGCCGCATCTCGAGGCCGAACTCGACGTTGCGCGCCACCGTGAGGTGGGGGAAGAGCGAGTACTGCTGGAAGACCATGCCGATGTCGCGGCGGTTCACGGGCACCTCCGTGACGTCGTCGCCGCCGATGAGCACGCGGCCGCCCGAGACGGGCTCGAGCCCGGCGATGCAGCGCAGCGCGGTCGTCTTGCCGCAGCCCGAGGGGCCGAGCAGGCAGATCAGCTCTCCGGGGGCGAGCTCGAGGTCGACGCCGTGCAGCACCGTGGTGGAGCCGTAGGACTTGGCGACCCGCTCCAGGCGGACCGAGGAACCGGTGGTCGAGGGATCGGTGGACACGTCAGGACTCCTTGGCGGTGGCGGAAACGGGGGCGGGCGCGGCCGGGGCGCCGGGTGCGGCGAGCGCGCCCGCGACGGGGCCGCCGACGCGTCGCGCGCGTCGCCGCGTCGCCGATCCGGTGCTGCTCACCGCGAGCAGCACGGCGAAGGCGCCGATGAGCGAGAGCAGCGAGACGATGACGGCCGCGAACGGGTCGGACTTCGACACCTGCAGCAGCGCGACCTGCAGGGTCGTGCGGTTGAGCAGCGACGAGACGGTGAACTCGCCGAGCACGATCGCGATGGTGAGCAGCGAGGCGGCGAGCAGGCCTCGCCGCACGCCCGGCGCGATGACCCGCACGAGCACGGTGCCCCAGCCCGCGCCGAGCGACCGGGCGGCCTCGGCGCGGGTGCGGGCGTCCATGCCCTGCAGATCGGCCACGATGGCGCGGTACGCGAACGGCAGCACGAGCACGCCGTAGGCGAGTCCCAGCGTCCAGACCCCCGACCCGAACAGCTGCCCGATCACCCGGTAGACGGGTGCGAAGCCCACCACGAGCACGATCGCGGGGATCGCGATCGGCAGCACGGTGAGCAGGTCGAGCGCGCGCTCGAGGCGCGGGAAGCGCAGGTGCACCAGCACGATCGTGGGGAAGAACAGCACGAGCACGATCGCGAGTGCGATGGCCGCGAGCGCGAAGGAGTTGCCGATGCCCTGGAACAGCGTGCGGTACCTGCGCGCGTTCTCGGGATCGAACAGCGCCGCCCAGTGCTCGAGGCCGTAGCCGCCGGCGGTCTGCCGCAGTGTGAACTCGAGCATGGCGACCAGCGGGATCAGGAAGAGGCCGCCGACGACCGCGACGACGATGCGGGCGGCGACGGGCGAGGGGCGCCCGGGCACTCGCGCGCTCATCGCTGCCACCTCGCGGCGCGCGCCATGAGCCGCCCGTAGACGAGCATCACCGCGGTCATCACGACGATCATGCCGAGCGCGAGGGCGCCCGCCGTGCTCGCGCTGCTGCCGCCGGTCTCGCCGATGAGGGCGGCGCGGATCTGCAGCGGCACGATCTGCGAGCCCTGGCTGATGAGCGCCGCCGCGGTCGCGTACGACGAGAACGCGTTGGCGAACAGCAGCAGCAGCGAGCCGAGGAAGGCGGGCGCGAGCACCGGCAGGCCGACCCGCAGCCAGTACGCGCCGCTCGACCCGCCCAGCGTGGCGACCGCCTCTGCCCAGCCCGGACGCAGCGCGCTGACGGCGGGCAGGAAGGTGATGACCATGAGGGGCACCTGGAAGTAGAGATAGGGCAGGATGAGGCCGGGCAGCTCGTAGAGCCAGACGCCGCCCGAATAGATGTCGACCCCGCCCCGCTCGCGCAGCAGCACCGTGACGATGCCTTGGATGCCGATGGTCGCGATGAACGCGAAGGCGAGCATGACACCGCCGAACTGCGCCAGCACGGAGCTGGCCGAGTCGACGACCCGGCGCAGCGGCCCCGTCTCGGGCAGAGCCGCGAGGGCCCAGCAGAGCACCGCTCCCACCACCGCGCCGATGGCGGCGGTGAGGGCGCTCACCCAGACGCTGGCGCCGAACGCCTCGAGCGTGGCGGGGGCGAGCAGCGCGCCCAGGTTGTCGAGGGTGAACCCCTCGTCGTCGAAGAACCCGCTGCCGATGGCGAGCAGCGTGGGCACGGCGAGGAACAGCAGCACGTAGGCCGCGAACGGGGCGAGCCCGAGTGCCGGGAGGATGCGCGACTTCATGAGGGAAGCGGAGCGGCGCCCCGCGCGACCCGGCTCGACCGGGAGGCGCGGGGCGCCGCGAGCCGTCACTTGATCGTCGCGGCCCAGCGCTCGGCGAGCACCGCGTTCGCGGCCTCGGTCTGCGCCTGGTCGGGCGAGATCCAGTCGTCGCCCTCCGTTCCGAACGTCGCTGCCTCGATGAGACCCTCATCGGCGGCGCCCGAGGCCTTCAGGGCGTCGACGCGCACGGGCACGGCGTTCCCCTCGAGGAACAGGGCCTGCGCCTCGTCCGAGAAGATCCACTCCTGCCAGAGGCGGGCGGCCGCCGGGTGCGGGGCGTCGGCATTGATGGCCTCGTTGTAGAAGCTGACGTACGCGGCGCCGGGGATGACCGTGGTCTTCCAGCTCGGCTTGTCGGCCGCGGCGGCGACGTTGTTGAACGACCAGTCGAACACGGCCGGGGTCTCGCCCGACGCGATGGTCGCGGGCGTGGGGTCGAGGGTGAGGAAGTTGCCCGCTCCGCGCAGCTGACCCACGAAGTCGATGCCGGGGCCGAAGTCGTCGACGCCGCCGCCGTTCAGCGCCGCGATCCAGCCCACCGCGGCGAACGCCGCACCGGCCTGCGTCGGGTCGCCGTTCAGCGCGACCGCACCGCGGTAGTCGTCGCTCAGCAGATCGTCGAGCGAGGTGGGCTCGGGCAGCTTGTCGCTGTCGTAGCCGATCGACATGACGCCCGAGTAGTTGTTCACCCAGAGCCCTTCGGGGTGCTTGTTCTCGTCGGGGATGTCATCCCAGGTCTCGACCTTGTAGGGCGCGAACTTGTCGGTGTTCTCGAGCGCGACGGCCGCGCCGAGATCGAAGACGTCGGGGGCGGTGTCCTGGCCCTTGAGGTTCTCGGCGGCCTG
Organism: Leucobacter muris; assembly: GCF_004028235.1. Lineage (NCBI taxonomy): Bacteria > Bacillati > Actinomycetota > Actinomycetes > Micrococcales > Microbacteriaceae > Leucobacter > Leucobacter muris. Next base: position 2,986,449 of record NZ_CP035037.1, on the reverse strand, counting down.
GATCTCCTCGGCGCTCGACGCGTCGGGCGACGCGGAGTTGACCGTGATGCCGTACTCCTCCTCGAAGCCGGCGATGATCGCGCCGTAGTTGGCCCAGTCCTCGGGCAGCGCGATCACGTTGAGCTCGCCCTCGGCCTGAGCGGCCTCGACGAGCGCGTCGAAGCCGCCGAGATCGGCGGCGCTGGTGGCGGTCGAGGCATCGACGACGCTCCCAGAAGCGGTGTCGTCGCCGTCGCCGTTCGAGGAGCAGGCCGCGAGGGTGCCGCCCAGCAGGAGGGCGGTGGTGACCAGGGCTGCGGAGCGCAGGAGTGCGCGAGAATTCACGTGGATTCCCTTTCGTGACGTGGGTGCGGATCGCCGGGCCGGCGCTCGCGGCACCGCCCGGGGCGGTGCCGATCCGACACCACGCTAGGGAGCGCGGATGTCCTCGTGGGGCTCGGCGCGTGACGCGCCGGTGAACTCTCGGTGCCCGACGGGTCAGTCGTACGACAGCGTGACGATGGAGCTGGTCGACGGCGTCGCCGCGTTCGGGTCGAGGTAGACGTCGGGCTCGAGGTAGATCACGGCGACCTCGGCGACCGCGGCCTGCACCCGGCGCTTGGCCTGGTGCAGCACGAACGAGACCTCGCGCATCGTGAGATCGGGATCGAGGTCCACCTTCGCCGCGACCATGAGTTCGCCGTCGACCTCTCCGAGGTCGAGGCTGATCACCCGGGAGATCCTCGCGCCGTCCAGCAGCGCCTCTTCGATGTGTGCCCGGTGCTCGCTACTCGCGGTCATCTCGATCCCTTCGTCGCTTGCCCACATTCTACGGGGGAGGCCTCCGGATCGGGTCATTGAAGCGGGACTGCGCGGAGATGCGCGAGTCGGTGCTCGCGCGGCGTGCGACCGTAGGTCGACTTGAAGAGCTTGCTGAAGTGGCTGAGGTCGACGAACCCCCCGGCCTGCGCGATCTGCAGCACCGTGCGCTCCTGCAGCGCGGAGTCCTCGAGGTCGATGCGGCAGCGCTCGAGGCGCCGCGACCGGATGTAGCCCGAGACGGTGAGCCCCTCCTCCTGGAACAGGTACTGCAGCTGGCGCGTGGAGATGAAGTGGGTCTTCGCGATGGAGTCGGTGTTGAGATCGGGGTCGCAGAGGTGCGAGTCGATGTACATGCGCACCGACTCGAACGCCACGCCGTGCTCGTCGCGCGTCGACGTCGCCTGGATCTCGGACGAGAGCAGCGCCGTGATGAGCTCGAAGGCGCTGTGCATGATGCGCGAGCCGTTCACGCCCTCGAGCTGGTCGAGGTTCTCGGCCATGTGCTGCATGAAGGGGCAGATCACGCGGCCGATCCCCGTGTCGCCCGCGAGCCGCGCCGCGGTGACCGTGTGCACCATGCTCGCCGAGAGCCCCAGCATGGAGTGGGGGAAGAGCATGACGAGCGACCGCATGGGCCCGCCGTACTCGAGGGTGTAGGGGCGCGACGTGTCGTAGATGGCGGCGTCGCCCGGGTTGAGGTGGGCGCTGCGACCGTCCTGCATCACGAGACCGGTGCCCTCGAGCTGCATGCTCAGCTTGAGGTGGTCGTTCTTGTCGCGGCGGATGGCGTTCGAGAGCCGGTGCACGCTGTGCGACGACGCGGCGATGTCGGTGACGCAGATGCCGCCGATGGTGCGGGTGCGGATCGTGCCCGTGAAGGTCTCGGGCGAGCCGGTCGACAGCGCGAGCGGCACGAAGCGGTTGCCGACCAGCCGCACCCACTCGTCGAATCCGACCGACTCGTGCGACTCCATCGAATACTGGGGATCGTGCGCCGACATCGGCATGCCTCCTTGCCCGTTGAACATCATCGTCCGTGTGCAAGAGTACGACCAACCTGCCGCCGCTTCCAGCCCGGGCGGCGGGCCGCGCGACGGGCTGCGCGATCTGCCAGCGGGACTGCGGCAGCGGACAAGTGACGCGCCCGCCGCCTCGGGCACACTGATGAGCAGCGCGGCGACGCGGCCGCGGCGAATCTTCGAAGGAGTGGATCGTGATCCGAGACGAGCTGTACGACGTCGGCCTGCGTCAGCGACGCACCATGTTCGGACCCGAGGGGGCGGAGGGTCAGGTGGAGCACACCACCGACCTCAACGACAAGCTGCAGGACTTCGTCACCCGGTACTGCTTCGGCGATATCTGGCAGCGCGACGGGCTCTCGTACGCCGAGCGCAGCCGCATCACGTTCGCGATGCTGATCGCGCAGGGCAAGTCGCACGAGCTGCGGGTGCACGCGCGCGGTGCGCTGGCCAACGGCGTCTCCCCGGTCGAGCTGCGCGAGGTCGTCGTGCACTCGATCCTCTACTGCGGCATCCCCGCCGCGGTCGAGGGGCTGCGCGCGCTCGAGGAGATCCTCGAGGAGCGGGGCATCGCGCTGGATCTCGACGGGGAAGCGGAGCGCCCCTAGCGGGTGCGGGAGAGGAGCAACGACATGAACGAGCGGATCATACGGGTCGGCTTCATCGGTCTGGGCACGATGGGCGACCCCATGTCCAGCAACATCGCGGCGTCGGGGGAGTTCGACCTGGCCCTGTTCGACGTCGATCACGACCGTGCGCGAGAGCTCGCGGGACGCGTCGGCGCGTCGGCCGTGGAGCGCGTCGCAGACCTCGCCGATCGCGAGGTGATCGTCATGATGCTGCCGACCAGCGCCATCGTGCGCGAGGCGCTGCTCGACGGCGACGGCGCCCCCCGTATCCCGGCCCGCCCCGGCACGGTCTTCGTCGACATGAGCTCGTCGGATCCGACCGAGACCGTCGAGACGGGCGAGGCGCTGCACCGCGCGGGGTACGCCCTCGTCGACGCCCCCGTGTCGGGTGCGCGGGAACGAGCGGTCGACGGCACCCTCTCGATCATGCTCGGCGCCGACGACGCCGCCGCGGCCGAGCGGGCGATCCCCGTGATCGAGACGATGAGCTCGCGCATCTTCCGCACCGGCAGGCTGGGCACCGGGCACGCGATGAAGGCCCTCAACAACTTCGTGGCCGCGGCGGCGTTCACCGCGGCCTCCGAGGCGCTCGCCGCGGGCGCCGACTTCGGCCTCGACCCCGATGTGATGGTCGAGGTGTTCAACGCCTCGACGGGGCAGAGCTTCGTCACCACCCACGTGCTGCCCGCGCACGTCGTGGGCGAGCAGTACGCGAGCGGCTTCGCGCTGCCGCTCTTCACGAAGGACGTGAGGATCGCGCAGCGGGTGCAGCAGGCCGCCGGCCGCGAGGCGCCCGTCTGCGACGCCGTGACCCGCGTCATGGGCGAGGCGCTGGACGCCCTCGGCAACGTGGACCACACGCGCGCCTTCGAGTTCTGGCGGGACCGCTAGGGCGCGCCATGGAGACCTCGGCAGAACCCGGCGGGTCGGCCTTCGACCGCTGGCTGAAGCGGTGCAGCGCCGCGCTCGGCGTCATCGCGGCGGGCGCCCTCGTGGTGCTCATGCTCGCGACCGTGATCGACGTGCTCGTGCGCTGGACCACCCGCGCGAGCCTGCCCGGCATGATGGAGATCGCCGAGACGGCGCTCGTCGCGTCGGTGTTCCTCGGCCTCGCGTGGACCTCGATCCAGGGCGGCCATGTAGCCGTCACGATCGTCACCGACCGCTTGAAGCCCGGCCTCGCGCGGGCGGTGTCGGTGCTCATCTGGGCGCTCAACGCCGTGATCCTCGCCTGGATGACCGCCGCCCTCCTCGCGCGCGCCGTGCAGTCGACGAGCATGAGCGAGACCCGCTTCGGCCTCGTGCAGTGGCCCATCTGGCCGCTGCGCTGGATCATCGCGGCCGGCGTGCTGTTCTGGGCGATCGTCGCGCTCGTCAACCTGGTGCGCGTGATCCGCGGCCGCACCGCCTACGGAGAAGACGCGGAGGTGGTGCTCGATGCGTAGCGCCCGCCCCCGTTCCACACCTCGGACAGGAGACCCGTCATGCTCGTCACAGTGATCGTGCTCACGATCGTCGTGCTGCTGCTCGTGCTGCTGATGCTGCGCATGCCGGTCGCCCTCTCGCTCGCCCTCTCGGGCGCGCTGGGCCTCGGCATCCTGCAGGGCACCGGCTACACCACGAACGTGCTCGGCTCCGTGCCCTTCAGCGCGACCGCGAGCTTCTCGCTGACGATCATCCCCATGTTCATACTCATGGGCATGTTCGCCATGCGGGCCCGGATCGCGGAGCACGTGTTCGCGGTCGCGAACCACATGGTCAGCCGCTTTCCGGGAGGCCTCGGCGTCGCCACCGTCATGGCGTGCGCGGGCTTCTCGGCGGTCTCGGGGTCGAGCATCGGCACGGCCGCCACCATGTCGAAGCTGTCGGTCGGCCAGATGCGCGCCTACGGCTACCCCGCGGCGCTCGCGACGGGCATCGTGGCCATCGCCGGCACCCTCGGCGTCGTGATCCCGCCGAGCACCTTCCTCGTGCTGTACGCGATCATGACGGGCGAGTCGGTCGCGCAGATCCTCGCCGCGGGCATCATCCCGGGCGTGCTCTCGGCGCTCGGCTACATCGTGTACATCCTGGTCGTCGGGCACCGGCAGATCGTGCGGCCCGAGGCGACGCTCGCCGAGGCGGTCGCGGTCGCGCACTCCGACGCCGCCGAGGCGCGCGGCGCGAGTCGCGCCCGCACCGCGGAGCCGACCGCGGCCGCCGCCGCGCTGCCTCCGGGCACCCCGGACACGGAGGCCGTGCAGCAGGTCTACGGCCGCACGCTGCGCACCCTGCCGTGGCGGGGGCTCGTGCGCCTGAGCGTGATCTTCCTGATCATCCTCGGCGGCATGTTCTCCGGCGTCTTCACCTCGACCGAGTCGGCCGCGATCGCCGCGTTCGTGGCGCTCCTCATCCTGCTCTGGGAGTTCCGGCGCGACGGCTGGAGCACCATGTGGGGCAACGTGAAGGGCGCACTGCTCGACACGGCGCAGACCACGTCGATGGTGTTCATGATCCTCGTCGGCTCGAGCGTGTTCTCGACCTTCCTCATCGCGGCCCACGTGCCCGACACCGTGACCAGCTGGGTCGCGGGGCTCGACGTGCCGCCGCTGCTGACGATCGGGCTGCTCCTGCTGCTCCTGCTGCCGCTCGGCACCGCCCTCGACGAGATCTCGGTGCTCATCATCACGATCCCGATCATCTATCCGATCGCGATGGAGCTCGGCTTCGACGGCATCTGGCTCGGCCTCATGGTCGTGAAGCTCACGGCGATCGGCATGGTGACGCCACCGGTCGGCATGACGTGCTTCGTCGTCTCCGGGGCCACGGGCGTGCGCACCGAGACGGTGTTCAAGGGCGTGCTGCCGCTCATGCTGATGGATCTCGTGGTCTCGGCGATCCTCTTCTTCGTGCCCGCGATCACGCTCTTCCTGCCGTCGCTCGTCGCTCAGAGCGCCGGCTGAGACTCCTTGCGCGAACGCCTCATCCGTCTGCGCCGCCTGCCAAAGACAGTGCCGGCGCACCGCTGAACAATGAAGTCAACCTCGCTCCGTACGGCAGCGGGACACCCACGAAAGGACAATGATGTTCTCCACCCACCAGCACCCCCGTCGGGTCGGCCGCACCGCCGCCTCGATCGGCCTCATCGCGGTCGCGGGCCTCGTGCTCGCCGGCTGCTCCGGCATCAACAACGCGTCGTCGGGCGGAGACGGCGGAGACGGCGGGGAATCGGTCACCTGGACGCTCGTGACCGGCGCTCAGGCCGACACCCCGAACGCGGCCGTGCAGAACTGGTTCCTCGACCGCGTCGAGGAGGTCGCCGAGGGCCGCATCACCTTCGAGCGCACCGCCACCGAGGCGCTCTGCAAGGCGCCCGAGGTCGCCGAATGCGTGCGCGACGGCCGCGCCCAGATCGGCGTCACGGTGCCCGACTACACGCCCCAGTACTTCCCCTCCACCAGCATGGTGAGCATCCCGTTCCTCAGCCAGAACGCCCAGGCCGCGATGCAGTCCATCTACGACCTGCACGAGGACTACGATCCCGCGAAGGCGATCATGGAGCGCAACGGCCTGCACCACGTCGCGACGTGGCCGGTCGGCCGCTTCCTGATCGGCGGGCACGAGCCGATCACGAGCGTCGCCCAGTTCCGGGGCGCCCAGGTGCGCGTCTCGGGCCCGATCATCCAGCAGGCCATCGGCAACGAGGGCGCGAACATCGTCGCCGTCACGGCGCCGGAGACCTACGAGGCGGTCGAGCGCGGGGTCGTCTCCACGATCGGCGGCGCCATCGACTTCCCGGTGAACTACGGGCTGATGGAACTGCTGCCCGACTGGACCGACCCGGGCATCGGCCAGTACTCGACCTTCGGCATGTGGGTGAACGCCGACGCCTACAACGCGCTCCCCGACGACCTGCGCGAGCAGTTCGACCAGGTGACCGAGGAGCTGAACACCGGTGAGGGCATCGCGGCGTTCAACGAGGTCGCGGCCGGCCAGTGCCAGCAGATGAAGGATGCCCCGACCGTGAAATCGCTCACGGCGTGGGCCGAGCAGGACACCCAGGCCTGGAAGGACGCGCTCGGCGACTCGGGTCAGGAGATGTGGATCGAGCTCGCCACCGAGCAGGGGCTCGAGGACGCCGAGGGGGTGCTCGAGCAGTACCTCGCCGGGCTGGAGAGCTACGACGACGTGGCCTACGACGACGCGACGAGCGCCTGCGTGGCCTCCTTCGGCGACCGTTGAGCGGTGCGCCGGTACGAGACGAGAGGAAGACTGAGATGACCGACAACACGCTGCTGGACGCGATCTCCGCGACGCAGGAGGAGGGGCGCCCGATTCCGGACGCCGCCACGGGCGAGACCATGGGCTACGCCCCGGTGCACACGACGGCCGATCTCGACGCCGCGGTGGAGGCGGCGCGGGCCGCCCAGCCGGCCTGGGCCGGCCTCGGGCACGACGAGCGCGCGCGACTGCTGCGGCTCGCCGCCGACGAGATCGAGGCGAACGCCGAGGATCTCGCGCGGATCATCGCGCGGGAGCAGGGCAAGCCGTTGAACGGCGCCGGGGCGCGGTTCGAGGCCGGCGGCTGCGCGGTCTGGGTGCGCAGCGCGGCCGACACCGCGATCGAGCCCGAGGTGCTGTTCGAGGCGGAGGGCACCCGCTCCGAGCTGCACTACGTGCCGCTCGGCGTGGTGGCGGCGATCGGGCCGTGGAACTGGCCCGCGCTGATCGGCATCTGGCAGATCGCCCCGTCGCTGCGCATGGGGAACGCGGTGGTGGTGAAGCCGAGCAGCTACACCCCGCTCAGCGTGCTCGCGGTCGTCGAACTCATGAACCGGCGCCTGCCGGAGGGGGTGCTGACCGTCGTCTCGGGCAACCGGGAGGTAGGAGCGCGCATCGCGAGCCACCCCGGCATCGACAAGGTGATGTTCACCGGGTCGACCGAGACGGGCCGGGAGATCGTGCGCAGCTCGGCCGACAACCTCGCGAGGCTCACGCTCGAGCTGGGCGGCAACGACCCGGGGATCGTGCTCCCCGGAGCCGATGCGCGGGCGATCGCCGAGGGGCTCTTCTGGGGCATCTTCATCAACACCGGCCAGACCTGCGCCGCGTTGAAGCGCCTGTACGTGCACGACTCCGTGCACGACGAGGTGGTCGCCGCGCTCGCGGAGCTGGCGGAGTCGATCCCGATGGGGCCCGGGACGGATGAGGGCAGCCTGCTCGGGCCGCTGACGACGCCGCAGCAGTTCGAGATCGTCTCGCGCCTCGTCGACGACGCGCGCGCCCGGGGGGCGAGGATCGTGACCGGCGGCGAGCCCGCGGAGGAGCTCGGCGCGCAGTTCTACCGCGCGACGATCGTCACCAACATCGAGGACGGCGCGGCTCTCGTCGACGAGGAGCAGTTCGGCCCGGTGATCCCGGTGATCCGCTACTCCGATCTCGACGACGCGATCGCCCGCGCCAACGCCTCCGAGCAGGGCCTCGGGGCCTCGGTCTGGGGGGATCCGGGGGAGGCGCGTCGCGTGGCGGAGCGCATCGAAGCCGGCACGGTCTGGATCAACCAGCACGGCACGCTCAACCCGATGGTGCCGTTCGGCGGGGTGAAGGCCTCGGGCTACGGACTCGAGTTCGGCGCGCACGGTCTGAAGGCCGTCGCCGCCCCGAAGGTCATCACGGTCTGATCCCCGGGGAGTACCTACACTGGGGAAGCATGAGCAACTCAACGCAGTCAGCAGCACTTCCGCGCACCGCCATGATCGGCGTCGGCTCCATGGGCGGCGCGATCCTGGCGGGGCTGCGCGCCCCCGGGGTGGAGATCGAGCTCCCGATCGCGGTCACCGCCCGGTCGGTCTCGAGCGCCGCGGCGTTCGAGGGCGCGGATGACGTGGTCGCCTACGCGGGCGAGAGCGATCCCGACGCCAACCGCCACGCGGTGCGCGGCGCCGGGCTCGTGATCCTCGCGGTGAAGCCGTGGACGGTCGCCGAAGCGGCGCGAGGGATCGCCGACGCCCTCGAGCCGGGGGCGATCGTCGTGAGCGTCGCCGCGGGCGTGCCGAGCAGTGCGATCGAGGCCGAGCTCCCGGAGGGCGTGGCGGTCGTGCGGGCGATGCCGAACACCCCGTCGCACATCGGGCGCGGGGTGACCGGCATCGCCGGCGGGGCCTCGGCGGGCGAGGAGGCCGTCGCCACGGTGCGGCGCCTGTTCGAGACCGTCGGCGAGGTGCTGGTGGTGCGCGAGGATCAGATCAACGACGTCGCGGCAGTCTCGGGATCCGGCCCGGCCTACGTGTACCTCTACGCCGAGCACATGATCGCGGCGGCGCGGAGGCTCGGCTTCGACGCGGATCAGGCCCGCCTGCTCGTGCAGCAGACGATCGCGGGCGCGGCCGAGCTGATGGTGCGCAGCGACGATGAGCCCGAGCAGCTGCGCCGCAACGTGACGAGCCCGAAGGGCACCACCGAGCGGGCCGTCGAGGTGCTGCAGGCGGCCGACTGGGGCGATCTCTTCGACCGGGCGCTCGCCGCGAACGTGCGGCGATCGGAGGAGCTGGAGCGGGGCGAGTAGACCGGCACCCTCCCTATTCTTCGGTTTTGCAGCATTTGATATGCAGTTAAATCCGTTTGATCCGTGTATGGCCGACGGCCGATGATGTGTGTGGCCCGCGCCGAGGAGGTGCGGGCCGCACATCTCACTACGGACAAGGGAGTCTGTCATGTCCACGTCGGCACCGAGCCGCCCGCGTCGCGAAAGCCGCCGCGTCGCCATCGCCACCATGGTCGGCACCACCATCGAGTGGTACGACTTCTTCATCTACGCGAACACGGCCGCGCTCGTGTTCGCCCAGCTCTTCTTCGAGCCGCTGGGTCAGCAGGCCTCGCTGCTCGTCTCGTTCGCGACGGTCGGCATCAGCTTCCTGTTCCGACCCCTCGGAGCCATCGTCGCCGGGCACCTCGGCGACCGCGTCGGGCGCCGGGCCATGCTCGTCATGACCCTCGTGCTCATGGGCGCCGCGACCACGCTCATCGGCGTGCTGCCGACCTACGCGCAGGTGGGTGTGCTCGCGCCGGTGCTGCTCGTGCTGCTGCGCATCCTGCAGGGCTTCTCGGCCGGCGGGGAGTGGGGCGGCGCGGCGCTCATGGCCGTGGAGCACGCCCCCGACGGCAAGCGCGGGCTGTTCGGCTCGGCGCCGCAGCTCGGCGTGCCCTTCGGCATGCTGCTCGCCTCGGGCGTGCTCGCCATCACCACCGCGGCCTACGGCCCCGAGGGCTTCCTCGAGTTCGGCTGGCGCATCCCGTTCCTCATCGGCGTCGTGCTGCTCGTGGTGGGCTTCATCATCCGCCGCTCGGTCGAGGAGAGCCCCGTGTTCCTCGAGCTGCGCGAGAGCAAGGCCCGCTCCAAGATGCCGCTCGTGGAGCTGCTGAAGAAGCACTGGTGGCTCGTGATCCTCGTCGCCCTCACCTTCGCGGGCAACAACGCCGCCGGCTACATGTCGACGGGCGGCTACGTGCTCTCGTACGCCACGACCGTGCACGGCATGGACCGCACGGCGGTGCTGTGGTGCGTCACGCTCGCCTCGGCGGTGTGGGCGCTCACCACGCTGCTCGGCGGCTGGCTGTCGGACCGCTGGCAGAGCCGCCGCAAGGTGTATCTCGTCGGCTACGCCCTGCAGATCCTGTGGGCGTTCCCGCTCTTCCTGCTCGTCGACACGCAGATCGTGGCGATGGTGGCCGTCTCGCTCGCCGCCTGGATGGTGTCCACCGGACTCACCTACGGCCCGCAGGCCGCGTACTTCGCCGAGATCTTCCCCTCGCGGGTGCGCTACTCGGGAGTCTCCCTCTCCTACGCGCTCGGCGCGATCCTCGGCGGCGCGTTCGCCCCCACGATCGCGACCTGGCTGCAGCAGAGCACCGGGTGGATCGGATCCGTGTCGATCTACCTCGCCGTCATGGGCGCCATCTCGCTCGTGGCCGTGCTCGTCATCAAGGACCGCTGGGGCACCCCGCTCATCGAGCGCTCCGAGGAGCCGCAGCGGGAGGCGGCCACGGTCTGACCCGCGGCCCTCACGAGGGCCAGGCGACGCCCCGCGCGAACTCGATCAGGGCCCGGGTTCGCGCGGGGACCGGCCGATCCGGAGCCCAGATCATGTCGATCGCGACCGGGCGCACCGGCGGAACGATCGTCTTCGCGACGAGGGGCAGGCCCTCGTAGCTCTCGGGGTTGGCGACCCGCGTCACCAGGACGCCGTACCCGAGGCCGCGGGCGACGAGCGTGCGCACCACCTCGTAGCTCGCCGTGCGATGCCTGATGCGCGGGCGCAGACCGCGCTCGGCGAACACGGAGAGGGTGTGCTCGCTCGAGGGCGGCGCATCGAGCAGGATCAGGTCGTCGCCCACGAGCTCGTCGAGCCGCACGCTCGCTCGCCCCGCGAGCGGGTGGTCGGCGGCGAGCAGCGCGTGCGCCTGCAGCTCGTAGAGCCTGGCGCGCTCGGTGTCGCCGGGCACCAGCATGTCGTAGACGAACGCCACGTCGATGCGGCCCGACGCGAGATCCTCGGCCAGCCGATCCTGCGTCGCCTCGCGGATCGAGAGGTCGATGTGCGGGTGCAGCTCGGCGAAGTCCTGCAGCAGCGGCGGCAGGACGGTCGGCGCGAGCGTCGGATAGCAGCCGATCACCACGGGGCCGGACAGCTGCCCGCCGCCCCCGACGGAGCGGCGCAGCTCCTCGGCCTCGGCGAGCATGAGCCGGGCGTGGCGCACGAGCTGAGCCCCCGCGGGCGTGAGGGTGAGCCCGTGGGCCCGGCGGCGCACGCACAGCCGCTCGCGCATGACCGATTCGAGCTCGGTGATGGCGTCGGACATCGCCGAGGGCGAGACGCGCAGCAGCTCGGCGGCGCCCGTGATGGTGCCCTCGTCGGCGGCCGCGACGAAGTAGGCCAGCTGGCGCAGGGTGAACCCGGGCAGGGGCGCGTCGAGCGGTTCAGCCACGCGCGACCACCACCGGGTCGTCGAGCTCGGTGCCGGCGGCGTAGGGACCCGAGGCGAAGAGGTCGGCGCCCGCCGCGGTGAGGCGGGTGCCGTTCGCTGCGCCGCCGCCGGCCGCGTCGAGTTCGAGGCGCTCGATGGCGGCGAAAGCCAGGCGCGATCCCGGTTCGTAGGGGTCTGCGATCGTGAGCTCCCACGCCTGGCCGGGGCGCGCACCCGGCACCAGCCAGGGGTCCTCGAACACGAGCCTCAGCATGCCGCTGTGCCCGCTGAGCGTCACCGTTCCGGTGAAGCGGAGCGTTCGGTCGGAGACGCCGGCGGCATCGGGGTCAGTGGTCCGAGCGGGGTCCGCCGCCGGGAAGCGGAACCCCTCGCGGGCCACCCGGGCGGGAGGGAGCACGCTCGCCGAGCCGTCGGGCATGCCGATCACGTACTGCACGAGGGAGCGCTTGATACCCCACTCGAGCGCGGGGCCTTCGGACGAGGTGCGGATCATGCCGCCTATTGTTGCACGTTATCGAATAAACAATGCAGATAATTCCGCTTTTGTTTCGTTTATGCGCCGAGCATACTCGAAGGCGTACGGCAGTTCAGAACGACGAGGTGCGCCATGACGAGCAACGAGGCTCCGGTCGCCGACTGGGTGACCATTCCCGATCTCTATCGCGATCCATTCCCCATCTACGAGCGGCTGCGCGCCGAGGGCGGCGTGCACTGGGTGCCGCAGGTCGGCCGCTACCTCATCACCTCCTACGAGGCCGTGCACGAGACCGAGCTCGACCAGCAGATCTTCTCGGCCGACGAACAGGGTTCGCTGCAGATCCGCGCGATGGGCCACTCGATGCTGCGCCGGGACGACCCCGAGCACTACATCGAGCGCAAGGCCTGGCAGCCGGCGCTGCGCCCGGGCGCCGTGCAGCGGGTCTGGAAGTCGAAGTTCCAGCGCAACGCCGAGCGCTACCTCGAGGAGTTCATCGCGAAGGGCCCCGGCGCAGACCTGATCTGGGACTTCTCGGCCCCCTTCGCCGCCGAGAGCCTGCGCGAGCTCATCGGCCTGCACAACGCCACCCAGCAGGATCTGCAGCGCTGGTCGCAGACGATGATCGACGCCACCGGCAACTACGCCGACGACCCCGACGTGTGGGCGCTCGGCAAGCAGTCGTTCGACGAGGTCGACGCGGCGCTCGACGAGATGCTCGCGTGGCACGCCGCCAACCCGAACGAGTCGCTGCTCTCGCAGCTGCTGCGCATCCCCGACTACGAGATGCCGCTCGACCGCATCCGGGCCAACGTGAAGATGACGATCGGCGGCGGCCTCAACGAGCCCCGCGACGCCCTCGGCGTCGCCGCCTGGGGGCTGCTCACCCACCCCGAGCAGCGCGCCGCCGTCGAGAGCGACCCCTCGCTGTGGCAGGCCGTCTTCGACGAGACGATCCGGTGGGTGGCGCCCATCGGCCTCTACTCGCGCCAGGTGACGCGCGACACCGACCTCGTCGGCGTGCGGCTGCCCGCGGGCGCCCGCCTCGGCATCTGCATCCTCTCCGCCAACCGCGACGAGCGGGTCTGGGACGATCCCGCGTCGTTCGACATCCGCCGCGAGTCCAAGCCGCACCTCGCCTTCGGCAAGGGCGTGCACGTGTGCCTCGGCGCCTGGGCCGCCCGAGCCGAGGTCGCGGAGGTCGCGCTGCCGCTCCTCTTCTCATCGCTCGACGGCCTCTCGCTCGTGGAAGACGATCCGGCCGAGATCGGCGGGTGGGTGTTCCGGGGCATGACGAAGCTGCCCGTCGCCTGGAGCGGCCGCCGCTCGGCCCGCCCCGCTGCTGCCGCAGCGGGCGAGGCGGCGCCGCGCGTCGCGATCGTGGGATCCGGCCCCGCGGGCAGCTTCACCGCCCAGGCGATGCGACGCAGCTTCCCCACCGCGCCGATCGAGGTGTTCGACGAGCTGCCCACGCCCTACGGCCTCGTGCGCTACGGGGTCGCCGCCGATCATCAGGGCACGAAGGCCGTGGCCCGGCAGTTCGATCGGCTCTTCACCGAGGAGGGCGTGCGATTCCGCGGCAGCTGCCGCGTCGGCGCCGACGTCTCGCTCGAAGACCTGCGCGGAGCGTACGACGCGGTGGTGCTCGCGACCGGCATGCACCGCGACGCGCGGCTCCCCGTTCCCGGCGCAGACCTCGTCCGTGTGCGCGGGGCGGGCGCGGTGACCCGCTTCCTCAACTGCCACCCCGACGAGCCCGTGCCCGACCCGCTCGGGGAGCGCGTCGCCGTCGTCGGCCACGGCAACGTGGCCATGGACATCGTGCGGCTCATCGCGCGCGACGCCGCAGGCCTCGAGGGATCCGACATCGACGACGCCGCGCACCGGCGCTTCACCGAGCGCGTGCGCACCGTGCACGTGGTGGGCCGCAGCGGTCCGGCGACCGCGCGCTTCGACCCGGTCATGGTGCGGGAGCTCGCGGGCCTCGCGGGCGTGCGGCACGTCGTGCACGGGGCGGGCGAGCTCGCCGACGACGGCCGCGACGCGCGCATCGACGCCGTGCGGGCGCTCACCGCGCGGGGCGCGGGTGCGGGCGGCGCTGGCGGTGCGGGTGCCGCGGGACCCGGGGCACCCGCGGGGGAAGCCGAGCCGCGCATCACGATCGAGTGGTGGTTCGGGCTCGCGCCCGAGCGGCTCGAGGGCGAGGGGCGCGTCGAGACCGCGGTGTTCCGGGGAGCTGAGGGCGAGACGAGGATCGCCGTCGACGACGTCATCACGGCGATCGGCTTCGCGGCCGACGACGGCAGCCCGCTCGAGCCGGGGGCGCACCCCGACGGGCGGGTAGAGCCCGGCCTCTACACGGCCGGGTGGCTGCGCCGCGGCCCGCAGGGCACGATCCCGGACCAGCGCGCCGACGCCCGCGATCTCGCCCGCGTCATCGCGGCCGACCTCCAATCGGGAGCGGTGACCGTGTCGGCCGCCGGCCTGCCCCCGATCGCGGGTGAGACCGACTTCGACGGCTGGCGCCGCATCGACCTGCGCGAGCGCCTCACGGCCGCGCCCGGTCGCGAACGCGCGAAACTGCCCACCCGGGAAGCGCAGCTCGAGACCGCGGCCGACACCGGCCTCGAACTGCCACCGCTCGAGACGGGTGCGGCATCGGGCATCGGGCCGGCGGCGCCCACCACGATCCTCTTCGGCACCGAGTCGGGCGGGGCCGAGCTCGTGGCCGACGAGCTCGCCCGCGCGTTCGGCGAGGGAGCGGACCTGGTGGTGCGCGATCTCGCCGAGGTGCGCGCGGCCGACCTCGACCCGTCGCGCATGCACCTCGTGATCTGCTCCACCTACGGCGACGGCGAGGTGCCGAGTGCGGCGCAGCCCTTCGTGCGGGAGCTGACGGACGACCGGCCGGAGCTCGCGGGCGTGCGCTACGCCGTCTTCGGCATGGGCGACCGCAGCTACGAGCGCACCTACTCGCGGGGCAGCGAGCTCGTCGACGAGGCGCTGCAGGCGTGCGGCGCGACGCGAGTGGGGGAGTACGGGCGGCACGACGCCGGCGGCTCGATCCCGGCCGCCGAGGCGGCGCGCGACTGGGCGGCGGGGGTCTTCGCCGAGGTCGCCGCGGCCGTCGCCGGCTGACGAGGCGGTCGATCCGCGCCCGCGGGCCCTGCGCGATACCCGCCGAGAGGCGAGAAAAGCATGTGACCGGCGCCGATCACGTGCGTTTCCCGCCTCTCGACGGGTCCGGGACGCGCTCGCGCGATCCCGAGCTCAGCCGATCGCGGCGAAGCGCTCCACGTCGGCCGCGGTGCCGCTCACGATGATGAGGTCGTGCGGCGAGACCACCGTGTCCTGCGTAGCGTGCGTGAACGGCTGCCCCGGGGTCTTCACGCCGACCACCGTCACGCGGTAGCGCGTGCGCACGCCGCTCTCCGAGAGCGAGCGGCCCCGGATCGAGCGCGGCGGGTACATCTTCGCGATGACGTAGTTGTTGTCGAACTGGATGAAGTCGAGCATGCTGCCGCTCAGCAGGTGCGCGACCCGCTCGCCGGCCTCGCGCTCGGGGTAGATGACGTGGTTCACCCCGATGCGCTCGAGGATCTTGCCGTGCGAGAGCGAGATCGCCTTCGCCCAGATCTGGGGGATGCCGAGGTCGACGAGGTTCGCGGCGATGAGCACGCTCGACTCGATCGAGGCGCCCGTCGCGACGACCGCGATCTGGAACTCGTCGGCGCCGATCTGGCGCAGCGCGTCCATCGAGCGGGCGTCGGCCTGCACGGCGTGGGTCACACGATCCGCCCACTTCTGCACGAGCTGAGGGTCGGTGTCGACCACCAGCACCTCGCGGTCCTGGCGGTCGAGCTGTCCTGCGGTCGCGGCGCCGAACCGGCCGAGGCCGATCACGATCACCGGGGCGTCACTGCGAATGTCAACCAACGATCTCCCTTTCGTGGGGTGCTATCACCGGTGCGGCGGTGATCTCAACACGGATGTCAACCAACGATCGGCCTCTCCTCGGGGAGCTTGAAGAGGCGGGAACGGCTCGAGGCCGCGACGGCGGCGGCCAGCGTCACCGTGCCCACCCGGCCCGCCCACATGGTGGCCGCGAGAATGTACTTTCCCGGGTCGGAGACCTCGCTCGACAGGCCCGTCGAGAGCCCGCAGGTGCCGAACGCCGAGATCACCTCGAACAGCACGATGTCGAGCGGACGGCCCGTCAGCTGCAGCAGCGCGACCGTCGCGACGAGCACGATCGTCGCGCCCCAGATGAGGATCGAGACCGACACGCGCAGCACCTCGTTCGGGATGCGGCGGTCGAACACCTGGATGTCGCGGTAGCCGCGGGCCTCGGCGTAGGCGGCGAGGAAGAGCACGGCGAGCGTGGTGACCTTGATGCCGCCCGCGGTCGACGCCGATCCGCCGCCCACGAACATCAGCATGTCCATGACCAGCAGCGTCGAGCCGTTCATGTCGACCGGGTCGATGATCCCGAGCCCGCCCGAGCGGGTCATGACCGACATGTAGCCCGAGCTGAGCAGCGTCTCCCAGAAGCCCTGGCCGCCGAGCGTGGCAGGGTTCGCGAACTCGAGCCCGGCGATCGCGATCCACCCCACCACGACGAAGATGAGCGTCGTCGAGAGGGTGAGCTTCGCGTGCAGGCCGAGGCGCTTGTGCGCGCGCCAGCCGCCGCCGGTGATGTAGCGGTAGAGCGCGAAGATCACGGGGAAGCCGATGGCGCCGAGGAACACGCCGATGGCGAGCACGCTCAGCAGGTAGAGGTCGGTGTTGAACGGCTCGAGGCCGCCGGGCAGCGGCACGAAGCCGGTGTTGGTGAACGCCGAGGCCGCGAGGTAGAAGCCGTTCCAGAGCGCGTGCCAGAAGTCGTAGCCGGCGGCCATGAGCCGCGGCGTGATGAGCGCCGTGAGCGCGACCTCGATCACCACGAGGCTCGCCGCCACCGCCACCAGCAGCCCGCCGATCTCGCCGAGGCCCACCGCCTGGCTCTCCGAGACGTCGCGGCCCATGCGCATCGGGTTCGTGTCGCCCGCCGCGAGCAGGCGCTGCCTGAGGCCCAGCCGGCGGGTGACGGTGAGACCGAGGATGCTCGCGAGGGTGAGCACGCCGATGCCCCCGATCTGCAGGCCGGCGAGGATCAGCAGCTCGCCGAACAGCGACCAGTGACCCGACATGTCGACCGTCGAGAGGCCGGTCACGCAGATCGCGGAGACCGCGGTGAAGAGCGCGTCGGCGAGCGGCGTCATCTCACCCGTGCGGCTCGCGATGGGCAGCGAGAGCATCGCCGTCCAGAGCAGGATCAGGCTCGTGAAGACGAGCAGCGCGAAGCGTGCGGGCGAGGAGTGGATCATGGCGCTGACCCACGACTTCTGCGAGAGCGGGGCGGAGGCCCGACGGCTCACGGCGTGTGCCCTCACGACTCCTTCTTCCCCTGCGGCAGTGCGAGACCGGGCGCCCCGGTTCGCTTCGATAGCAGTCATGCTACACACGCCGGAGCGATCCGGCACGGTACGCCGCGGGCGAGAAACGCGCGGGCCGACTAACCTTGACACCATGCCAGATATTTTCGGAGTCATCGCCGACGCGACCCGGCGCGACATTCTCCGCGTGCTGCTCGAACGTCACCAGCAGGACGCCGAGATGAGCGTCTCCGAGATCGTCGGGCAGCTCGAGATCAGCCAGCCCACGGTGTCGAAGCATCTGAAGGTGCTGCGCGAGGCCGAGCTGGTGACCGTGCGCGAGGAGGGGCAGCACCGCTTCTACGCCCTCGATCCCGAGCCGCTCGAGATGGTCGAAGACTTCGTGATCCCGTTCCTGTCGGCCGGCTTCGACACCGAGGTGACGGTCGAGTACCTCTCCGAGGACGGCGACCGGGTGCCGGGCCCCGACGGCGACGACCCGTTCGGCGACCCCCTCGACGGCGACGAGGTGCTCTCCGAGGAGACCGCCGCGGCGGCCGAGCGCATCGGCCGCGCCGCGGCCCGGGCCGAGCACCGCGTCAAAGAGCTGGTGGCCCGCTTCAAGCTGCGCGCGTAGCATGTTTCGCGCTTCGAGCCGCCCGCCGTTTCGCGCTCGTGGGCATGAACCGGTAATATAAGTGTTTTGTGGGCCGCGATACCTTCGGCCCGAGAGACGTTGTGAGGTAACCGTGGGTTCAGTAATCAAGAAGCGCCGCAAGCGCATGTCCAAGAAGAAGCACCGCAAACTGCTGCGCAAGACGCGTCACCAGCGTCGCAACAAGAAGTAATCGCGCCGGCGGCGCCGTTCACGGCACCGCCCGGAGTGCGAGACGCGAGAGGGCGTCGGGCCGAGGCCCGGCGCCCTCTCGTCGTTCCGTCGGGCTACACTGGTCGATCGTGACGACCGTGCAGCTCACCCTCATCGGCAAGCCCGGCTGCCATCTCTGCGACGACGCCCGTGCGGCGATCGCGGAGGTGCGCGATGAGCTGGGGCGGCGCGGGATCGTCACCGAGCTCACCGAGCTCGACATCCTGCGGGACGAGGAGCTCGCGCGCCGCCACTCGGAGGACATCCCGGTGGTGCAGATCAACGGGCGCCGCCACGCGATCTGGCGGGTCGATCCCGCCCGGCTCTCCGCCGCGGTCGAGAAGGCCGCCCGCCGCCCGCGCCTGTTCTCCCGCAACTGACCCCCGCTCCGCTGCACCGGCGGCGAGCCCCCCCCCACGAAGGAGCCCCCATGACCCTGCGCCACATCGTGAGCTGGAAGTTCGCCGGTGAGACCCGCGAGCAGCGCGACGCCCAGGCGGCCGAGGCGATCGCCCGCATCGCGCCGCTGCGCGAGCGCGTGCCCTCGGTGCGCGCCCTCTCGCTGCACCGCAACGAGCTGTTCGACGGCGCCAACTACGATCTGACGCTCATCGCCGACTTCGACGACGCCGCCGGTCTGGCCGAGTACGCCGAGCATCCCGAGCACCTGCCCGTGATCGACTACATGAAGACGGTCACCGCGGCGCGCGCCGCGAGCGACTTCACGATCTGAGGGCCGCGGCCCGCGGCTCCCGGAGCGGGCTCTCGCGGGCGCGGTTCCCGGCCCATCCGCGTTGCGCGCAGCGTCGAGGGTGCCGGATCAGTCGCGGGCCCGCTGCCGGTACTCGCTCGGGGTGACCCCGAGCAGCCGCTTGAAGTCGGTCGTGAAGTGCGCGTGGTCGGCGTAGCCGAGCTCGCTCGCGAGGTCGGCGATCCCGAGCCCCGTGTGCTCGCGCAGCCGTTCGGCGCCCTCCTGGATGCGCCGCCTGCGGATCATCGAGTGCAGCGACAGCCCGAAGAAGCGTTCGGCGACGCGCTGCAGCGTGCGGGCCGAGACGTGCAGGCGAGCCGGCAGCTGGTCGACGCGGGTCAGTGCGGGATCCGCGAGCGCCTCCGCGAGACGGTTCGCGATCGCACCGTCGCCCTCCTCGGGCGAACCCGGTGCGGGCACCCGCTCGGCGATCCAGTGCGAGAGCCGCGCCACGGCGCGTTCGCGGCGCTCCCGCCCCGATGCCGACGGATCCGACATCGCGCGTGTCACGTCGGCGAGCAGGCCCGGGTCGTCGACGGGCCGGGCGGCATCGCGGATCGCGGCGGGATCGGGGGCCAGGGTCGGCACCGCCGCGGGCCGCAGCAGCGCGCCGACGGCCCAGCCGCTGCCGGTCAGCACGCGCTCCGAGCGCTGCGTCGCCGGGCCGACCGCGATGGCGCCCTCCGGTTCCACCACGATGTTGCACGCGGGGAACGGCAGCAGCTCCTGCCGCGACTCCTCGCCCTCGGCGAGTCGCCACTCGGGGATCCAGAACCAGCGCACCGCGTGCTCCAGCCCGGCGCACGGCGGCACCCGGTGGAACTCGGGCAGGCGCTGCGGGTAGAGCACGCCGCGCCGGTCCTCGCCCATCGCCCCTCCGCCGTCTGCCGGGGCGGCACCGCGCCGCCGTGGAGATCTGGCGCGAATCTGCAAGCCGCGCCCCTGCGGCGATCCTACGCTGAGGGCATGGACGCACATGAGACGCGCGCCGCGAACGGCGCGCACACCACAGCAGGCATGCCCCACGGTTCGACGAGCCTGACGCCCTTCCTCGCGATCCCGAGAGCCGCCGCCGCGATCGAGTTCTACCGCGACGTGTTCGGGGCGCGGGTCGTCGACGTCACCGAGATGGGCGGCGCGGTCGCGCACGCCGAGCTCGACTTCGGCGCCGGTCACCTGCAGCTCGGGGAGCCGATGCCCGATTATCACCTCGTCGCCGCGCCAGAGGGCGAGGATGACTGCTACTCGATGGGGCTGTACGTGCCCGACGTCGACGCCGTCGTGGAGCGGGCCGTCGCGGCGGGGGCGACCGTGCGCGAGGCGCCCGCCGACTTCGTGTCGGGCGACCGCTTCGCGAGCATCCGAGACCCCTTCGGGGTGCGCTGGTCGGTGATGACCCGCGTCGAGGATCTCTCGGAGGAGGAGAGCGCCGCCCGCGTGCGCGAGTGGGCGAGGTCGTTCGAGGGCTGAGCGCCCCTGCGGGCCGCTATCGCGGCTCGGCGTCGGGGGTGTGCAGGTGCAGGCGCTCGCCCACGGTGTTGAAGATGCTGATGACCTCGGCGGGGCGGCCTCCCGCGGCGCGCATGCGATGCGGCACGGCGGTGTCGAACTCGGCGGCCTCGCCGCGGCCGAGCACGAGCTCCTGCTCGCCGAGCGTGAGCTGCAGCCGGCCCGACATCACGTAGAGCCACTCGTGGCCGGGGTGCGTCTGCGGGGGGCATTCGGGCGCCTCCGGGTGGTAGGTGATCTTGAAGGCGCGCACCTCGGACTCCTCGCGCGTCAGCGGAGCGATCGTCATGCCCTCGCGGCGGATCGCGCGGCGGTGCACGCGGGGGTCGCGGTCGGGCGGTTCGAGCAGGTCGTCGACGCGGATCCCGAGCTGCCTGGTGAGCGGGAGCAGCAGTTCGAGGCTCGCCTGCCGCTTGCCCGACTCGAGTCGGGAGAGCGTGCTGGCCGACATGCCGGCGCGCTCCGCGAGCTCGTCGAGCGTCCATCCGCGCTCCTGCCGCGCCGACCTCAGCCGGGGGCCGAGCCTCTGCAGTTCGTCCATCACGCACCGTCCTTGCCGATTCTGCAAACCTGATTGCGAGTATCGCATGCATCGCGCAGTCTGGTGCCATGACGAACCGAATCTGGGACACCATCGTGATCGGCGGCGGGGCCGCCGGGCTCAGCGCAGCGCAGGCGCTCGGCCGCTCGCTGCGCCGCACGCTCGTGCTCGACGCCGGCAGCCCGCGCAACCGCTTCGCCTCGCACATGCACAACGTGCTCGGGCTCGACGGCACGCCGCCCCTCGAACTGCTCGAGCGCGGCCGGGCCGAGGTCGAGCGCTACGGCGTCGAGCTGCGCGCGGCATCGGTGATCGCGGTGCGCGACGGGAACGAATCGGGGTCGGGATCGCCGGACACCCTGCACGTCGAGCTGGAGGCGGGCGAAGTGCTCGAGACGCGCGCCCTCGTCGTCGCGACCGGCCTCGCCGACGAACTGCCCGCCATCCCCGGTCTCGCCGAGCACTGGGGCAGCGGGGTTCTGCACTGCCCCTACTGCCACGGCTGGGAGGTTCGTGGGCGCCGCCTCGCGGTGCTGACGACGTCGCCCCTCGGCCTGCACCAAGCACGGCTGCTGCGCCAGTGGACCGACGACCTCACCGTGTTCACCGCCGGCCTCGGCGAACTGGGCGACGAGCCCCGCCGCGAGCTCGAAGCGCGCGGCGTGACCCTCGTCGAGGAGCCCGTCACCGAGGTCGTCGGCGACGGATCCGGGATCACCGCCGTGCGCACCCCGCGCGGGGAGATCGGCATCGACGCCGTCTTCACCGCCGGCGCCCTCGTGCCCCACGACGGCTTCCTCGCCGGCCTCGACCTCGATCGCTCGGAGACGCCGATGGGCTCCTTCATCGCGGTCGACCCGACGGGGCGCACGAGCCACCCGCGCATCTGGGCGGCGGGAAACGCGGTGAACCCGGGGGCGTCCGTGCCGATCGTGATGGGCGCGGGCACCCTGGCCGGTGCCGCGGTGAACGCGGCGCTCGTCGACGACGACTTCGAGATCGCCGTCGCCGCCGACGCCGCCCCGAGTCCCGTCGAGGCGGTCCGCCCCGACGCTGCCGGGCGCCGCTCCGACGAACCCGCGGGCGCTGCGGAGCACCAGCACGGGCAGGGCCATCGCCGGGGGGCCCGCGAGCGCCGCGAGAGCCAGGGCGGCCACGGGGCCCACCCGCACCCGGCGGCGGCGGACGCGCCCGATCCCGGCGAAGACCCGGTGGCATTCTGGGAGCGCCGCTACGGCGATGCGGGCCGCATCTGGTCGGGGCGCGTCAACCGCTCGCTCGCCGACGCGGTCGCCGACCGCAGGCCGGGCAGCGCGCTCGACCTCGGCTGCGGCGAGGGCGGCGACGTGCTCTGGCTGGCCGAGCGCGGATGGCGGGCCACGGGCATCGACCTCTCCGAGACCGCGGTCGCGCGGGCCTCTGCGGCCGCTGATGAGCGCGGGATCGCGGAGGCGCGCTTCATCGCGGCCGACCTGGGCGAGTGGCTCTCGGATCCCGAGCGGATCGACGGATCCCCGACGGGGTTCGACCTCGTCACGGCGAGCTTCCTGCAGTCGCCCGTCGAGTTGCCGCGCGAGCGCATCCTGCGCGCCGCGGCCAGGCGGGTCGCGCCCGGCGGCAGCCTCGTGGTGATCTCCCACGGCGCCCCGCCCCCGTGGGCGGAGGGCCACTGCGGGCCGTTCCCCAGCCCGGAGAGCGAGCTCGCACTGCTCGACCTCGATCCCGAGCGCTGGACGGTGACCGCCGAGACCCGCACCCGCCCGGCGACCGGCCCCGACGGCGCCGAGGACCTGCTCGACGACACCGTCGTGGTGGCCACCCGCGTCGGGTAGCGCCGGCGACGGATGGGCTCGCTCAGTATCCGGCGCACGCGCTGCCGGGGAGCGCGGCCTGCGCGGCCGAGCAGCCCGGTCCGACCGAGGCGCGTCCGAGGTAGAGGCGCACCCCGTTCGGGCCGAGTCCGTCGAGGACGCCGACGCGCAGCGCCGCCACCTCGTACCGGCCCTCGGGCGGCGCCGTCGGCCGACCCGGCTGCCAGTCCGGCGGCGGCGGACCGCCCGAGGCGGGGGCGTTCTGCGCGTTCACGGTGATCGAGAGGACGCTCGAGAGGAACAGTCCGGTGTACACGCGCGTCACCAGCGAGATCAGCGGGGCGGTGACGCCGGCGAACTGCGAGGGAAGGTTCGCGACGGCGGGGAGCACCCCGTCGACGACGCCGCCGATCACCCCGCCCGCGCCGCCCAGCAGCGTGTTCAACAGCAGATCGAGCACCGGTTTGAGCAGCCCCTTCGTGAGGAGATCGGTCAGGGCTCCGAGGAGGCCGCTGAGGAGCTTCACCTCTGTCGAGACGGTTCCCGGCGCGTTCGAGCGCAGATCGGCGAGGGTGCCGTCGACCGAGACGGCGATGTGGCCGACGTCGATGAACGGCGTGATGGCGAGCAGGCGCGCGCGCAGGTTGACCGAGAGCGTCGAGGTGATCCGGACGCGGTCGACGGCCTCGACCAGCCGGGTCTCCACCTGACCGAGCCACTCGGTCAGCGCCTCGGTCAGGCTCTGGGTCAGGGCGTTCAGGATCGCCGGGTCGGCGAGCAGATTCGTATTGGGCGGCAGCCCGTTGAGCCCGTCGCCCACACGGTCGGGGTACGCCTGCTGCAGCAGGGCGCTCGTGTCGATCGAGACGGTGCCCGACGCGGCGTCGACCGAGATCACGCCGCCGCTGTCGTGGAACCCGGTGTCGATGAGCGAGCGCACGGGCGCCAGATCGATCTGCGCGGTGAGCGTGTTGAGTTCGACGGAGCCGAGAGTCAGCAGCGGGGTGGAGAGGACGGCGTTGAGCAGCGTGGCGACCCCCGATTCGATGCCCGGTTTCACCCCGCCGGCTCCGATCAGGCCGTTCACGGTGCCCTCGAGGCCTCCGAGCAGTGCGTTCAGCTCCGAGGAGAGCGCGCCGACGACGGGGGACGCGAACCGCAGATCGGCCGAGGCGGCGAGGTAGCGGCGTTCGAGCCCCGCGACGACGTCGTCGGCCGCGATGGCCGCCACCGTGCGGGCGGCGCTCCCGGTGCCGCCCCCGCTGCTCCACGCCTCGGCGCAGGCGTCGAGGCGCGCTTCCCCCGCGACCGCTCCGACCTCGAGTTCGAGGTCGGAGACGCCGCTCAGCGTGCTCCCGAGCCCGATGTCTCCGAGCAGCGGCGAGTTCAGCAGATCGGAGAGTCTGAGGGTCGCGAGACCCGGATACCCGCCGGTCTGCTCGTCGGCGAGATCGATGCCGCCCGAGTCGGTGACGTACCCGCCCGCGCCGTGCGCGAGGCCGTCGGTTCGGGCCTGGCCGAACTGGCCCACCACTCCGGTGCTGTTGTCGG
This sequence comes from Leucobacter muris, assembly GCF_004028235.1. Lineage (NCBI taxonomy): Bacteria > Bacillati > Actinomycetota > Actinomycetes > Micrococcales > Microbacteriaceae > Leucobacter > Leucobacter muris. The sequence goes on along the minus strand of NZ_CP035037.1, from coordinate 2,962,116 downwards.
TCGGCAGCTCGAGCAGGCCGGTGAGGGGCAGCTGCAGGGCGGTGAGCGCGTTGACGGTGAGCGGATCGCGGAAGGCCCCCTCGAGCCCGGAGACCGGCGCGCCCGCCGTGTGCAGGGTGCGCTCTCCGTTGTTCGTGACGGTGACCCCTTCCACCTCGGCGATGGTGTCGAGGTCGACGCCGAGCAGCGATCCGCTGAGCGCGCGGCCCTCGCCCCGCGCCGCGAAGTGCCCGGCCGCCGCAGCGCAATCGGAGGTGCCGACGGCCGTCGCGGGCGCGTGCGCCCACTCGGCATCGTTCCACGTCGCGTCGGTCGCGATGCCCCCCTGCGCGACGAGCGCGGTCGACACGAGCACCGCGGCCGCCACCCCGCCGACCCCGCGCCGGTTCCGGATCCGCCGGCTCATCGTCGACCTCCGTGAGCGGCGGGAGCCCGGCGGCGCAGCGCGGCGGCCGCGCCAACACCGACCAGGCCGACCGAGAGCAGGCCGAGCGCGAGCACGTCCGAACCCGTCGCCGCGAGCGCCCGGGGTGATCGAGGCGTGCCGAGCGGCAGGACCCCGGTGGCCGGCGCGTCTCCCGAGGCGTGCACGCCGAGCCCGATGCGGGCGCTTCGCCCTTCGATCCCCGAGGCGGGGGTCGTCGCGGGGATCGCGAGGGTCACGAGCACCTGACGAGGCGTGCCGCTGCTCACATCGGCGAGGTCGCGGCGGTGCCCCTGCTGCGGGATCTGCGCGAGCGGCGTCGGCGGGAGAACGGTGGCCCGGGAGCCTTCGCAGCCGACGGGCGAGGCGGTGATGTCGAAGGCGACCGAGCAGGTCTCGACCTCGGCCGTCATGCCCGAGTCGGAGACCAGGTCGCCGCCGGCCTGCAACTCGACCGCGAGGGTGCCCGAATCGGAACCGTGCAGCGAGGCCTCGACCAGCCAGCGCATCGAGTCACCCGGTTCGAGCTCGGCCCAGAGCGGTGTCCCGGAGTGGAGCGCGAGCTTCAGATACCCAGGTCTGCCCGTCTCGGCGAGCTCGTGGAACACGGCCGAGGCCCGTGTCGCCGTCAGTGCGGCACCCGCGCAGGCCACAGCGGCGAACACGGCGATGAGCAGGCCGGAGGCGGCGCGCCGGCTCATCGCCGCGCCCCCTCCGCGTGACGGGCTCGGGCCACGGGATCAGCGGCGCGGGGCGGCGGATCCGCGATGCCGGCGGCGCGGACTGTGGAATCCGCGCCGAGCGCCGCGGGATCCGCGCCGATAGCCGCGGTGCCGCCCGCGGCGGGCTCCTCGAGCTCCCGCGGGGTCCGCGGCCAGAACGCCCAGACGACGAGCACGCCGGCCGTGAGGATCAGCGCTCCCATGCCGATCGGCGTCTGCGCCGTCATCAGCGCGGCGCCCGCGTGCGGCAGGGCGAAGACCACCCGACGCCCGTCCTCGAGCGCGTAGGGCAGGTGGTCGGGCGTATCGTTGTCGTCGCCCTGCATGACGATCCGGCGCGCCTCCGGGCTGCTGAGATCCGGCGGCCCCGATCCCGGAGCCGCGGCGCGGATGTCGACCGCGGTCGCCTCCCCGATCAGTGCCGGGCCGATCTCGACGACGCGGTGCGTGACCGGCGTCTCCTCGCCCGCGCGCTGCACCGTCACCACGTCTCCGACCTCGAGCTCGGACGCCGGCACCGGCACCGTCACCGCGATCGCACCCTGCGGCATCGTCGGGCTCATCGAGCCCGTGCGGAACGCGATGAGGGTGGCGCCCGTCGCGGCGGAATAGCCGAACCACGCTGCGAGGCCGACCGCGGCGATCACGAGCACGATGGTCGTCACCGTTCCGAAGAGCCTCCCGATCATGCCGCCCCCTTTCCCCGGGCCACTCGATCCAGCGCCTGACGATCGGTACTCGCGGGCGCATCCCCTCGGCGCGCCCCAGCGAGAGCCTCAGCGTCGCTCAGCCCGAGATCGAGCGGAACTCCCACGCCGGAGCGATGGTGCGCCCCTGCAGGTCGTCCAGCGCGGTGACGGCGACCCCGGGCTGCAATGTCGTCGGCAGGTGCAGCGCGAAGCAGTAGTGCTGCGTCGAACCCGCCTCGGCATCGACCGTCTGGGTGGCCGGCGCCGCCGTGTCCAACGGGACGTCGCTGATCAGCGGAACGCCCCAGGCGGACGCGTTCGCCGCGTCGCAGGCGTTCGTCGGTGCGGCGGGGGTGGTGCGCGTCTCGGTGTACACCGTCACCCGGATCGACTTCCAGAGATCCTGATCCTCGTCCACCGCCGTCACGCCCGCGGCCGGCACGGCCTCTCGCAGGGTGACCGTCGCCGACGACGACTCCGCCGTCGTGCGCAGCGCGACGGGCGCGTAGACCGTGTCGCCCGGCGAGAGCGAGATCGCGCCCGCCGTGAAGGTGAGCCCCCCACCCGGGTTGGTCTCGCGATCGGCCCAGTCGGCGGGGGCGTCGGTGAACGGCGATGTGGTGTTCTGCTGAACCTCGAAGGTATCGGTGCCGACGCCGGGCACGCCGTCGGCTCCGCCCCAGACCCACTCCGAGTCGTTCCAGGTGGCGAGCGTGTAGGTGGCGCCGAGCCCGACCACGAGGGCTCCCGCGGCGATGGCGGCGATCTTGCGGGTTCTCCGCGATGGTGTGTGCTGTGTGGACAACGTCGTCCCCTCCCCTGAAGCGGCGGAGCCCGCCGCGCGCCACGAGTGATGGTACGCGCCGCGCGGAGGGCTCCGGATAGCTCCGCAACCGGCTGGAGAGGGCCCCAGCGAGGCGGCGGTGAGCACACACTAACAGCAGAAAAATACCCGGTCAAAAGCATATTCTGAGTTCTCAGAGGTGGGTTCTGCGGCCTTCAGCGGGGGGCGGCATCGGCTCTCAGTAGAGCGCCCAGGGAAACGCAGTAGCCCCGCGCCTCCCGAGGGAGACGCGGGGCTACCGGAGCGCGCCCGGGCGGCCGACGCTACGGCAGCAGGCGGTTCGGGCCGCGGAAGAGGTAGGTCACCTCGCGGATCGACGGCTGCTGCAGCATGAGCATCAGCACACGGCCCAGGCCCATGCCGAAGCCGCCGTGCGGCGGAACCCCGTAGCGGAAGAAATCGAGGTAGAAGTCGAGCTCCTTCGGGTCCATGCCCTTCTCGACGGCCTGAGCCTCGAGCACCTCGATGCGGTGCTCGCGCTGCGCGCCCGTGGAGATCTCGGTGCCGCGGTAGATGAGGTCGTAGCTGTTGGTGAGCGACGCGTCATCGGCGTGGCGCATGTGGTAGAACGGGCGGATCGACCACGCGTAGTCGGTGAGGAACACGAAGTCGTGCCCGTACTTCTGCTTGACGTGCGCGGCGATGCGGCGCTCGCCCTCGGGGTCCATGTCGGCGTCGGCGCGGGGGATCTCGTAGCCCTCGGCCTTCACGATCTCCTTCGCCTCGGCGAGGGGGATGCGCGGGAACGGGCGCGACGGCACCTCGAGCTCGATGCCGAAGAGCTTCTGGATCTCCTCACCGTGCTTCTCCTTCACGGCCGAGAGGCCGGCCACGACGAGTTCCTCGTGCAGCTCCATGACGTCCTCGTGCGAGTCGATCCAGCTCAGCTCGGTGTCGACCGAGGTGAACTCGGTCGCGTGCCGCGAGGTGAACGAGGGATCGGCGCGGAAGGCGGGACCCACCTCGAAGATGGCGCCGAAGCCGGCGGCCTGCGCCATCTGCTTGAAGAACTGCGGGCTCTGCGCGAGGAACGCCTTGCCCTCGAAGTACTCGACCTCGAACAGCTCGGCGCGCGACTCGGAGGCGCTCGCCATGAGCTTCGGCGTCTGGATCTCGATGAAGCCGCGGTCGATCCACACCTGGCGCAGCGCGTGCAGGAACGTGGTCTGCACGCGGAAGACCAGGTTCTGCTCGGGGCGGCGCAGGTCGAGGAAGCGCCAGTCGAGGCGCACGTCGATGCCGCTGTCGGCGGCGATCGGGTTGTCGGGCAGCGCCTTCGAGACGACCTCGATCTGCTCGATCTGGATCTCGACGCCGCCGAGCTTCACGCGCTCGTTGTGCTGCAGTTCGCCCTCGACGGTCACGAACGTGCCGTGGGTGAGCTCGCTGATGGTGGTGGTGCGCGGCACGAGGATGTCGGATCGCGGGTTCTCGGGATCCGGCTCGCGCAGCACGCCGCCGTTCACCAGCTGCACCGCACCGCTCTCGTCGCGCAGCACGACGAACTGCACGTAGCGCTGGTCGCGCACCTTCTCGACCCAGCCGGAAACACGCACGGGGCCGTCTTCACGGGCGGCCAGATCCTTGATCAATACACGCTCAGTCACCCGCACAGTCTACCGGGCCGCCCGCCGGGCCCGATGCCGCTCCACCGCCGGCGCGAGGGCTGGAGCCGCTCGGGGCCGGGACGCACAGCGTCAGCCGCCCGGGAACTCCCAGACACGGCAATCGTAGAATGGAGCCGTGAGCGACAAACTGCTGCATCTGGTGCGCCACGGCGAGGTGCACAACCCGGATCGAGTGCTGTACGGCCGCATCCCGGGCTTCCGCCTGTCCGAACTCGGGCACCGCATGGCCGAGGCGGCCGCCCTCGAACTGGCCGGAAGCGACCGACTCGTCGCGAGACTGCTCGCCTCCCCCCTCGAACGGGCGCAGCAGTCGGCGCGTCCCATCGCGAGCGCGCTCAACCTCGAGATCGCCACCGAGGATCGCATCATCGAACCCACCAACGCCTTCGAGGGCATGGTGAAGTCGGGGCAGGGCACCGTCTTCAAGAACCCGCGCTACTGGTACCGCTTCGCGAACCCGCTGCGGCCCAGCTGGGGCGAGCCCTACCGGCAGATCGCCTCCCGCATGCGCGAAGCGATGGACGACGCGTGGGAGACGACCCGCGGTGGCGACATCGTGATGGTCTCGCACCAGGCGCCCATCTGGGTGACGCACCTCGACGTCGCGGGCAAGCCGCTCGCGCACAACCCCGCCAAGCGCCGCTGCGACCTGTCGAGCATCACCACCTTCGAGAAGCGCGGCGAGCGCTGGTTCGAGGTCGAGTACCGCACCCCGGCGGCCGGCCTCACCGACGAGGCCGTCGACGTGGGAGCCGTATGACCGCGCGCATCCGCAGCCGTGCCCGTCTCGCCGCGCTCGCGGCGCCGCTCGCGGGCGCGCTGCTGCTGGCCGGATGCAGCGGCGGCGGCGAGAACCTCGCGCAGCAGTGGGAGGAGTCGAGCGAGAAGGGGTACGTCTCCGGAGACGGATCCTCGCTGAGTCTCGCCCCCTCCGAGCGCACGCAGCCCGTCGAGTACTCCGGCGAGACCGAGACCGGCGACACGTTCGGCTCCGACGACACCCTCGGCAGCGTGACCGTCGTCAACTTCTGGTATGCGGGCTGCGCGCCCTGCCGCGCCGAGGCCCCCGACCTCGTGGCGGCCTACGAGGAGTTCGGCCCACGGGGCGTGCAGTTCGTGGGCGTCAACACCCGCGACCAGGTCGCCCAGGCGCGCCAGTTCTCCGAGCAGTTCGGCATCGAGTACCCCTCGATCATGGACAGCCCCGGCGGCCGCGAAGTGCAGCGCGCATTCGCGGGCCAGGTGCCGCTCAACGCGGTGCCCACCACGCTCGTGCTCGACGCCGAGGGGCGCGTCGCGCACCGCGTGCTCGGACAGCTCGCCGGAGAGTCGCAGCTGCGCACCCTCATCACCGAGACCCTCGCCGAGACCGGCGGCGCCGAGAGCGAGGGTGCCGGCGGCGCGGGCGACTCGGCAGACGGCGCGAACCCCGGCGAGCAGTAGCGGTGGATCTGCAGCACCTCGTGGCCGACGGGCAGCTGCTCGTCGCGTCGCTGATCGCGGTGGCGGCGGGCCTGCTCTCGTTCCTGTCGCCGTGCGTGCTGCCGCTCGTGCCGGGCTACCTCGCCTACGTCGGCTCCACGGCGGGATCGGCGCCCGGCGAGAAGCCGGCCCGGGCCCGCATGGTGCTCGGATCGCTGCTCTTCGTCGCCGGTTTCACGGCCGTGCTCGTCGCGTTCCTCGCCGCTGCGGGCACCGTGGGCGTGTGGCTGCTCGAGTGGGAGCAGCTCATCACGCGCCTCATGGGCGTCTTCGTGATCGTGATGGGGCTCGTGTTCATCGGCCTGTTCGGGGCGATGCAGACCACGAAGAAACTGCGCGTCAAGCCGAAGTTCGGGATCGTGGGCGCCCCGCTGCTCGGCGCCGTGTTCGCCATCGGCTGGACCCCCTGCATGGGGCCCACGCTCACGGTGATCATGGGGCTGAGCCTGCAGCAGGGCTCGGTCGGCAGATCCGTGATCCTCGCCCTCGCCTACTGCCTCGGCCTCGGCCTGCCGTTCATCCTCGCCGCATTCGGCTTCGGGTGGATGGCGCAGACCATGACCTTCTTCAAACGGCACATCCGTGCCGTGAACCTGATCGGCGGCGCGCTGCTGATCCTCATCGGTCTCCTCATGGTGACCGGACTCTGGAGCCGGATGATGTACGCACTGCAGGCGGTGATCGGCGGATATGTCACGCCCCTCTGATTACGATGACGGAACCGGCTCCGGCGGCTCGCTGCGGGCGGAGTCGCCCGAGCTCGGCTTCACCGGCTGGCTGCGCTGGTTCTGGCGCCAGCTCACGAGCATGCGCGTCGCCCTGATCCTGCTGCTGCTGCTCGCCGTCGCGGCGATCCCGGGGTCCCTCGTGCCGCAGCGCAGCGCCGACCCCAACGGCGTGATCCAGTACGAGCAGGATCACCCCGAGCTGTTCCCCATCCTCGACGCCTTCCCGATCCAGGCGTTCGACGTCTACGGCTCGGTGTGGTTCTCGGCGATCTACCTGCTGCTGTTCATCTCGCTCATCGGCTGCGTGCTGCCGCGCATCGTGCACCACTGGAAGGCCTGGCGCGGGCAGCCGCCGAAGACGCCCGCCCGCCTGCAGCGCATGGCCGGCTACACCGAGATCCGGGTCTCCAACCCCGACGCGAGCGAGGCGGATCGCGCGGCCTTCGCCGAACGCGCCGTCACCGAGGCGGCCGGCGTGCTGCAGAAGCTGCGCTACCGAGCGCAGGTGCAGCGCGCATCGCGCCGCGGCGCCGAGGAGATCTCGGTCTCGGCCGAGCGCGGCTACCTGCGCGAGACCGGCAACCTGCTGTTCCACGTGTCGCTGCTGGGCGTGCTCATCAGCGTCGGCATCGGCGGCGTCTTCACGTTCAACGGGCAGAAGGTGATCGTCGAGGGCGAGACCCTCATCAACCAGCTGATCGACTACGACACCGCCACCTCGGGGCGCTCCTTCGACAGCTCGACCCTCGAACCCTTCAGCCTGCGCCTCGACTCGCTCGACGTCTCGTACAACACCCCCGACGACGGCAACATCGACGCCATCGGCCTCGTCAAGGACTACGTGGCGAACGTGACCCTCAGCGACGGGGCCGGGGCCGAGAGCGACCACACGATCCGCGTCAACCACCCGCTGCGCGTGCACGGCTCGCCGATCTACCTCATCGCCAACGGCTACGCGCCGCAGATCACGATCCGCAACGCCGAGGGCACCGTCGTGTACAGCGAGGCGATGCCGTTCATCCCGCAGGACAACCTGAACATGACCTCGCTCGGCGTGGTGAAGGTGCCGCACGGCATCGTCGATGAGGCCGGCGAGAACACCCAGCTCGGGCTGCGCGGCTTCTTCTACCCCACCCAGACCGAACTCGACACGGGAGCCTACACCTCGAACTACCCCGACCTCGAGAACCCGGTGCTCACCCTTGACGTGTTCACCGGAGACCTCGGCATCGACAGCGGCATCCCGCAGTCGGTCTACGTGCTCGACACCGAGAACATGGAGCAGCTGACCGGTCGCGCTGTCGACAGCGACTCGCTCGAGCTCAAACCGGGCGAGACGGTCGACCTGCCGAACGGCCTCGGCACGATCACCCTCGACTCGGTGCCGCGCTACGCGTCGTTCGACGTGATGCAGAACCCCGCCCAGGAGTGGGTGCTGATCTTCGCGCTGCTCGCGCTCGGCGGGCTGCTGTGGTCGCTGTTCGTGCCGCGCCGCCGCATGTGGGTGAAGGCCGTGCCGACCGAGGACGGCGTCGTGCTGCAGTACGCGGGGCTCGCCCGCGGCGACGACCCCGCCCTGGAGCGCGCGGTCGAAGAGCTGCGGGATCGCCACCGCGAGCTGCTGTAGGGGCTGCGCGGGCTGACGCGCGGAAGGGGCCCGCCGGGCGGGCCGGCCCTGAGGGCCCTTTCGTTCCGCGTCGCCCGCTCCCACACCCTCCCCCCACTCCTCCCCGCCCGTCCCACCCCCTTTCCGCCCGGAATAGACCGGGGAACCCCGCCGAGAGGCGAGTTCTGCAGCTCCCGCCGCCGAATCCCGTGCGATATCCGCCTTTCGACGGGGTTGGTGCGGGGACGGGCGCGGGGAGCTGGGAGGGTCGCGCGGAGCGGGCGGCCGTGGCCGGGCCCGGGGCGGCCAGTTAGCCCCGATCGAGGCGCCGGCGAATCGGGATCGCCGACTCCGACGCACCCGCAGCAGTTTCGTCGAGCAGTCGGGCGAGCCCGGCCGGAACGCGACGAGCGAGGCGCCCGCTGAACTCGAGCATGGAGCGGCCGGCCGGGAGCAGATCGCCGGTCAGCTCCTCGCGATAGAACACCAGGATCCTCCAGCCGGCGTCGCGGGCGCCCTGATGCTTGCGCGCATCGCGCTTCCGCTGGCCGAGCGTCAGCAGGTGCTGCTCGCCGTCGAACTCGAAGAGGCTGCGGCTGGCGCGATCGGCGCCGTCGAATCGCCCGATCCAGACTCCGGCCCGGTCGCGCACCTCGAACTGCAGGTCGAGCTCCGGCATTCCGGCCCGCGCCCCAGCCAGCCGCATCAGTGTCTCCATGCGCGAGTCGGCCCCGACACGAGCGAGTGCCGCCGCGGCTCGGAAGCGGACGACCCCGCGCCCGGCGGCGGTCTCCGCAGCCCGGCGCAGTTGCTTCGGAAGCACGCGGAGCTGCGGATCGTAGCGCTGCGGATCGCGCCGCAGCAGATGATCGAGGGCCACGACGAGTTCGCGGACCGGCAGGGTCGACGCCGCCTGCAGCACCGCGTGCAGCGGCGAGACGACCGGGATCCACTCTTCCTGCTCGGGAACGACGCACGGGTACTGCGGCGCCTCAGCCGTGTGCCGGTGCCCCACGACGCCGTCGCAGGCGACCCGGCCGCGGGCCGCCGGTGATGAGACGTCGACGGGCGCGCCCGGGGCCCCCGGATCGGACAGCCCAGCAGGGCGAGCGCCGTTGCGTGGCTGAACCGGTCGCCCGGCCGGAGCCGCGGCACGTAGTCGAGCGCGCGCCCGGAGAGCGTGCTCGCGGGCGGGGCGCCCGTGCGCACTCCGCTGAAGGGGCGGTGCCAGCGCGGGTGGGCGAGGGCGCCGCGGCCGTAGCCCTGGTGCAACGCCTCCCGCACCAGGAACGCGCGGCCCGGGAGAGCGCGGTGCGCCTGCTCGGAGATCGAAGCCATGCCTCATCATCGCCTGCGGGACGTCACCCGAGGGGCTTGTCCACAGACCATGCCGGAGATCGCGAGAGTTTAGCGCAGGTCCGTCCGCTGTGAGCGGAGTGCGGCGACCGGACTGGGATCAAGAGGGCACCGCCGAAAGGCGGAAAACGCACGTGATGGTCGCGCAGAAGATGCAAAACCCGCCTCTCGCGGGTCTGTCCGATAAACGGTGTGTGGGATCCGGCGGTTTTCATTCGTGAGTGGTTTTCTCGAACCGTCCGGCGAAGGTGATCGCGAACGCGTTCAGCGCGGGCTTCCACCTCATCACCCAGCGTGCCCTTCCGCCGCCAGTCGGGTCAAGCGACCGCGTCACGAGGTAGAGACATTTCAGCGCGGCGGCCTCGTTGGGAAAGTGCCCCCGAGCTCTCACGGCGCGCCGATAGCGAGCGTTGATTGACTCGATCGCGTTGGTCGTGCAGATCACCCGCCGGATCTCGACGTCATACTCGAGGAACGGCACGAACTCCGCCCAGCTGTTCTTCCAGAGCTGCACGATCGCCGGATACCGTCCGCCCCACTCGGCGGCGAACTCCTCGAACCGATCCTTCGCCGCCTGCTCCGACGGGGCCGTGTAGACGGGTTTGAGGGAACGGACGATCGCGTCGCGGTGTTGCCGCCCGGCGTAGCGGAAGCTGTTGCGGATCAGATGGACGATGCACTGCTGGACGACCGTTTGCTCCCAAGTGGTGTTGATCGCCTCCGGGAGACCCTTCAGCCCGTCGCAGACCGCGATGAGCACGTCCTCGACACCCCGGTTCTTCAGCTCGGTGAACACCTGCAGCCAGAACCTCGCACCCTCCTGACCGTCACCGGCCCAGATGCCGAGGATGTCGCGTTCCCCGTTCACGGTGACGCCCATCACGACATAGAACGGGGTGTTCCTCACCTGCCCGTCACGGACCTTCACCACGATCGCGTCGACGAAGATCACCGGGTAGAGCGCATCCAACGGCCTGCTCGACCATTCGGCGAGTTCCCCGGCGACCTTCTCGGTGATCCGGCTGATCGTGTCCTTGGAGACCTTCGCCCCATAGACCTCGTCGAAATGCGCAGCGATCTCACCGGTCGTCAACCCCCGAGCGGAAAGGGACAGAACGATCTGATCGATGCCGTCCAGTCGGCGTTTCCGCTTGGGGACGATCACCGGCTCGAACGACCCGTCTCGATCTCGCGGGACTTCGATCTCGACGGGGCCGATCTCTGTCAGCACCGTCTTGACCCGCGTCCCGTTACGCATGTTCTCGCCGATTGGGGTCCCGCCGTGCTCGTGGCCGAGGTGCTCGGTCAACTCGGCATTCAGCGCGGTCTCGAGGACGTTCTTCGTGAGCTGGCTGAGCAGGCCGCCCGGCCCCGTCAGGCTCACGCCCTGCTCCTTCGCCTGCGCGAGCAAGCGTTCTGCGAGTTCTTTCTGATCGATGATCTCCCCGGTCACGGGATCAATCATCTCGTCGTCAACAACGACAGTGGTCGTGTCAGCCACGGCCATCTCCTTTCGGATCAGGCCGGACCCTCACACACCATTATTCAGACAGTCCCCCTCTCGCTGGGGGAGGAGGGGGAAGGGGAGGAGGGGAAGGGATGGGAGGAAGGGAAGAGGAGGAAGGGATGGGAGGAGGGGAAGGGGAGGAAAGGACGGGAGGAGGGGGGAGGGAAGGAGGAAAGGAGAAAGGGAGAGGAGGGGAGGGAACGAGAGAAGGGAGAAGGGAGAAGGTGGGAGAGAAGGCGGGCCCGCCCGGGCACGCGAAAGGGCGGGGCCGGGATCATGCGATCCGACCCCGCCCTGTCGCGCGGAGAATGCAGACTCAGAAGCGCCAGACGGCGGCCTGGAAACCGGCCGGGGGCGCGGGCGTCCAACTCTCGTTCTTGCTGACGAGGCCGGAACCGCCGGGGTTGTTCGACTCGATGATGGTGAAGGTGCCGTCGTCGTGCACCTCGGTGATGAGCACGGTGTGCACGCCCGTCACCCACGAGGTGGGGGAGTCGATGTTCTCGTACTGGATGACGTCGCCCGGGGCCGCGGTGGCGAGGGTGACGCGGGTCGCGTTGTCGTAGTTCGAGACGGGGTTGCCGCCGCCGCCCCAGTTGCCGCCGCCCGCGCGGATCCAGCGCTGGGCCGACATGATGCACTCGCCGGGGGCGCTCCAGCCGGTCGCGCGGCTCGTGCCGACCTCGCTCTCAGCAAGGGCGATCGTAGCGGCCACGTCGAAGCCGTGGGGAACGGTCGAGACCTCGTCGATGGCCACGACCGCTTCGATCGATGCGCCCGCGATCACGTCGTCGCTCGTGGTGTCGAGCGTCTGGGAGATCTGGGCGGCGGGCTGCACCGCGGCGACCGAGAAATCTTCGACGGGCGTGCTCGCCATGGCGGGTGCGGCGCCGAAGGCGAACGTGACGGATGAGACCAGGCCGACTACGAAGGCCTTGGCGGGTACTCGCACGCGTTTGCTCCAGGGATTGTCCAACAAAAAACGCCGGGCAGTGGCCCGAGCGCCTCGTCTAGTATGCGTTACCAATCCGTTACTTTCAAGTGCAGGTCTGAGAACGCTCTCAGTTTCGGCCCGAACAGCCGGTTTCGGAAGCGTGGCGGGAACCCGCTAGACTGGTGGGCGTTGGCCTTTTCGGCCAGCGAGGAGGATTCGCCTAGCGGCCTATGGCGCACGCCTGGAACGCGTGTTGGGTTCACGCCCTCGGGGGTTCAAATCCCCCATCCTCCGCCAAAACCCCACTGCTTCGCGGTGGGGTTTTCGCGTCGTCCCGGGGCTTTTTTTGTGAACCCCTGAACTGGCGCCGAGGGCACCGCCCGCGGACACCGCCGATGCCGCACCGCTCGAAGCGCCCCGACGCGGGGCCCGCTCGACCATCGCGTAGGTTGGAAGGCGTCGCTGCACACCGCAGCCCAGCAAACAGGCAAGTACACAGAAGTCAACGACGACAAGAGGACTCAATGACTCTCATCAGACAGACCGCGGCCTGGTGGCGCGAGTACAGGGCCTTCACCCTGGCGAGCATCACCGCGCTCTTCGTCCTGCTGTTCACGGTCGGGGGCGCCGTCGGCGCCGCGAACGCGCTCATGCAGACCAAGGGCGCCGAGGGGCAGACCTACACGATCGCGACCGACACCACGTGGGCGCCGTTCGAGTTTCAGCGAGACGGCGAGCTCCGGGGCATCGACATCGACCTCATCAACGCCATCGCCGAGGATCAGGGATTCGACGTCGAGATCGACGTGCTCGGCTTCGACGGCGCGCTCGCGGCGGTGCAGTCGGGCCAGGCCGACGCCGTCATGGCCGGCATGTCGATCACCAAGGAGCGCGAGAAGACCTTCGACTTCTCGAACCCCTACTTCGATTCCGGTATCCAGATGGCGGTCGCGCAGAACGACGACACCATCGCGAGCTACGAGGATCTGGCCGGCAAGACGGTGTCGGCGAAGACCGGCACCGAGGGCTTCGCGTTCGCCGAGACGCTCGGCGAGGAGCACGGCTTCACGGTCACAGGCTTCCAGGACGCCTCCGACGCGTACGGCGACGTGACGGCGGGCAACTCCGCCGCGGTCTTCGACGACTACCCGATCCTCGCGTACGGCATCGCGACGGGCAACGTCGCGCTCAAGACCGTCACCGACCAGGAGAAGGCGTCCAGCTACGGCATGGGCGTCAAGAAGGGCGAGAACGCCGAGCTGCGCGAGGCGTTCAACGAGGGCCTGAAGAACGTCATCGAGAACGGCACCTACCAGGCGATCCTCGACGACTACCTCGGCGCCGACGCCCCGGAGGCTGCCACGATCGGCAGCGGCAAGGCGGCCCTCGGCAACGAGGAGCTCGACCTCGGCGAGCCCGGCGAGCTGCCGGTGAACCCGAACTTCGCGACCGACACCCCGAAGACCAACGGCGAGTTCGTGATCGCGACCGACACGACCTTCGCGCCGTTCATCTACCAGCTCGACGGTACGAACGTCGGCATCGACATGGACCTGCTGCGGGCGATCGCTGCGAACCAGGGCTTCGAGGTCGAGGTGAAGACCCTCGGGTTCGATGCGGCTCTGCAGGCGGTGCAGGCGGGCCAGGCCGACGGGGTGATCGCGGGTATGAGCATCACCGACGAGCGCAAACAGGTGTTCGACTTCTCCGACTCCTACTACGCGTCGGGCGTGCAGATGGCGGTCGCCGAGAACAGCGACATCGCGTCGTACGAGGACCTCGCGGGCCAGACGGTCGCCGTGAAGACCGGCACCGTCGGTTACGACTTCGCGCAAGAGCTCAGCAAGGACGTCGGCTTCGAGGTCAACGCGTTCCAGGATTCGGCCGACATGTATAACGACGTGGCCACGGGCAACTCGGCGGCCACCTTCGAGGACGCCCCGGTGCTGCAGTTCGGCATCGCGTCGGGCAACGTGCCGCTGAAGATCGTCACCGATCCCGAGCCGGGCGCCGACTACGGCTTCGCCGTGCTCAAGGGCCAGAACGCCGAGCTGCTGCAGCTGTTCAACGACGGCCTGCAGAACGCGAAGGATTCGGGAGTCTACCAGATGATCATCGACCGCTACCTGGCGATCGAGGACGCCGAGGGCAGCGGCACCTCGTTCTGGAGCCTCATCGGCGCGTCGATGCCGACCCTGCTGCAGGGCCTCATGCTGACGCTGCTGGCGACGGCGCTGTCGATCTTCTTCGCGATGATCCTCGGCATCGTCTTCGGCATCCTCAAGCTGTCGACCAATGTCGTGCTCAGGCAGCTCGCGTCGGCGTACGTGAACATCTTCCGCGGCACCCCGGTGCTGGTGCAGGCGTTCTTCTTCTACTTCGGCGTCCCCGCGGTCACCGGGCAGCCGCTCGACGCGCTCACCGCTGGTGTGATCACGCTCTCGCTCAACGCGGGCGCGTACATCACCGAGGTGGTGCGCGGCGGCGTGCAGTCGGTCGATCCGGGTCAGATGGAGGCCGCGCGCTCGCTCGGCCTCGGCTGGGGCTCGTCGATGCGCCGCGTGGTGATGCCGCAGGCGTTCAAGATCATGACGCCCAACCTCATCAACCAGTTCATCATCACGCTGAAGGACACGTCGCTGCTGTCGGTGCTCGGCTTCGCCGAGCTCACCTATCAGGGCCGCATCGTGATCGCCTCGACGTTCCGCTCGTTCGAGATCTGGATCGTGGTCGGTGTGATGTACTTCGTCGTGATCTGGCTGCTCACGGTGCTGTCCAACTGGTTCGACCGGAAGTTCAACAAGTAGGGGATGATCATGACGAACAACGAACCCGCGTACACGCGTCCGGTCGCCACGGTCGACAATCCGATCGAGGTGCGGGATCTGCACAAGTCGTTCGGCAAGAACCAGGTGCTCATGGGCATCGACCTCTCGGTCGCGAACGGCGAGGTGGTGGCGGTGATCGGGCCCTCGGGCTCGGGCAAGTCGACGCTGCTGCGCTGCCTCAACCGCCTCGAGGAGGTCACGAGCGGCGAGGTGCTGATCGTGGGCGAGAACATCGCCACCGCGAAGGGGAAGGACCTCGATGCCGTGCGCCAGCGCGTGGGCATGGTCTTCCAGCACTTCAACCTGTTCCCGCACATGACGGCGCTCGAGAACGTGATGCTGGCGCCCACCGAGCTGAAGAAGCAGGGCAAGGCCGACGCCCGCTCCCGAGCGTTCGAGCTGCTCGAGCGCGTGGGGCTCGGCGACAAGGCCGATGCGCGCCCCGCATCGCTCTCCGGCGGTCAGAAGCAGCGCGTCGCGATCGCCCGCGCGCTCGCGATGAGCCCCGAGATCATGCTCTTCGACGAGGCGACGAGCGCGCTCGACCCCGAGATGGTGGGCGAGGTGCTGCAGGTGATCCGGGATCTCGCCGCGTCGGGCATGACGATGGTGCTCGTCACGCACGAGATGGGCTTCGCCCGAGAGGTCGCCGATCGGGTGGTGTTCATGGCCGAGGGCAAGGTCGTCGAGAGCGGCCCTCCCACGGAGATCTTCGACCACCCTCGCGAGGAGCGCACCCGGGACTTCCTCTCGAAGGTGCTCTGATCCGGAACCGGGGCCGGATCCCTCGCGGGCCGGCCCCGGGCCCCGCTGCTGCGTCCCCGAGAGGCGCGGGTCGATCCGCCCCTATTTCGCGTCGCCCGCGGCCGAGGCCTTCTGCGAGAAGTACACGGGGATGAGCGACAGCAGGATCATCACGGTGGCGACCACGTTCACCTGGTTCACCTCGTTGGGGCGCGCCATCTGGTTCATGATCCACAGCGGCAGCGTCTCGACGCCGGGCGGAGCGGTGAAGATCGTCACCACGAT
Organism: Leucobacter muris; assembly: GCF_004028235.1. Lineage (NCBI taxonomy): Bacteria > Bacillati > Actinomycetota > Actinomycetes > Micrococcales > Microbacteriaceae > Leucobacter > Leucobacter muris. The sequence goes on along the minus strand of NZ_CP035037.1, from coordinate 2,946,339 downwards.
CTCGTCGAACGACAGGGCGAAGGCGAGCAGGCCGCCCGCGATGAAGGCGCTGCGGAACTGCGGGAAGGTGACGAGCCGGAAGGTCTGGCCGATGCCGGCGCCCAGGTCCATCGAGGCCTCCTCGAGGTTGGGGTTCATGCGGCGCAGGCGCGCGATCACGTTGTTGAACACCATCACCACGCAGAAGGTGGCGTGCGCGATGATCATGCCCCAGTAGCCCACGTGGATGCCCATCGGCTTGAGCACCTGGTGGAAGGTGTTCGAGAGCGCCACGCCGGTGACGATGCCGGGCAGGGTGATCGGCAGCACGATGAGCAGGTTGACGGTGTGCTGGCCGAAGAACTTGAAGCGCTGCAGGGCGAAGGCCGCGAGCGTGCCGAGCAGCAGGGCGAAGGCGGTCGCCACGGCCGCGACGACGACCGAGTTGAGCAGCGCGGCGTGCACGGCCGGGTTGGCGAGCGCCTTGCCCCACCACTCGAGCGAGAAGCCGGGGATCGGCCAGCCCGCCACCCGGCCCGAGTTGAACGAGTTCATGACGATCACGAACAGCGGGATGTACATGAATCCCATGACGACGAGCGTGACGGCGGCGAGGGCGATCTTGGTGGCGCGGTTCAGGCGAAGCATGTCGGGGTCTCCTTCGGCCTACAGGTTGTTGAGCGCGCCCGTGCGGCGCACGGCGGCGAGATAGATGACGACCAGCACGATCGGCACGACCGAGAAGGCTGCGGCGAGCGGCGGGTTGAGGTTGATGTTCTGGGCGATGATGCTGCCGATCATCTGGGTGGAGCCGCCCACGTACATGGCCGCGATGTAGTCGCCGAGGCTGAGCGAGAAGGTGAAGATGGAGCCGGCGATGAGCGACGGCAGCAGCAGCGGGGCGACGACGGTACGGATGGTGCGGAAGCCGCTGGCCCCCAGGTCGGAGGATGCGTCGAAGAGGTTGGCGGGGATCTGCGCGACGGCCGCGTAGACGGGGATCGCCATGTACGGGAACCACAGGTAGACGAGCGTGAGGATCACGGTCAGCACCCCGAGGCCGGGCCCCTCGACGCCGAGCGGGGCGAGCGACCAGTTGAAGAAGCCGTTGTCGGTCCAGACGAGGCGCATCGCGATGATCTTCACGAGGTAGCCGGCCCAGAGGGGCAGCGTCACGAGCACGGCGAGCACGGCCCGCAGCCGCGGGCCCGCGACCTTCGCCATGAACACGGCGAGGGGCACCGCGAAGATCGCGCAGATCGCGGTCACGGCGAGGGCGATGCCGAGGGTGCGCAGGGCGGTGTCGCGGAAGGCGGGCACGGTGACGACCTGCTGGAAGTTCTCGAGCGTGAAGCCGGGCTTGACGCGGGAGGTGAAGGGATCCGTCGTCCAGAAGGCCGTGATGAGCAGCAGCGCGAGCGACAGGATGTAGACCCCGACCAGCCACGTCATCGGCAGGGTGAGCAGCGAGGCGAGGCGGCCTCTCGGGTGGCGGTAGAGCGCTGTCGAGATCGGCTTGGGGCGGCGTTCGAGAACGTTCTGGGAGCTCATGGGGGGCCTCGCTGACGGTGGGGCTTGCGGGTGGAGGGATTGCGGATGGGGTGGATCCGTCGGCCGGGCGAGGGGTCTCGCCCGGCCGACGGGAGCGGATCGTCAGGATCCGCTCGAGGGGGTGAGGATCAGCCCTTCACCGTGGCCCAGGCGCTGGTCCAGTCCTGGTAGTTGGTGCACTGCACGTCGGTGCGGCCGTCGAGGCACTGGTCGATGGGCGTGGTCCAGAACCACACCTTCTGGTAGTAGTCCTCATCGGTGGCGTTGTAGTAGTCGCAGTGCTCCTTGGCCTCGTCGCTCGAGTCGCAGAATGCGGCGTTCGCGGGGGCCATGCCGAAGTTCATGGCGATCTGGCCGTTCACGTCGGGCGCGCTGGTGTAGTCCATCCACGCGTAGGCGCAGTTGGGGTGCTGGGCGTCGGCGGCGAGCATCCAGGCGTCGGACCAGCCGGTCGAGCCTTCCTCGGGCAGCACGCTCTTGAACGTCTCGTCCTGCGTCGCCTTGCGCAGCACCTCCCACGAGGTGCCGACCACGGAGTTGCCGCCGGTGAACGAGGTCACGTTCGTGGCGGGGCTCCAGTATTCGGAGACCATCTCGTTCTGCTGCTTGAGCAGGTCGACGGCCGCCGCGAGCTGCTCCTCGTCGAGCGCGTACGGGTTCTCGATGCCGAGATCGGGCTGCGTGGCCATCAGGTAGATGGCCGCGTCGGCGATGTAGATCGGGCTGTCGTAGGCGGCGATCTTGCCGGCGTAGGGGCTGTCGGCCTCCCACACCACGTCCCAGCTGGTCGGCTCGTCGGTGACGACCGAGCTGTTGTACTGCAGGATGTTCGCGCCGCGGCCGATCGGGATGCCGTAGACGTTGCCGTTGAGGGTGTCGTAGAGCTGGCCCTTCATGCCCTCGACGATGTCGTCGCCGAAGTTGGGGATCAGCTCGGTGTTGAGCGGCTGCACGTTGCCGTCGACGATGAGTCGCAGGCTCGCGTCGCCCGAGGCCGAGACGAGGTCGTACTCGCCGGTGCGCATGAGCTGCACGGCCTCGTCGCTCGTCGCGAAGACCTTGCGGTTGACGGTGCAGCCGGTGTCGGCGGTGAACTGATCGGCCCACGCCGGCTCGACGAAGCCGGACCAGGCGAGGATGTTGACCTCGTTCTCGGTGTCGCCGAGCTCCTCGATCATGGGGATGTCGGGCACGTCGATCTGGAGGCCGCCGGCTTCGCCGCCTGCGGTGCCGCTCTCGCTGGCGCAGCCTGAGAGTGCGAGGCCGACCGCGGCGACGAGTGCCGCGGGGGCGAGCAGTTTCTTGTTCATCGTTACTCCTTTGTAGTGCGGGTTCGGGGCTGGTGGCGGGGCGAGGGCGGTCAGACCGCGGCCGGTTCGCCGGGTGCGGCGACCGCCGTGCCGGGGACCGCGACCGCGTGGCTGCGCTCGAAGCGCAGACTGACGGTGTCGCCGCGCTGCACGGGGTCGGTGCGGGGGCTCTGGTTGTTCTGCTTCTCGGAGATGAAGCGCATGCCGCTCTCGGTCTCGACGAGGTAGCGGGTGTGGGCGCCCGCGTAGACGGTCTCGAGCACTCGGCCGGAGAGCGAGATCGTGCCGTCGGTCGCGGGCGCGGCGGGGTCGGCGATCTGCACCCGTTCGGGGCGCACGCTGTGGGGCGAGCTCTCGCCCAGGATGGCGAGGGCGGCGTCGCCGGCGAGCAGGTTCGTGATGCCGAGGAAGCGGGCCACGAACTCGGTCTGGGGAAACTCGTAGACCTCTCGGGGGCTGCCGACCTGCTCGATCCTGCCGTTGTTGAACACGGCGACCCGGTCGGAGAGCGTGAGCGCCTCCTCCTGGTCGTGGGTGACGAACACGAAGGTGATCCCGACCTCGCGCTGGATCTGCTTGAGCTCGAACTGCATCTGCTCGCGCAGCTGCTTGTCGAGAGCGCCGAGGGGTTCGTCGAGCAGCAGCACCTTGGGGCGCAGGATCAGTGCGCGTGCGAGTGCGATGCGCTGCCGCTGGCCGCCCGAGAGCTGCGAGGGGCGGCGCTCGGCGACGTGGGAGAGCTGCACCTGTTCGAGGGCCTCGCCGACGAGGCGCGCCCGCTCGGCCTTGGAGATGCCGCGCACTGTGAGGCCGTAGGCGACGTTCTCGGCGATGGTGAGGTGGGGGAAGAGAGCGTAGTCCTGGAAGACGGTGTTGACCTCTCGGTCGAACGGCGCGGAGGCGGTGACGTCCTGGCCGTGCAGCAGGATGCGGCCGGAGGTCGGCTCCTCGAAGCCGGCGATCATGCGCAGCACCGTCGTCTTGCCCGACCCGGAGGGGCCGAGCATGGAGAAGAACTCGCCGGCGCGGATGTCGATGTCGAGGTCTTTGACCGCGACGAGGTCGCCGAACTGCTTGTGGACGCCCTGGACGGAGACGGCCGCCTGGCCGTGCTCGTCGGCGGGGGTGGTGTGGCGCATGGTGCGGATGCTCCTCAACGTCGTTGTCGGAAGGGCTCGTGACGAGCCGATAAATGAAACATAACATATGGGTTTATAGGTTTGAATGCGAGAATGATTCCGGCAAGTCACGTTTTCATTACGTTGCGGCTCAGCGAATCCTCACTCGCGCCGTGGGAAACTCTTCACGGATCCGCAGGCAGATCGGAGGTCGTCGGTGAACAGCTCGCTCACGCAGTCGCCTCCGAGCCGCCTGCGCACCGCCGCCTTCGCCCCGATCGGCGAGGAGGGCCGCACCGAGCAGGTGGTCTCGCGCATCGTGCAGGCGATCTCGGTCGGCGCCTTCACCGAGGGCGAGCGGCTGCCGAGCGAGACCGAACTCTCCGGGCTGCTGGGCGTGGCCGTCGTCACGGTGCGCGAAGCGCTGGGCGCGCTGCGGCACCGGGGCCTCATCGAGACGCGGCGCGGGAGGCACGGCGGCAGCTTCGTCCGGTCGAGCCACGGCGCGGTCGAGGAGGTCAACGCGCGGGCGCTCGCGGCGATGCCGCGCGTCGCGCTCGCCGACCTGGGCGTGCACTACGAGGTGATCGTGGGAGCCTGCGCCGACTACGCCTGCCTGCGCGCGACGGCCGAGGAGCTCGACGTGGTGCGCGGCCTGCTCGACGCCGCCCGCGATCTGACCCCCGAACTCTGGCGCCGACGCGTCACCGAGGTGCAGCTCGAGCTCGCGGCGCTCAGCCAGTCGGTGCGCCTCACCAACGAGCACGTGCGCGTGCAGACGGAGTTCACCCCGCTGCTCGCCCTGCAGGACCTCGACGCGGCCGCGCGCCGGTGCACCCACGATGCGCTCGCCTCCCAGATCGAGGCGACCCGCGCGGGCGACGCCGCCGCGGCGCGCTCCGTCGTGCGCGAGAGCGTGCGGGGCTCGGTGCGCTGGCTCGTCGCCTTCCGCGCCGAGCTGCTCGCCGACCCGCGCGACGAGGTGTTTCGTGCCACACTGGACTCACGCCGGGCGGACGACCGCTCCGGGTGACGGCCTCGAAGGGGAGGGGACTGAGGTGATTACGGCAGCGGATCGCGCGCTCGAGAGCGGGATCGAGACGGTCGACGAGTTCTTCGACGGCGTCTTCGCGCCGCTCGACGCCTGGCTCCCCCGCCTGAGCGAGCAGTTGCGGCAGCAGCTGCGCGGCGGCCCGATGAGCGGCGCCCAGCTCGCGGCGCTCGTGGAGCCCGAGGCTCACGCGATCCTCGACGCCTCCGACCGCCCGCTCTACGGCGCCGGGTACTGCGCGAGCGAGAGCGTGGTCTCGGAGGGCAATCCGCTCGCCTGGTGGCAGGGCCCCGAGCGCAGCCTGCTCGCCTCGTCCACCTTCGGGCCGGGCCAGGCCGCGATCGACCTCGTGCGCCTCGAGTGGTACCGCGTGCCGCTGGCCACGGGCGAGCGCCACGTCGCCGGCCCCTTCGTCGACTACCTCTGCTCGAACGAGATCACGATCACGTCGTCGATCCCCGTGATGCTCGACGGCGGCTTCGCCGGTGTGGTCTGCGCCGATGTGCTCGTGTCGTCGCTCGAGGGCGTGCTGCTGCCGAGCGTCGCGGAACTGCCCGAGGCGACGCTCGTGAACGCGGGCGGGCGCGTGGTCGTGTCGAGCGACCCGGGGTACGAGACGGGCGATCGATTCGCGGGCGGCGGCCTCGACTCGCTCGACGACTCGGTGCGGGTGGCCCGCTCGTCGCGCTACCCGTTCGCGCTCGTCGCCCCGCGCTAGCGCCGATCCTCGCCTCTGATCGCGGCGGCGACCCGCGGGATCGCGGCCGCGCGGCGTTTCGGCGCGCCCATCTGCCGGCCGCGCGAGGCGCGCTCGGCGGCGCCGCCGCGCGAGCGCTTCTCGGGTTCCGCGGCCCGACGCGGAGCGTGCGGGGGCGCCGCTTGACGCGCGCGCCGAATCGCCCTACAAATTCGTAATTGTTCATAGTTGTCCACGTACAAAGAAGTTCGGTGCGAATCAATGAAGATTGCGGTAGTCGGAAGCTACGGCGTCGGCCTCACGATGCGAGTGCCGCGCTTCCCCTCAGCGGGTGAGACCGTCAGCGGCGGCTCGTTCGCGAGCGAGCACGGCGGCAAGGGATCCAATCAGGCGATCGGCGCCGCGCGCCTCGGCGCGCGCGTCAGCTTCCTGACCGCGATCGGAGACGATGCCCACGGAAGGGCGGCCCGCGAGCTCTGGGCCCGGGAGGACGTCGACGCCGAGCGCGTCGTCACCGCGCAGGGGCCGACGATGGTCGGCTTCATCGAGGTCGACCCCTCGGGCGAGAACCGCATCGCAATCGCCCCCGGCGCGCTCGACGAGCTCGACGCCGAGGCCGTCGAGGCGTTCCGCCCCGAGATCGAGCGGGCGGACGTGCTCGTGGTGTCGATGGAGATCCCCCGTGCGGCGGTCGCCGCGGCGCTGCGCATCGGCCGTCTCTGCGGCACCCGCACGCTGCTCAACCCCGCCCCCGCCAGGCGGCTCCCGGACGAGGTCTGGGCCGACATCGACGTGATCACCCCGAACCAGACCGAGGCGCCGGTGCTCCTCGGCCTGGTCGCCGACCACGGGCTCGACGACGTGGCGCTCGCGACCATGCTGCAGCAGCGCACGGGCGGGTGCGCGATCCTCACGCGCGGGGGCCACGGCGCGCTCATCGCCGACGCCGAGGGGGTGCGACCGGTGCAGGCGCACGCGGTCGCCAACGTGGTCGACACGACCGGCGCCGGCGACTCCTTCACGGCCGCCCTGGCCGTCGGGCTGGCCACCGCCCGCTCGGTCGACGCCGCCGCCGAGCTGGCCGCGGCCGCCGGCGCGCACGCCGTGACCGTCGCCGGCGTCATCCCCTCACTGCCCACCGCCGAACAGCTCGGCCTGCCCCGCCCCACCCAGAACGGAGAAGCCCGATGACCACCACCGCTGCGCTTCCGCAGAAGAAGTTCGACGTCCGCGCGTTCGTGCACGCGCGCGAGGCGGGGGTGCTCGCGGCGCTCGTGCTGCTGTTCATCCTGGGAGCGGTGCTCTCGCCCAACTTCGTGCAGGCCGACAACCTGCTCTCGGTCGGTCAGCAGATCGCGCAGATCGGGATCATGGCCATCGGGGCGACGTTCGTGATCGTCAACGGCGAGATCGACCTCTCGGTGGGCTCCATCTACGCCCTCGCGGCGATCAGCACCGGAATGGTGATCGCCGCCGGCATCGCCTGGCCGGTGGCCGTGCTCGTCGGCCTGGCCGTCGGCGTGCTCGCCGGGCTGCTCAACGGCCTCGCCGTCGTGCTGCTCGGAGTGCCCTCCTTCATCGTGACCCTCGGCACGCTGAGCGTGTTCCGGGGCGCCACCCTGCTCATCTCGGACGGCGCCCCCATCTCGCTGAGCTCGTCGCAGCCCGGAGTCGCCGAGTTCACCCTGCTCGGGCAGGGGCGGCTGTTCGGGATCGTGCCGATGCAGCTCATCTTCTTCGCCGTCATCGCGGCCATCGGCGTCGTGCTGCTCTCGCGCTCGCGCTTCGGGTTCAACACCTACGCGGTCGGCGGCAATCAGGAGGCCGCTCGTCTCGTCGGCATCAACGTCAAGCGGGTGAAGGTCGGCGCCTTCGTGCTCTCCGGCCTGACCGCAGCCATGGCGGGCGTGCTCGGCCTCTCGTTCCTGTCGTACGTGCAGGGCGTCACGGGCACCGGCCTCGAGCTGACCGTGATCTCGGCGGTGATCATCGGAGGCGCGGCGCTCTTCGGCGGCAGCGGCACGATGCTCGGCACCGTGATCGGGGTCGCGTTCATCGGGCTGCTGCAGAACATCCTCAACATCAACGGCATCTCGTCGTTCTGGCAGACGGTCGTCACCGGCCTCGTGATCATCGCGGCCGTCGCCGCCGACACCTGGCAGCGCAAGCGCAAGACCCGCGCCTGAGCACTCGAGCACTTCACCATCACCAACGGACACACCAGCACAAAGGAGTCATCGATGTCCCTCGTATCAGCTGCCAGGAAGGCGGCCGTCGCAGGAATCGCGGCGGCGGCACTCGCACTCGGCATGACCGGCTGCGGCGCCATCACCACGGGCAATGAGGCCGCCTCGCCGGACGGCTTCCAGCTCGCCGACTACATCCAGAAGCGGATCGACGACGGCGAGGAGCTGCGCATCAAGCTCAGCTACCACGACCCGTCGCTCGCCTTCGCCACTCCCATCACCGCGGGCATGGAGCGCGCCGGCGAGGAGTTCGGCGTCGACGTGCAGCTGATCGGCCCCACCGGCGGCGATGCCGCGAAGCAGGTCGCCGAGCTGCAGACAGCGATCCAGCAGAAGTCGGTCGACGGCCTCGCCGTCTCCTCCGCCTCGAGCGACGCCCTGAAGCCGGTGATCGAGCAGGCGTACAACGCCGGCATCCCGATCATCTCGTTCAACACCGACAACCCCGACTCTCAGCAGATGGGCTTCGTGGGCCAGGATCTCAAGGCCTCGGGCCAGGCTCAGGCCGAGGAGCTGGTCTCGGTGCTCGGCGAGGAGGCGACCGGCAAGGTCGTGGTCTTCTAGCTCGACACCGGCGCCGGTTGGTCGCACGACCGCTTCGGCGGGTTCGAGGAGGGCCTCTCGGGCACGGACCTCGAGATCGTCGGCCCGGTGAACGTGGGCAACGAGCCCAACGCGGCCTACAACACCGTCGAGTCGACCATGGCCGGTCAGTCGGACGTCGTGGCGATCGCGGGCCTCGACTGCTGCTCGACGACCGCCGCGGCCCAGTGGGTCGAGCAGTCCGGCAACACCGGCAAGATCAGCATGGTCGGCTTCGACCTGCTGCCCCAGACGGCCGAGTTCCTCGAGAAGGGCGTCGTCACGTTCACCATCAGCCAGAACCCCGAGGAGCAGGGCTACCAGGCGGTCAAGACGCTCGTCGACTTCCTCACCGAGGGCACCGAGATCACCGGCGTCGACACCGGGGCCCAGTTCATCACCAAGGACAACCTGGGCGAGGCGACGGTCGAGGGCTGACCCCGGCCGGCGGGTCGCAGACGGAGAGACAGGAAGACGAACATGGCACACATCGAGCCGGCGGTCCGGGTGCGCGAGCTGAGCCGCGCCTTCGGGCCGGTACGCGCCCTCGACGGCGTGAGCTTCGACATCCCCGAGGGCGAGATCACCGCCCTGCTGGGCGAGAACGGGGCCGGCAAGTCGACGCTGCTCAAGATCCTCGCCGGCCTGCAGCCGCCGAGCAGCGGCACCGTCACGGTGTTCGGGGAGGAGGTCGCCTCCTTCGACCCGAACACCGTGCTCACCCGGCACAGCGTGGCCATCGTGCCGCAGGAGCTCTCCCTGCTGCCCGACCGCACGGTGGCCGAGAACGTGCTCGCGGGCGTCGAACCCGGCAACCGCTGGTTCCCCTCGAAAGCCGGCATGCGGCGGCGCACCGCCGAGCTGCTGGCCGAGCTCGATCTCGACATCGACCCGGGCACGGTCGTGCGCGAGCTGGACCTCGCGACGCAGCAGCTCGTGGTGGTCGCCCGCTCGATCGCCCGCGGCTGCCGCGTGCTGATCCTCGACGAGCCCACCGCGATGCTCACCCCTGCGGAGGCCGCCCGGCTCTTCGCCCTGATGGGCCGGCTCAAGCAGGCCGGCACGACCATTATCTACGTCTCGCACCGCATGCCCGAGGTGTTCGAGCTGTGCGATCAGCTCGAGGTGCTGCGCGACGGCAGGCATGTCGCCTCGTGGCGGCGCGACGAGACGACGCCCGAGCAGGCCGTGGCCGCGATGGTTGGCCGCCAGCTCGGCCAGTTCGCCACCCGCGCCGAGCAGGGCTCCACCGCGCGGGAGTCCGCCTCGCCCGTGCTCGAGGTCGAGCAGCTCGGCGGGCGGCGCCACGCGGACGTGAGCTTCACCGTTCGGCCGGGCGAGATCCTGGGCGTCGCCGGGCTGCCCGATTCGGGGCGGGTCGAACTGCTGCAGAACATCTTCGGCGCGCAGCCGGGAGGATCCGGCTCCGTGCGCGTGCTCGGTGAGGACTACGCCTCCCGCTCGCCGATCGCGAGCGTCGAGCGGCGGCTCGCCTTCGTGCCGGGCGAGCGTCGAGCCCAGGGGCTGCTGACGACCATGAGCGTCTCCGACAACATCGGCGCCCTCACGGCCCGGTCGCTCACGAGACTCGGCCTGATCCGCCGTCGCGAGTTCGATCGACGGGCCCGCGAGCAGGCGGGGCGCCTGCGGGTCAAGACCGCGACCATGAGCCAGGGGATCACCTCCCTGTCGGGCGGCAACCAGCAGAAGGCGATGCTCGGCCGGTGGCTCGCCATCGATCCCGGCGTCATCATGCTCGACGAGCCCACCCGCGGCGTGGACGTCGGGGCGAAGGCCGAGATCTACGAGCTGCTGTTCGACCTCGCCGCTCAGGGGGTCGGGATCCTGTGCTCCTCGTCGGACCTGCCCGAACTGCTCACCATCACCGACCGCATCGCGGTGATGCGCGAGGGGCGGCTCGCCGCGGTGATCGACAGCGGCGCCGCGACCGAAGAATCCATCATGGCGCTGGCGACCGGCGCCACCGCATCCATCGCCTAGGCGACCGAGAGGAAGACCCATGAAGAAGTCAGGAATCCTGAACGACAAGCTCAGCGCCGCGCTCGCGACGCTCGGCCACACCGACCTGATCCTCGTCGTCGACGCGGGGTTCCCGATCCCGCGCGATGCCGACCGCATCGACCTCGCGATCGCCGAGAACCTGCCCGACCTGCGCACCATTCTCGGCCTCATCTCGCAGGAGCTCGTCGTGGAGGGGGTCGTGCGCGCCGAAGACGTGGTCTCGAACAACCCGCGGCTCGACGAGTGGCTGCAGCAGACGTTCGCGGGCGCCGAGTTCACCACCCGCAGCCACGCGGACATGCTCGGCGAGCTCGCCCGGCAGGCGAAGGTGATCGTGCGCACGGGCGCGTTCGAGCCGTGGGGCAACATCGGCCTCGTCTGCGGCGTCGACGTGCCGAAGTGGTTCGGCGGCGACGGCGTCGTCGTTCCCGACTACTACGCCGACAAGCTCTGACCTCTCCGCGTACGCGGATCCACCGAAACAAGAAAAGAGAACTGACATTGTCTAGTGCAGAGGAACTCACGCTCGCACCCGCCGAGCTCGCACCCTACGTGCAGCACACGCTCATCGAGACGGGCATCACGAAGGAGCGGATGGTCGCGCACGCGCGCGAGGCGGTGGAGCACGGCTTCAACGCGGCGATGGTCCCCGCGTCGTGGGTGCCGCTCGTCGCCTCCGAGCTGGCGGGCACGGGCGTCGAGCTCGCGTCGGCCCTCGACTTCCCCAACGTCGGCGTCATGACCAGCGCGGGCAAGGCCGCGGAGGCGGCGGAGATCGCGCGGCTCGGCGCGACGCAGCTCGACATCGGCGTGCAGATCGGCTGGCTGAAGAGCGGCATGTACGACGAGTTCCGCGAGGACATCGCGGGTGTGGTGCGGGCGAGTGGCATCCCGGTCAAGGTGATGCTGGAGCTGCCGCTGCTCACGGAGGCGGAGCGGGAGGCCGCGGTCGAGCTGTCGCAGGAGGCGGGCGCCGCGTTCTTGAAGAACGCGAGCAGCGGCCAGATCGAGACGGCGAACCCCGAGAGTGTGCGCTACCTCGTGGACCGCGCGCGCGACGGCGTGCAGGTGAAGGCCTCGGGCTCGATCAAGACCTACGACCAGGCGCTCTCGCTGCTGCGCGCGGGCGCCGTGCTGCTCGGCACGAGCGCGGGGCTCAAGATCGTCACCGACACCGGCGACGAGAGCACCGTCAGCTACTGAGAACATCCGCCGCCCCGGTTGGACACGCCACCCGGGACGGTGGTATTCAGGGAGCACGCAACGAGCCGGCGACAGATGATGGGGAGGCGAGCGTGAGCACAATCGATCGTGACGCTCCGGTGGCGATTCACACGCAGATCTCCGACCGGATCCGGCTGAAGATCGCCTCCGGCGAGTGGCCCCCGCACTACCGTCTCAAGAGCGAACCCGAGCTGGCCCAGGAGCTCGGCGTGAGCCGGGGCACGCTCAGACGGGCCCTGTCGACGCTGATCGAGGAGGGGCTGCTGCGCCAGGTGCGCGGGCGGGGCACCTTCGTCACCTCGACGATCATCGAGCCGGCGATCGCCCAGAAGCTGTCGACCCTCACCGAGGACTTCGCGCGTCAGGGGGTGGTGACGGAGACCGCGGTGATCGCCTGCGAGCTCATGGATCCGCCGAAGCCGGTGGCCGCGCTGCTCGAGGCCGGCGTCGGAAGCCGCGTGCTGCGGCTGGTGCGAGTGCGCAGCACCGAGCAGGGTCCGGTGGCGCTGCTGCACAACTACGTGCGCGCCGACATCGCGCCCGGCATCGAGCAGCAGGACTTCGGGGTGCAGAGCCTCTTCGGGGTGCTCGAGCAGACGTACCGGCTGAAGATCGCCTCGGCGCGGCGCACGTTCAGCGCCGAGCCGGCCTCCGACGAGGTCTCGGCCGCGCTCGGGCTCCCGGAGGGGGCGCCCGTGCAGTACCTGCAGCAGGTGACCTACCTCGACGACGATCGCCCGGTCGAGTACTCGGACGTCTGGATCCACAGCGGGCGCCTGCAGGTGACCTCGCTGCTCTCGCGCCGCTGAGGCGCCGCGGGCGCCGCCGCGACGCCGGCTAGAGCAGGTGGCCGCCGCCGGCCAGCTTCATGCGGTTGACGAGGTTCTTCACGTCTTGCGCGCGGCTCTTCGTGGTGACGAGCAGCACGTCGGCGGTGTCGACCACGACCACGTCCTCGACGCCCACGAGCGCGACGAGGCGCTCGCTCTCCGAGACGACGATGCCGCTCGAGGCGTCCGACAGCACCTGGGCGCCGTCGCCGAGCACGGCGAGGTCGCTGCCGCGGCCGCGCGTCAGCAGGTTCGCCACCGAGGCGAAGTCGCCCACGTCGTCCCAGTCGAAGTGGGCCGCGACGCAGACCATCTTGCCCGCGGCGGCGGCCGGCTCGGCCACGGTGTAGTCGATCGCGATCTTCGGCAGGGCGGGCCAGAGGCGCTCGCGCACGTCGGCGCCCCGGTCGGTGTCCCAGCTCGCCGCGATCTCGCGCAGCGCGCTCACGAGCTCGGGATCGGCGAGCGCCATCTGATCGAGCAGCACGGTGGCGCGGGCGATGAACATGCCGGCGTTCCAGAGGTAGCCGCCGTGGGAGAGGTACTCCTCGGCCTGCTCGGCGTCGGGCTTCTCGACGAACTCGGACACGTCGTAGACGTCGAAGGGGGCGAGGTCGCCGCGGGCCTCGCCGCACGAGATGTAGCCGAAGCCGGTCGCGGGGTGCGAGGGGTGGATGCCGATGGTCGCGATGTAGCCGCGGTCGGCCGCCTGCACCGCGGTGGTGACGGCCCGCTGGAAGAGCACGTCGCCGCGGATGACGTGGTCGGCGGCGAAGGAGCCGAGGATCGCGTCGGGGTCGCGCAGCTCGAGCAGCGCCGCCGCGAGCCCGATCGCGGCGGAGGAGTCCTTGGGTTCGCTCTCGGTGATGAGGTTCTGCGGCAGGAGTTCGGGGAGCTGGCGCATGACCGAGTCGCGGTGCGAGACGCCGGTGACGACCATCACGCGTTCGGCGGGGGCGATGGGGGAGAGGCGGTCCCAGGTGGCCCGCAGCAGCGAGTCTCCCGAGCCGGTCAGGTCGAGCAGGAACTTTGGCGCGTTCGCGCGCGACAGCGGCCAGAGGCGGGATCCGACGCCTCCGGCCGGGATCACGCAGGTGAGGCGCTCGACGGCGGGGCGCGGGACGGTGGCGTCAGACATGGTTCCAGACTAGCCAGTCGGGGCCGCGGACGAGACCGGCGCGGGCCGAATCATCAGATGAAACGGGGCTCACGCCCGAGGATCGGGCGTGCGGGGGCGCGCCCGAAATGGTGACATAATGGTGGGCGCAGCGGATTCTCAGTTTGGAGAGATCATCGGGTGCGCCCGCGCTCCCTGAGACCGCGCTGTCAGCCGCCGAGCCGAGCTCGGTGAAGCAGGACCAAGGAGGAAGCCCGTGTCAGCCCAAACGGCAGAGGCCGCACCCGCGGCGAAGAAGAAGAGCCGCCCGGGCGGCACGCTCTACCGCGGCAACGAGGGCATGTGGTCCTGGGTGCTGCACCGCATCACGGGCGTCGCGATCTTCTTCTTCCTGCTCGTGCACGTGCTCGACACCGCGCTCGTGCGTGTGAGCCCCGAGGCCTACAACGCGGTCATGAGCGTCTACAAGACCCCCATCATGGGTCTCGGCGAAGCCGCGCTCGTCGCCGCGATCGTGTTCCACGCCTACAACGGCATCCGCATCATCCTCGTCGACTACTGGCGCAAGGGTGCGCACTACCAGCGCGCGATGTTCTGGATCGTGATCGCCGCCTGGGCGATCACCATGGCCGGCTTCCTGCCGCGCCACCTGATGAACGTGTTCGGGCACTAGGCGAGGAGAGACAGACATGACGATGACGATCGAATCCCCGCGCTCGAAGGCCCCCGCCAAGAAGCGCACCAACTGGGAGAAGTGGGGCTGGATCTACATGCGCGTCTCGGGCGTCCTGCTCGTGGTGCTCGTGTTCGGCCACCTCTTCTCGAACCTGATCGCCACGCCTGGTGGCGTGCACGCGATCGACTTCGGCTTCGTGGGCGGCAAGCTCGCCAACCCGTTCTGGCAGGTGTGGGACGTGCTGCTGCTGTGGCTCGCCCTGATCCACGGCGCCAACGGCATGCGCACCATCGTGAACGACTACGTCACCCGCCCCGGTCTCGCGAAGACCTTCAAGGTGCTGCTGTTCCTCTCCGCCGCGCTGCTGATCCTGCTCGGCACCTTCGTGGTGTTCACGCTCGATCCCTGCCCCGCGGGAGCCGATCCGTCGCTCGTGGCGTCGTTCTGCAACGCGTCGTAGCGACCGCGGCATCTCAGGCTTACAGACTCGAAGAATAGGACTCACGTGACCACAGACACCCATCAGGGCGAGGACGTCACCGTCAAGGACGGTGTCACCTACCATCAGTTCGACGTCGTGATCGTCGGCGCGGGCGGCGCGGGCATGCGCGCCGCGATCGAGGCCGGCCCGAAGGCGAAGACCGCGGTCATCACCAAGCTGTACCCCACCCGCTCGCACACCGGCGCGGCGCAGGGCGGCATGGCGGCGGCGCTCGCGAACGTCGAGGACGACAACTGGGAGTGGCACACCTTCGACACGGTCAAGGGCGGCGACTACCTCGTCGACCAGGACGCGGCCGAGATCCTCGCCAAGGAGGCCATCGACGCGGTCATCGACCTCGAGAACATGGGCCTGCCGTTCAACCGCACGCCCGAGGGCAAGATCGACCAGCGCCGCTTCGGCGGCCACACGCGCGATCACGGCAAGGCGCCCGTGCGCCGCGCCTGCTACGCGGCGGACCGCACCGGCCACATGATCCTGCAGACGCTGTTCCAGAACTGCGTGAAGCTGGGCGTCAACTTCTACAACGAGTTCTACGTGCTCGACCTCGTGATGACGGGCGAGGGCAAGCACCGCCGCCCCGCCGGCGTGGTGGCCTACGAGCTCTCCACGGGCGAGCTGCACGTCTTCCAGGCCAAGTCGATCGTGTTCGCCACCGGCGGCTTCGGCAAGATCTTCAAGACCACCTCGAACGCCCACACCCTCACGGGCGACGGCGTCGGCATCATCTGGCGCAAGGGCCTGCCGCTCGAGGACATGGAGTTCTACCAGTTCCATCCGACGGGCCTCGCCGGCCTCGGCATCCTCCTCACCGAAGGAGCCCGAGGCGAGGGCGCGATCCTGCGCAACGCGAGCGGCGAGCGCTTCATGGAGCGCTACGCCCCCACCATCAAAGACCTCGCGCCCCGCGACATCGTCGCGCGCTGCATGGTGCAGGAGGTGCTCGACGGCCGCGGCGCCGGCCCGCACAAGGACTACGTCTACCTCGACTGCACCCACCTGGGCGCCGAGGTGCTCGAGACCAAGCTCCCCGACATCACCGAGTTCGCGCGCACCTACCTGGGCGTCGACCCGGTCGTCGAGCCCGTGCCGGTGTTCCCCACCGCGCACTACGCGATGGGCGGCATCCCGACCAACAACGCGGCCGAGGTGCTCATGGACAACGACACGGTCGTGCCCGGGCTCTACGCCGCCGGCGAGTGCGCCTGCGTGTCGGTGCACGGCGCGAACCGTCTCGGCACCAACTCGCTGCTCGACATCAACGTGTTCGGCAAGCGCTCGGGCAACAACGCGGCCGACTTCGCGCAGACCGCCGACTTCGTCGAGCTGCCCGCCGATCCCGCCCGCGAGATCCGCGAGCTCGTCGATCGCTTCCGCACCGGCACCGGCACCGAGCGCGTCGCCGACATCCGGCGCGAGCTGCAGGAGGCCATGGACCGCGGAGCCCAGGTGTTCCGCACCGAGGAATCGCTCACCGAGGTGCTCGGCGTGATCCACGACCTGCGCGTGCGCTACATGAACGTGGGCGTGCAGGATCGCGGCAAGCGCTACAACACCGACCTGCTCGAGGCGATCGAGCTGGGCTTCCTGCTCGACCTCGCCGAGGTGCTCGCGTACACCGCGCGCAACCGCAAGGAGAGCCGCGGCGGCCACATGCGCGACGACTACCCGAATCGCGACGACGAGAACTACATGCAGCACACCATGGCGTACCTCTCGGGAGACCCGCACTCGGCCGACCCCGACGATCACATCCGGCTCGATTGGAAGCCCGTCGTGTTCACGAAGAACGAGCAGGGCGAGTTGAACTACCCGCCCATGGAGAGGAAGTACTAGGCCATGAGCACCGCTACCGCAGAAGCGACGGCCGTCGACTCCACGGAGACCGCAGCAGCCGGAGACGCTCCCGACGCGCCGAAGCCCTTTACGGTCACCCTGCTGGTGCGCCGTTACAACCCCGAGTCGGGTCGTGACGCGTACTGGGAGGACTTCGACGTCGAGATGTACCCCACCGACCGTATCCTCGACGCGCTGCACCGCATCAAGTGGGACCAGGACGGCACGCTCGCGTTCCGCCGCTCCTGCGCCCACGGCATCTGCGGCTCCGACGCCATGCGCATCAACGGCCGCAACCGTCTCGCGTGCAAGACGCTCATCAAGGATCTCGACATCTCGAAGCCGATCTACGTCGAGGCGATCAAGGGCCTGCCCCTCGAGAAGGATCTGATCGTCGACATGGAGCCGTTCTTCGCGGCCTACCGTGCGGTCAACCCGTTCCTCATGCCGGACTCGGCCCCACCCGTGCCGGGCAAGGAGCGCCTGCAGACGATCGAGGATCGCGAGCGCTTCGACGACACCACGAAGTGCATCCTGTGCGCCGCGTGCACGACCAGCTGCCCGGTCTTCTGGACCGACGGCCAGTACTTCGGCCCGGCCGCGATCGTCAACGCGCACCGCTTCATCTTCGACTCGCGCGACGACAACGCCCAGGTGCGTCTCGACGTGCTGAACGACACCGAGGGCGTGTGGCGCTGCCGCACCACCTTCAACTGCACCGACGCGTGCCCCCGCGGCATCCAGGTCACCAAGGCCATCGCCGAGGTGAAGGCCGCGATCCGCACCGGCAAGACGAAGTAGCGCCCGCGCCCAGCGCCGGGTGGCTGCACTCGACGGCATGACGACGCCCCGCGATCCCCGCTCCTCCGACGAGGAGCGGGATCGCGGGGCGTCGCGCGTCTCGGCGGTGTCGCGAGAACTCGTCGAACAGGGGCAGGGCGTCTGGGCCCGGCTGCGGGATTCGCGGCCGTTCCGCTCCTTCTTCCACTTCACCGACGTGGGCGGATCGGTGCTCGCGGCCGGCATGAGCTATCAGGCGGTGTTCGCGGTGTTCGCGGCGCTCTGGATCGGCTTCAGCGTGTTCGGCATCGTGCTGCGCGGCCGACCCGAGCTGCTGGAATCCCTGATCGAGCAGCTCAACCTGTTCGTGCCCGGCCTCGTGGGCACGGGCGACGGCGGCGCGGTGCAACTGGCGATGCTGCTGCAGAGCCGAACGCTCGACTGGAGCAGCGCGATCGCGGGCGCCGCGCTCGTCTACGTCGCGGTGACCTGGTTCACGGGCACGCGCCGCGCGATCCGCATCATCTTCGGCCTCGAGGTGCGGCAGTACCGCAACGTGGTGCTGCTCAAGCTGCGCGACCTGGTGCTGGCGCTGGGCTTCATGCTGGCGATCATCGTCTCGGCGGCGCTCACGGTGTTCAGCTCGAACCTCACCGATCTGCTGGTGTCGTGGTTCGGCGGCGATCCCGACGGCTGGCTGCTGGGCGGTCTCGGCACGGTCGCCCGATACGGCGCGATGTACGTCTTCGACACGCTCGTGCTCGTCGCCATCTTCCGGCTGCTCGCCGAGGTGCGGGTACCGAGGTGGAGCCTGCTGCGGGGCTGCGCCCTCGGCGGGCTGGCGCTGTTCGGCATCAAGGTGCTGGGGTCGTCCCTGCTCGGCGGCGCCTCCCACAACCCGCTGCTGGCCTCGTTCGCGGTGCTGGTGGGGCTGCTGATCTGGTTCAACGTGATCTGCCGCACGCTGCTGCTCACCGGCTGCTGGATCGCGGCCGGCCAGGACGACGAGCTGGGGCGGCCGGATCCCGATCGCTCGCGCGTGCTCGACGTGTTCTGAGGACCTCGAGGGTCTCTCCTCCCCTCCGTATGGGATCTGCCGTCCGTATGCCGGACCGGGCCGACTCCTGCATACGGACGGCTGATCCCATACCGACGGCGGGGATCGGGGAGCGGGGATCGGGGAGCCGCCATAGGCTGGTGGCATGGAGCAGCTCAGCGATCCCGAACCCTTCGACGTCGTCGACCTGATCACGCGCAAGCGCTTCGCAGGCGCCCTCACCCGCGCCGAGATCGACTGGCTGGTGGACGCGTTCACGCGCGGCGTCGTGGCGCCGGAGCAGATGAGCGCACTGCTCATGGCGATCGTGATCCAGGAGATGGAGCGCGAGGAGATCCGAGATCTGACCGCCGCGATGATCGCGAGCGGTGAGCGCCTGAGCTTCTCGGGGCTCGGCCGACCCGCCATCGACAATCACTCGACGGGCGGCGTGGGCGACAAGATCACGCTTCCGCTGGTGCCGCTCATGGCGTCGCTGGGGGTGGCGGTGCCGCAGCTGTCGGGGCGGGGTCTCGGGCACACGGGCGGCACGCTCGACAAGCTCGAGTCGATTGCCGGGTGGCGGGCATCGCTGTCGAACGACGAGATGAAGCGGATGCTGCGCGAGGTGGGCGGGGTGATCTGCGCGGCGGGGTCGGGGCTCGCCCCCGCGGATCGCGCGATGTACGCCCTGCGCGACGTCACGGGCACGGTGGCGTCGGTGCCGCTCATCGCCTCGTCGATCATGAGCAAGAAGATCGCGGAGGGGGCCGACGGCCTCGTGCTCGACGTGAAGTTCGGTTCGGGCGCTTTTCTTCCCGCCGTCGACGACGCGCGCGAGCTGGCGACGACGATGGTGCGGTTGGGCGCCGATTCTGGGTTGCGCACGGTGGCGCTCCTCACCGACATGGATGCGCCCCTGGGCCGAGCGGTCGGCAACGCGAACGAGGTGCGCGAGTCGGTCGAGGTGCTCGCGGGCGGCGGGCCCGCCGACGTGGTGGAGCTGACGCTCGCGCTGGCGCGGGAGATGCTGGAGCTCGCGGGGAAGAGCGACATCGATCCGGCCGGGGCGCTGGCCGACGGTCGCGCGATGGACGCGTGGCGGCGCCTCGTCGCCGGCCAGGGCGGCGATCCCGACGCACCGCTGCCCGTCGCGCGTGAGACCGAGACGGTGCGAGCGGCGGCCGCCGGTGTGGTGCAGCGCGTCGACGCGCGCGCCGTCGGGGTGGGCGCCTGGCGTCTGGGCGCGGGGCGGGCGCGGCCCGGCGACCCCGTCGACCACGCCGCCGGGGTCGAGGTGCTGGTGCGCCCCGGCGATCGGGTGCGGGTCGGCGATCCGCTGTTCGAGGTGGCGTGCGATTCGCCGGGCCGCATGGTGCGCGGGGTGGAGTCGCTCGCGGGGGCGGTGGAGCTCGGCGAGGCGGTTCCGGATCCGCGCCCCCTCGTCGCGGATCGCGTCACCGCGGGCTGAGGCCCGGGTCAGGCGAGCGCGGCGACGGCGGCCGGCACGGCGCCGGCGACGTCGAGCGCGGTGATCGGCCGACCCGACCCGGCGGCCTCGGGGTCGCCGGCCGCGATCCTGGCCGCCGCGTCGTGCAGCAGCGCGGCGGTGGCGCCGATGCGGGCGAGGGAGGCGGGATCCTCGCGCACGCCGGCGGCGTGCGCCGCGACGAGCGCGCCGAGGATCCCGGCGAGCACGTCGCCGGTGCCGGCGGTCGCGAGCCAGGGCGTCGAGGGGCCGACGAGCAGCGGCGCCTCGCCCGGCGCCGCGCACACGGTGACGGAGCCCTTGAGCAGCACGGTCGCCTCGAGGCGCTCGGCGAGGCGGGCGGCGGTCTCGGCTCGTCCGCGCTGCGCGTCGCCGTCGGCGCCGCCGCGCGGATCCCAGTCGTCGGGCAGGGCGCCGAGCCCCGAGGCTCGCCACAGGCGCTCGAACTCGCCGCCGTGCGGGGTGAGGATCGCGGGCGCCCCGTCGCGGGGGCCGTCGTCGCCGGATCGGGCCTGCGCGACGAGATCGAGCGCACCGGCGTCGATCACGAGCGGAGCGCCGCCGCGCAGCAGTTCGAGCAGCGCCGATCGCTCGGCCGTCGAGCGGTCGGCGGGATCGGTGCCCGATCCGAGCACCCAGGCGTCCGACGGCCGGGATCCGGGCTCCCCGAACACCGTCTCCGGGTGCACCGCGAGCACCGACGCCGCGGGCGAGGGAAGCCCGTGGGGCGACGGGGCGTCGTCGAGGGCCGGCACGTAGCGCACCATGCCCGCACCCGTGCGCCACGCCGCCGAGACGCCCAGCAGCGCGGCGCCCGGGTACTGCGCCGAGCCGGTGCGCATGCCGAGCACGCCCCGCCGGTACTTGTCGTCGCCGGCGCTCGGACGGCGCAGCCATTCGGCCGCGCGCTCCCGCGACCAGTGCCCGATCATGACGCTCCGGCCCCCGGGGCGCCGGCCTCGGAAGCCCCAGCCTGCAGCCGATCGAGGTAGTCGCGCACGGCTCGTTCGAGGGTGCTCAGCGCCCGCCCGGCCGTGCGACGGCGCTTCCTCGCGGACCCCGCATCGCTGAAGGTGTCGAGATAGATCTTGAGCTTCGGCTCGGTGCCGCTCGGCCGGATCATGACGCGCGAGCCGTCGGAGAGGTCGTAGCGCAGCACGTCGGCGGGCACCTCGGCGAGCCCGGGCGTCAGCAGATCCTGCGCGGACGCCACCTCGACGTCGCCGAATGCGCGGGGCGGATCCTGCCGCACCCGTGCGGCGAGCGCCGACGCGGCGGCCATGGAGGGGAACCGCAGCGTGATCTGCCCGCTGGCGAAGTGGCCGAAGCGCTCGCTCGCGTCGTCGAGCAGGTCCCACAGCGTGCGCCCCTCGGACGCGGCTTCGCGGGCCATGGCGATCGCGTCGGCGCTGGCCGAGATGCCGTCCTTGTCGCGCACGATGCCGGGGTGCGTGAGATAGCCGAGGGCCTCCTCGAAGCCGAAGACGAGGCCCGGCACGCGCGACACCCATTTGAAGCCCGAGAGGGTCTCGGCGTAGTCGAGCCCGTACTCGCGGGCGACCGCGCGCAGCGCGGGCGAGGAGACGATCGTGCACGCGAGGGCGCCGGACGGGGCCGTGCCCGCGAGGGCCGCGCGGGCGCGCTCGCGCTCGGCCGCGCGCCAGCCGAGCAGCAGGCCGAGCTCGTTGCCGGTGAGCCGGCGGTAGCCGGAGGGCTCGTCGGGGTGCGGCAGCGCGATCGCGAGACGGTCGGCGTCGGGGTCGTGCGCGACCACGAGATCGGCTTCGATACCGCGGGCGGTGCGGAAGGCGAGATCGAGGGCGCCGGGCTCCTCGGGGTTCGGGAACGCGACGGTGGGGAACGCCCCGTCGGGGCGATCCTGCTCGCGCACCGGCACGACCGAGGGCAGCCCGGTCGAGGCGAAGACCCGCTGGGCGATGTCGGAACCCACGCCGTGCATCGCCGTGTAGGCGATCCGCAGTCCGGTGCCGGCCCCGAGCGCCACGCCGGGCGTCTCGGGAGGCTGGGGCAGGCCGCCGAGCAGGGCGGCCGCGGTCTCCGAGACGTAGGCGTCGGCGACGCCGCGCCCCAGCACCGTGTACTCGGTGGATCGGGGCAGCTGCGCGACCGGCGTCTGCGCGACCCGCTCGATGCGGGCGGCGATCTCGGCGTCCGCCGGCGGCACGATCTGCGATCCGGCGTCGTCGTCGCCGAGATAGACCTTGTAGCCGTTGTCGCGGGGCGGATTGTGGCTCGCCGTGATCATCACGCCGGCCGAGACGCCGAGGTGCCGCACCGCGAACGCGGTGAGGGGCGTCGGACCGGCGTCGGGCAGCAGGAAGACGCGCACACCGGCGCCCTCCATCACCTCGGCAGCGTCGCGGGCGAACACGGCAGACCCGACCCGCCCGTCGTAGCCGATCACGATCGATGGCGGGGTGCTCGCCCGGCCCGAGGCCGCGCGCTCCAGCAGGTACGCCGCGAAACCCGCGCTCGTCTGCGAGACCACGACCCGGTTCATGCGCCGCGGCCCGGGCCCGATGCGCCCCCGCAGGCCGGCCGTGCCGAAGGCGAGCCTGCCCCCGAACGCGTCGCTCAGCTCGGCGGCCGCCTCGGCGTCGCCGTCGAGCGTCGATGTGATGAGGCGCCTGGTCTCGGCCTGCGCGTCGAGATCGATGTCGTGCTCGGCCCAGGCGCTCGCCTCGGCGATGCGCTCGAGCAGCGTCTCCTCGGAGTGCGCGGATCCGTCGTTCCCCGGCTTCCCGTCGTCAGGCAGTGCCATCGCGGTTCCTCCCTCCCCGCCACGAGCGTCGCGGTGTTTTCAAGCTACCATTCGCAACGGGTCCGGGCGCACAGCGCGTGAGGGCTTCTCCCCGCGGTTGCGAGCGCCCCGGGGCCGCTCAGTGCACCTCCCCGGGCTGGCCCGAGGGCGCCGCGGCCTCGGCGGGCTCGAGGTCGCCGCAGCTGATGGCCGCCTGCACGGCGAGCCAGCACTCGGCGGTGTCCTCGATCGACGAGAGATCGCGGTCGATGATCTTCTCGATGCGCGAGATTCGGGCGATGAGGGTCTGACGGTGCACGAAGAGGCGCTCGGCGGCGCGCACCCAGCTGCGGTTCTCCTCCAGGAAGACGCGCAGGGTCTGCGTGAGGGAGGTGCCGCGCTGCTCGTCGTAGGTGCGCAGCGGCCCCAGCACCTGGTTCGCGATGCGGCGCAGCTGCTCGGCGCTGCTCGGCAGGAAGAGCGAGGTGGTCTCGTGCTCGCCGAAGTGCAGCACGCCGCTCGCGAGGTGGTTGCGCACCAGTGCGCTGCGCGCCTGCTGCACGGCGTTCGGCAGCTCGTCGAGACCGTCGAAGGGCGCGCTCGCCCCGACGCGGGCTCCGGCGGTCGCGATCGCGTCGAGCGCCCGGCCGAGCGCATCGCCCGCCTCGGCGAGCAGCAGCACCTGATCGCCCTCTGCCGCGGTGAGCACCGGCAGCTGCTGCGCGGCGAAGGCCTCGCGGATCTGGTGGTGCACGGCCCGGCCCCCGGCCCCCTGGACGACCGCGATGAGCGAGGGCTGGCGGATGCCGTGCGGCTCGAGCAGGCGCGCGGCCGACGGGCCGGGGATCGCACCGGTGCAGAGCTCGGCGAGCAGCAGCGCGCCGTAGCGCTGCTCGGTCTGCTGCACCAGCTTGTCGCGGCCGCGCTGCACGGCCTCGGCGACCGCCATCGCGAGCGTGATGTACCGCACCTCGTGCGCCGTCGACAGCACCGGGAAGCCGATGTGGGCGGCGTACGCGAGCGCCGGCTCGGTGAACGACGCGTCCATCATGTGCTCGTCGACGGTCACGGCTGCGATCCCGACCGCCTGCATGCCCCGCAGGTAGGCGCACTGCTCGTCGGTGGTCTCCGGCACGCCGAGGCCGGTGGTCATGACCAGCGCCCCCTCGCCCAGCCAGCGCCACGGATCGGGCTGCTCGCAGACGTGGGCCCACGTGATGACGCGCTCCTCCCCGACGCCCGGGGCCAGGGACACCGTGCGCGCGGCTGGCAGGTCGAGGAGCGACCTCACTGTGAAGGTCATGAGTCAAGGGTACATTTGCGCGGCTTCGTCATGAGGAGAGTGCGCGTGCGATGGCCGCTGCGGCCCGGTAGCCCGACTCGACGGCGCCCGAGAGCGACTGGGCGAGACCCGTGTGCTCGCCGGCGACGGCGACGCGGCCCGCCGCGCGCTCGAAGACGCGCGCGTCGGCCGCCTCCCACTCGAGGCCGGGGGCGGTGTAGGCGCCCCGGGTCCACGGGTCGTCCGCCCACGTGGTGAGCAGCACGTCGCCGTCGATCTCCAGCTGCGGGCGCATCTCGCGCAGCGCGCGCACCCAGCCCTCGGCGCCCGCTTCGATCTGCAGCGCTTCGAGCGCGAACGGACCGCCGGCGAACGACGAGAGCGCGTCGATGCGGTGCTCGCCGTCGATCGAGAGCGAGCGCCACGACCACCACGTGTGGTCCGGGTTCTGCAGAGCGACGTCGTCGTCGACCCGCGAGAGGGGCACGCCGAGCTTCGCGGCGACCCCCATGAAACGGTGGTCCAGGGCGCGCTGCTGGTCGTCCGGCAGTGCGAAGCCGAGCTCGAGCTCGCGCAGGATCGGCAGCGGCACTGCGACCACCGCCGCATCGGCGTCGATCCTGGTGCCGTCGGCGAGCGTCACCTGCACCGCGGTGTTCGACTGATCGATCGCGCGGATCGGGTGCTCGAGGCGCACCCGATCGCCGAGGCGGCGCGCGAGTTCGATCGCGAGCGCCTGGTTGCCTCCCACGAAGCGCCCGCCGTCCTCGACGTAGCCGCCAGCCGTCGACGACTCGTGCAGCAGCACGGCCTCGGCGCTGACCAGCGCCGGATCGGCCGCGGCCGACGTGGTCGTGCGCCGGTAAACGGGGTCGAGCCGGTAGCCCTCGCCCAGAGCTTCGGCGAAGGCGCGCTCCAGCGACACCTCGCGCTCGCCGTCGGCGAGCATCCGCGCGAGCGTGTCGCGCACGCGGCCGCCCGTCTCGCCGAGCTCGGCGAACGAGATCACGCGGCCGTTCACGGTGCGGCGGCCGTAGCGCACGCCGTGCGACATGATCGCCACGCCCACCTCGGCGGCGAGCCGGCGGATCGGGAACTCGGTGGGGAAGACGTACTCGCCGCCGCGCTCGGTCACCTCTCCGTTGCCGAGACGCTGCGACCAGGTGCGGCCGCCCACGCGATCCCGCGCCTCGAGCACGGTGCACCGATGGCCGGCCTTCTCGAGCTCCCACGCTGCGGTGAGGCCGGCGAGACCGGCTCCGATGACGACGATGTCCATTGCGTTCCTCCTCGAACGGTGAGCGGTGCCCGACACCCATGCTAGGGATCGAGGCGGCCCGACGAGCCCTCCCCGGGCATACTCGTGGGCGAAACCTTATGTTCGTACTACCGCCGCCGGGCTCGCCATACGAATCTATGAAAGATGCCTCGCCGCGGTAACGAAGGGGTAACGGGCCGGGGTCGGCCCCGACGGCGGCTACTAGGTTCGGGAAGCGGCAGGGCGGAACATCCGCTCATCCGCAGGGGCAGCTGGGAGCGGCCCCACCATCACGATGAAGTGAGGAAGTACATGTCAATTCTCAGAGACACGAAGGTTCGCCGCGGCGTTTCGCTCGTGGCCGGAACCGCGGCGCTCGCGCTCGCGCTCGTGGGCTGCAGCGGAGGCGGCGACGCAGAGCCCGCGCCCGAGCGCGACCTCGGCACCCCCGTCGCAGGCGAGATCAAGGAGGGCGCGCTCGACGGCGTCACCCTCACGTTCGCGGGATCCGGCGGCGTCTTCCAGGACGGCCAGACCGAGGCCCTGTGGAACCCGTTCGCCGAGGCCTCCGGCGCGAAGTTCAACCAGGACGCCTTCGACGCGGGCAAGCTCAAGGCCATGGTCGACAGCGGCAACGTCAGCTGGGACATCGTCAACACCACCCAGTTCGACACCGCGCGCGGCTGCGGCACCCTCTACGAGGAGTACGACTACTCGCAGATCGACACCTCGAAGATCCCCGAGGGCACGATCACCGACGACTGCATGGTGCCGCAGATCCTCTACGGCCTCGTGGTGGTCTACAACACCGAGAAGTTCGGCGACAACCCGCCCACGAGCGCGGCCGACTTCTTCGACACCGAGAAGTTCCCGGGCAAGCGCACCGTGAGCCAGTCGACCTACGTCGACCCGCAGACGGTCGAGTTCGCGCTCACCGCCCAGGGCAAGGACGTGAAGACCCTCAAGCCCGAGGACATCGAGAGCGCGTTCGACATGTACCGCGACCTCGGCGACGACGTGATCGGCTGGACCACCGGCGCCCAGGCGCAGCAGCAGCTCGAGGCCGGCGAGGCCGTGATGGGTCTCGTCTGGTCGGGTCGCGGCTACGGCGCGGCGGCAGCCGGCGCACCCGTCGCCCCTATGTGGGACGAGTGGATGATCATGGTCGACTCGAACGGCATTCCGAAGGGCGTCAAGGACAAGCAGGCCGCCTTCGCCGCCGTGAACTACTCGATCGGCGCCGAGCAGCAGGCCAAGATGACCGAGCTCACCTCGTACGGCGGGGTGAACATCGACGCGAAGCCGCAGATGGACGAGCAGCTCACCGAGTGGATGACGACCGAGCACCTCGACACGGGTATCGCCCCGAACGTCGACTTCTGGGTCGAGAACTACGACGCGCTGTCGGCCGCCTGGGCCGGTTGGGCGACCGGAAACTAACCCATGAGCGAGGGCACTGTCACCGAGACCATCGCGGTCTCCGGTGCGGATGCCGGGCGGCGGAAGCGGGGGCCGAGGAATTGGCGCCCGCTTCTGCTGCTCATCCCGGCATTCGTGATCGTTTCTCTGTTCTTCCTGGCACCGCTCGTGGATGTGTTCATCCGCTCGGTCACCGACCCGCAGCCGGGGGTGCAGAACTACGTCTGGCTCGTCACCACCCCGGCGAACCTCAACGTGGTGCTGCGCACCTTCGGCACCGCGATCCTCGTGACGATCGTGTGCCTGCTGCTCGCGTACCCGTACGCGTACCTGATGACCATCGTGTCGGATCGCACCCGCAATCTGATGCAGCTCTTCATCATGATGCCGCTGTGGACCTCGATCCTGGTGCGCACGCTGGCGTGGATGGTGCTGCTGCAGGACACGGGCCCCATCAACGGGCTGCTCGCGGCGTGGTTCGGGATCGGTCCGATCCCGCTGATCCGCACGACCTTCGGCGTCGCGCTCGGCATGTCCCAGGTGCTGCTGCCGTTCATGGTGCTGCCGCTCTACTCGTCGATGGCGAAGATCGACAAGCGGCTGCTGCCGGCGGCGTCGAACCTGGGCGCGAACCCCGTTACGGCGTTCTTCACCGTCTACCTGCCGCTGTCGAAGCCCGGCATCTTCTCGGGCGGCGTGACCGTGTTCATCCTCGGTCTCGGCTTCTACATCATCCCCGCACTGCTCGGGTCGTCGAAGGAGATCATGATCTCGGCCCTGATCCAGCAGCAGATCAGCGTGTTCCTCATGTGGGGCCAGGGCACCGCCCTCGGCATCTTCCTGCTGGTGTGCACGATTCTGATCCTGGTGATCGTGTCGCGGTTCAACCGCGGCGGCAGCCTGTTCCCGGGGGTGGACCGCTGATGACTTCGAAGCGCATTCTCGGGGCGTTCTCGGTGCTGATCGTGCTGTGGCTGATCGTGCCGACCCTCATCATCATCCCGATGTCGTTCAACGAGGCCTCCTCGTTCAACTTCCCGCCGAAGGGCTTCTCGACCCGGTGGTACGAGAACTTCTTCACCGATCCGTCGTGGCTGCAGGCGCTGGGCTCGTCGCTGCAGGTCGCCGTGCTGACGATGATCGTCGCCACCGCGGTCGGCGTGCTGGCGGCGCTCGGCCTGTCGAAGGTGAGGTTCCGCGGCAAGGGCCTGATGGAGGGCTACTTCCTGCTGCCCCTCATCGTGCCCGGCATCGTGCTGGCGGTGGGCCTGTACTCGCTGTTCCTGCGCATGGACCTGCTCGGCACCCTGCCGGGGTTCGTGCTGGCGCACACCATCGTGTCGATGCCGCTGGTGATCACCAATGTGATGGCCTCGCTGCAGGGCCTCGATCCGCGGCTGGAACAGGCGTCGGCGAGCCTCGGGGCGGGGAAGGTGCGCACCTTCTTCAGCATCACCCTGCCGCTCATTGCGCCGGGTGTGACGGCGGGGGCGCTGTTCGCGTTCGTCACCTCCTTCGACGAGGTGATCCTCTCGCTGTTCATCCAGTCCCCGACCCTGCAGACGCTGCCCGTGAAGATCTTCAACAGCGTCACCCAGACCAATGACCCCACGGTGGCGGCGGTGGCGGTGATCACGATGCTCACTTCGGTGGTCGTGATGCTCATCGCCCAGTTCGCCACGAGGAAGAGAAAGCGACCGGTAGCGTGAACGCTATGACTCACAACGAGATCCCCGTGCCGGACGAGCACGAGCAGGAGCTGCGCGCGGAGGGCCTGAACACCTCGGCGATCCACCAGATCGGCGAGGCGGGCATCAGCCTGAACCAGGTGACGAAGCGCTACGGCGAGAACACCGTGGTCGACGAGATCGACCTCGTGATCGAGCCGGGCGAGTTCATGACCTTCCTCGGGCCGTCCGGTTCGGGCAAGACGACCACCCTCAACATGATCGCGGGCTTCACCTCGGTCACCGAGGGGCACCTGCACATCTACGGCAAGCCCGTGGCGAAGCTCCCTCCGCACAAGCGCGACATCGGCATGGTGTTCCAGAACTACGCCCTGTTCCCGCACAAGACGGTGGCCGAGAACATCGCCTATCCGCTGCAGCGCCGCAAGCTCGGCAAGGAGCAGCAGAAGAAGATGGTCTCCGACGCGCTCGCGATGGTGCGCATGGGCGAGTACGGCGACCGCTACCCGTCGGAGCTGTCGGGCGGACAGCAGCAGCGCGTGGCGCTCGCCCGCGCGCTCGTCTACGAGCCGCGCGTGCTGCTCATGGACGAGCCGCTCGGCGCGCTCGACAAGAAGCTGCGCGAGTGGCTGCAGGGCGAGATCAAGCGCATCCACCGCGAGGTGGGCTCCACGTTCGTCTACGTGACGCACGACCAGGAGGAGGCGCTGTCGATGTCGGATCGCATCGCGGTCTTCAACAACGGCAGGATCGAGCAGGTCGGCACGTCCGAGGATCTCTACGAGGCGCCGCAGACGCTGTTCGTGGGCCGGTTCCTCGGGGAGTCGACCGTGCTGCTCGGCAAGGGAGTGAAGGACGGGGATCGCCGCACCGCGATCGAGGTCGCCGGCCACCGCGTGGTCGCCGACGGCCAGTCGTCGCACGAGGATCTGGCGATCCTGATCCGCCCCGAGAACCTGCGCCTCGAGACCGCGGGCACGCCCGTGGGCGAGAACGAGAACTCGATCCCGGTCACCATCACCGACGTGACGTACCTGGGCGCCTCGCGGCGCTACACGGTGCGCCTGCCCGACGGCACGGAGGGGGCGGTGCGGCTCGGCCAGGAGGCCCGCATCCACAATCGCGGCGACGAGGTCGCCATGATGTGGAGCATCCCCTCGGGTGTGCTGCTCGTCGACACC
The DNA here is from genome assembly GCF_004028235.1 of Leucobacter muris. NCBI lineage: Bacteria > Bacillati > Actinomycetota > Actinomycetes > Micrococcales > Microbacteriaceae > Leucobacter > Leucobacter muris. The sequence goes on along the minus strand of NZ_CP035037.1, from coordinate 2,916,704 downwards.
GGCGAGGCGGGCGAGTCGACGACCTGAGATCGCTGGAGACGCCGCTGCTGCTGACGCAGACGGCGAAAGGCGGATATCGCACGCGAAGCCCGAGGGCCGCGTGCGATATCCGCCTTTCGCCGTGTCGGGGCGGGCGCGCTACGCCTCCATGTCGACGTCCTTGGTCTCGGGCGTCAGGATGAGCGAGACGAGCGTCAGCACCGCGGCGCCGGTCAGGTAGAAGCCCACGAAGACCGGGCTGCCCTCGGCGAGGCCCCACAGCCACACGGCGATGATCGGGGCGAGCGCGGCGCCCAGGATCGACGAGACGTTGTAGGCCACGGCCGATCCGGTGTAGCGCACGTTCGTGGGGAACATCTCGGGCAGGAACGCGCCCATGGGCCCGAAGGTGAGACCCATGAGGGTGAAGCCGAGGGCGAGGAAGAACATCACGGCCGCGGTGCCGCCGCCCAGCAGCGGCACGAAGGTGAAGCCGAAGAGGGCGATCGCCGCGGTGACCGAGATGAGGGTGCGGCGGCGGCCGAAGCGGTCGGCCAGCGGGCCCGACACCAGCGTGAAGATGCCGAAGAACACCACGCCGAACACGAGCATCAGGATGAACTGGTTGTAGCTGTACCCGAGGCCAGGCACGTAGGCGGAGGCGTCGAACGAGGCGCCCGCGGCCTCGGCGGCCCGCTGCGCGGCTTCGAGGCCCGGGCGGGTGCCGAAGGTGAGCGTGTACGAGGTCATCAGGTAGAACAGCACGTAGGTGGCGAGCATGGCGAAGGTGCCGAGGATGAGGCCCCTCCAGTGGTGCTTGAACGCCTCGGCGAGCGGCATGCGCGTCACCTTGCCGCTCTGCTTGACGCTCTCGAACGCGCTCGACTCGACGAGCTTGAGCCGCACCCACAGGCCCACGATCACCATGAGGGCCGAGAACAGGAAGGGCACCCGCCAACCCCAGTCGAGGAAGGCCTCGGAGGCGACGCCCGGGTGCTCGGGGTCGGCCAGCGCGTTGTTGATCACGAAGAACAGCATGTTCGCGATGATGAAGCCGAGCGGCGCGCCCAGCTGCGGGAAGGTGCCGTACCAGGCGCGCTTGCCCTGCGGAGCGTTCTCGGTGGCGACGAGCGCGGCGCCCGACCACTCGCCGCCGATGGCGAAGCCCTGCGCGAGGCGCAGCACGAGCAGCAGCACCGCGGCCCACACGCCGATGTTCTCGTGGGTGGGCAGCAGGCCGATCAGGAAGGTCGCGATGCCCATCGTGAGCAGCGATGCGACGAGCGTGGTCTTGCGGCCGAGACGGTCTCCGAGGTGGCCGAAGAACACGGCGCCGACGGGGCGGGCGAGCATCGCCGCGCCGAAGGTCGCGAACGATGCGATGAGCGCGGTGGTGTCGTTGCCCGTGGGGAAGAAGAGCACCGGGAAGACGAGCACGGCCGCGGTGGCGTAGACGTAGAAGTCGTAGAACTCGATCGTCGTGCCGATGAGGCTCGCGAGGATCACGCGGGACGGCTTGTTGCGGGGCGCACCGCTCGGGCGGGCGGGAGTGACGGAGGTGGCGGACAAGATGGGGGCAGCTTTCGGTCGCGGTGATGCGCCGGCCACGCAACGTCGTTGTGGTGTCGATGGCTCAGCGCCATTGACTGTGCGGCTCCCTTGTGGGGAACCGCACACCAGTGTACGCCCCCGCGCCGGGGGTCGGCCCGTTACCGCCCGACGACCATGATCTCGTGGGGGAGCTTCGACAGCAGCCGGGTGGCGTCGTCCTCGATGATGAACGTGTCGAGCAGACCGATGCCGCACATGCTCTCGAAGTTCGCGACCATGCCGGACTCGAAGACGCGATCGTCGCTCTCGCCGCCCACGACGGTGAACTTCCACTCGCCCACCCAGTCGGGCGGGAAGGCGATGCCCATCTCGTAGCCGCCGATCCAGACGCTCGAGTTGAGCTCGAACACCCCCGCGTCGCGGTAGTAGGCGTAGAGCTCGGCGTTGACGTCGCCGATGCGCACGCCGGGACGGGCGCGCTCGGTCAGGATGTCGAACGCGCCGGTGAGGATGCGCATCAGCTCGACCGCGCCGCTCGGGGGCTCCTTGAACGCGTAGAGCTGGGACCGGTTGGAGTGGTAGCGCTTGTAGACGCCGCAGGGGTCGACGTCGAGGAAGTCGTCCTCGGTGATCACCCGGTGGCCCGAGATCTCGTGGTAGACGCCGAGGGCGGCGAGGCCGACGAACGCGACCTGGTGCAGCCCGGCGGGCTCGCCCCCGGCCGCGGAGAGGCCGCGGATGAGCTCGCCGTGGGCTTCGAGCTCAGTCATGCCGGGGCGCAGCACGTTCGCGAGGTGCAGCAGGCCGGCGTCGCAGATCTCGGCCGCGCGCTTGACGGCGGCGATCTCGTCGGCGGACTTGATCATGCGCACGCGGCGGGCGGTGAGCGTGGCGTCGACCACGCGGGCGCCGGCGTCGAGCAGCGCGCCCTCCATCATGCGCGAGACCGCGGGGTTCGGGATCGCCGAGAACAGCTCGATGCCGACCCGCGAGCCGGCGACCCAGCCCTCCCCGGCGATCTCGGTGACGATGAAGCGCAGCATGCCGTCCCGCTCGTAGCGGGGGAGGAGCCTGACGTCGCGCGCGACGGAGGTTCTGCGGATCATCTCCGTGTGCTCGATGCCCTCGAACAGGATGTAGCCCGCGTCGACGCGCACGACGGTGCAGGTGAGAGGGCGCCAGTCGCGCGGGCCGTTCGCCTTGTACCAGCGCAGGGCGAGGCCGTGCAGCCAGTTCTGGGCCTCGGGGGAGGAGAGGACGAGCGTGTCCACGCCGTCCTCGGCCATGGCGCGCTGCAGCCGCACCAGTCGCGACGCGTACTCCTCGTCGGAGAAGGCGACGTGCGGGTCGGTTCCGGAGATCCGCTCCTGCTGTTCGGCGAGAAATCGGGTAATCGTTGAATCGAGCATGCTCACCTCTGAGTATCCCTGGGTCGAATCGGCGACGCCGAACCGGGCTCGACGTCGAGAGAATGCGATAATAACATATTATTGCGCTGTGGGCCGAGGGAGTCCGACTGGGGGCGCGGCCCCGGGTGTCGGCGTCGAGAAGGCTAGGCGCCGTGCTCGAGGAGCGCCGCGGCCACGACCTCGGGGGTGAGGGCGCGCGGCCTCGTCGCGTCGCCTTCGGCGGCGAGGCTCTCGATGTGGCGGGCCGCCTCCTCGGGGGTGACGCCGAGCTGCGTCGTCGCCCACTCGTTCAGGATCTGCAGCATGAAGTCGGGCGTGAAGACGTCGGGCTCGGCGAGGGTGCGGATGGAGAGGCCGTCCATGAGCGCGAGCATCCCGGCCGCGATGTGCCCCGGATCTGCGCCCTGCGGGAGTCGGCCCGCGTCGGCCAGGCGGTGCAGCGCCGCCTCGAGGGGCCGCGCCCACAGCTGGTAGACCTGGGTGGCGACCTCGCGCAGGTGGTCGGAGCGCCCCGACGCCGCCCACAGCTCGCTCCAGAAGCCCCAGCGCTCCGGGAATCCGACCGTGCCGAGCACGTGCAGGCGATTCATTCCGAAGATGAAGCGCAGTGGGTCGTCGTCGGAGCTCACCCGCTTCGCGCTCTCGTGCGAGACGACGCGCATCATCGCCGCGAAGGTGGCGTCGACGAGGTTCTCGCGAGTGTCGAAGTAGTGCTGGATCAGGCCGAGGCTCACGCCGGACTCGCGGGCGATGTCCTTGAGCTTGGCCGCCACGACGCCGTCGCGAGCGATGACCCGGATGGCGCCGGTGAGGATCTCGGCGCGGCGGCGGGTCGCGAGGTCGAGCTCCCCGGCGGGGGCGGTGTGCTCCATTGCGATGGTCACGCGTGTTCCCTTCTGGCGGGTTGCGGGCCGGCCCGCTCCGATCGGTGTATTCACCCTATGGGAACCCGACGGGTCTTGCACCGTAACAATAATGCGTTATTATAATAGTCCATTCATGCTGACGAAGGAGTCACGAAGATGAGAAAGTCACCCTTGAGGCTGGTGCCCGTCGCGGCGGTCGCCGTGCTGTCGCTCGCCGCGTGCTCGTCGGGCGCGGCGCCGGACGCCGCCGAAGGCGGCGGCTCGCTGGTGTTCGCGAGCTACGGCAGCGCCTACCAGGACGCGCAGAACGAGGCCTTCCTCGATCCCTGGGCAGCCGAGTCCGGCGTCACCGTGCAGAACGACGGCCCGACCTCGTACCCGAAGATCCAGCAGATGGTCGAGTCGGGCAACACGATCTGGGACGTCGCCGACACCGAGCCCTACTTCCCCGTGGCGAACTGCGGCACGCTCGTGGAGGAGATCGACTTCAGCAACATCGACACGTCGAACTTCCCCGAGGGCACCTGGTCCGACTGCTCGATCCCGATCGCCCAGTACTCCACGATGATGATCGTGAACACGAAGACCTACGACGGCGCCGACGCGCCCTCGACGCCGGCCGACTTCTTCGACCTCGAGAAGTACCCGGGCACCCGCATGGTTCCGGGTTGGGCCGGGGCCGGGGCGCTCGAATTCGCCCTGCTCGCCGACGGGGTCGCCCCCGAGGAGCTGTACCCGCTCGACACGGAGCGCGCCTACGCCAAGCTCGACACCATCCGCGACTCGCTGACCTTCTGGAACACGAGCTCCGAGTCGCAGCAGTCGATGGAGGACGGCTCGGCAGACCTCTGGCTCGCCTGGTCCGGGCGCGGCTACGAGGCCGAGCGCAACGGCGCCGAGATCGCACCGGTCTGGCAGGACAACCTGCTCGCGTGGGCGAGCATCTCGATCATCAAGGGCACCAAGAACCCCGAGGCCGCCCAGAGCTTCATCGAATACGCCGCCCAGGCCGAGCCGCAGGCCCGCTTCGCCGAACTGCAGCCCTACGCCCCCGCCGACCTGTCGGCGCAGCCCGAGCTCGACGAGCTGCAGCAGAAGTGGAACGTCGCCGACGCGGAGGTGCAGCAGCAGTCTGTCGTGACCGACGTCGAGTGGTGGGCCGAGAACTCCGCCGACGCGGAGGCCGAGTGGACCGCCTGGTCCACGAGCTGAGCCGGTGACCGCTTCGCCGCCAGCCGGAGGCGCCACCGCGCCCCGGCCGGCGGCACCCGGATCCCGCTCACCAGACCCTGGAGGTTCCATGCGCGCCTCGCGCCTCTTCAGCGGCGTCGCCATCGTGCCGGCGCTCGCCATCGTGCTGATCTTCTTTCTCCTGCCGATCGCCGTCATCATCGTGCGCTCGTTCACCGATCCCGAACCCGGGCTCGGGCAGTACACGGCGGCCCTCGCCGACCCGACGACCCTTCGAGTGCTCGGCCGCACGTTCGCGACGGCGGTCATCACGGTGATCGTGTGCGTGCTGCTGGGATACCCCTTCGCCTACCTGCTCACGCTGGTGGGCCCGACCGCGCGCACCCTGCTCATGGTGCTCGTGCTCGTGCCCTTCTGGACCTCGCTCATGGCGCGCACCTTCGCCTGGATCTCGCTGCTGCAGCGCGATGGCCCGGTCTCGGCGATCCTCGGCTTCTTCGGCGCCGAGAACGCGACCCTGCGCGGCACGCTCGCCGGCGTGGTGCTCGCCATCGTGCAGATCCTGCTGCCCTACATGATCCTCACGCTCTACACCGCTCTCGCGGCGATCGACCGGCGTCAGCTCGCCGCGGCGCAGAGCCTCGGCGCGAACCGATACCGCGCGTTCTGGCAGGTGTACCTGCCGCAGTCGCTGCCCGGCCTCTTCGCCGCGAGCTCGCTGGTGTTCATCCTCGCGCTCGGCTTCTACATCACGCCCCAGCTGATCGGCAGCCCGAAGGAGGCCATGATCGCCCAGGTCATCGGGCAGCGCGTGGAGAAGATCGTCGACTTCGCCGGGGCCGGTGCGCTCTCCGGCATCCTGCTGCTCGCCACGCTCGGCCTCTTCTGCGTGGTGATCCTCGCGGTGGCCCCGCTGCGACGAGGCGTCTCGCAGATGATCTCCGGAGGTGAGGCCCGATGAACGAACCCACACGCATCCGCCTGCCGCTGCGCATCTGGGCCGCGGTCGCGGCGCTACTGCTCGTGGCGCCGACGCTCGTCGTGATCCCGCTGTCGTTCTCGGACAAGCGCAGCTTCGCCTTCCCGATCGAGGGCTGGTCGCTGCAGTGGTACGAGAAGTTCTTCACCGACCAGCGCTGGCTGGGTTCGCTCGGCACGAGCCTCTGGATCGCGCTCGTCGTCGCGATCGTCGCCACCGCACTCGGCACCCTCGCGGCGCTCGGGCTGCGCGGTCTGCGGGCGAGGCTCGCGGCGACCGCGCAGGTCACGATGATGCTGCCGATCCTCGTGCCGGGCATCGTCGCGGCGATCGCCATCTTCGGCATGTACCTGCGCTGGGGGCTCAGCGGCTCGCCGCTCGGCCTCGTGCTGGCGCACCTCGCGCTCGCCCTGCCGTTCGTGCTGATCCCCGTCGGCACCGCCCTGCGCGGCCTCGACGAGACGCTCGTGCGGGCCGCCGCCGTGCTGGGCGCCGGGCCCGTCGCCCGCTTCACCCAGGTGCAGCTGCCGATCCTGCTGCCCGGCATCGTCACCGGCTTCATCTTCGCCTTCGTGACGAGCCTCGACGAGGTCGTCGTCGCGTACTTCCTGCAGTCGCCGACGGTGCGCACGCTGCCGGTGCAGATGTACAGCTCGGTGACCGTCGAGACCGATCCGAGCATCGCGGCGGCCTCCACGCTGCTGCTCGTGCTCTCCACCCTCATCATCCTCATCCCCCGCCTCGTGCAGGTCGTCCGAGAACGGCGTGCCGCGAAACGACTAGGAGACGTCGAATGACTGTGACCGCCACCGCTGGCGCCGAGCTCCGGCTCAGCGGCCTCGTCAAGCGCTACGGAGGCGCCGCCGCCGTACAGGACGTCGATCTCGACGTCGCATCCGGGGAGTTCCTGACGCTGCTCGGCCCGAGCGGTTCGGGCAAGACGACGACCCTCTCGATGGTCGCGGGCTTCACCACCCCGAGCGCAGGCAGCGTCGTGTGCGACGGCGCCGAGATCACGTCGGTGCCGCCCCACAAACGGGGCCTCGGCATGGTGTTCCAGAACTACTCGCTCTTCCCGCACCTCACCGTGCGGGAGAACGTGGAGTTCCCGCTGCGGCAGCGCGGCGTGCCGAAGGCCGAGCGCACGGAGCGCGCGCTCGCCGCACTCGAGCTCGTCGAACTGCACACGCGGGCCCAGGCGAAGCCGGGGCAGCTGAGCGGCGGCCAGCAGCAGCGCGTCGCGCTCGCGCGCGCCCTCGTCTTCGAACCCCGCCTGCTGCTCATGGACGAGCCGTTCGGCGCGCTCGACCGGGCCCTGCGCGAGCGGCTCCAGCTCGAGCTGCGCCGCCTGCATCGCGAACTCGGGATCACCGTCGTGTTCGTGACTCACGATCAGGAGGAGGCGCTGACCCTCTCCGACCGGATCGCGGTGTTCAACGAGGGACGGATCGAGCAGGTCGGCACCCCGGAGGAACTCTACGAGCACCCCGCGACGCTCTTCGTCGCGCGCTTCATCGGCGAGTCGAACGCGGTCGCGGGCGAGGTGGTCGGCGGCGAGTTCGTGGGCGCCGCGGGCATCCGGCTCGCCGCGGGCGACCTCCCCGACGGCCCGGCCGTGGCGATCGTGAGGCCCGAGCGCGTGCGGGTGCTCCCCGCCGGTGCGCCCGCCGACGAGTGCGAGCTGACCGGCATTGTCACCGATCTCACCTACCTCGGGGCGCAGAGCCGGCTCGAGATCACCACCGGCGCGGGCACGCTGATCGTGCGCTCCGGCGTCGAGTCGCCCACCCCCGCCGTGGGCGCCGAGGTGCGACTCGGCTGGTCGGCCGACCGCACCACCGTCTTCCCCACACGCGACGAAGCAACAGAAACGAGGAATCCATGGACCGCAACCCTCGCCCAGTCCACGTCAAGCTCGCAGAGCTGACCCCGGTCGACGCGGGATCCGCACCCACGAAGGTGCGGATCAACCGCATCATCACGCGCGCCGAGCACCAGAGCGAGCTCACGCAGGGCGTCTGCTGGATGGATCCCGGCGAGCAGACGAACCGCTGGTCGAGCCGGGAGAGCTTCGACCCCGCCGAGGCCGACCACTGGTACGGCCCCGTCGACGAGACGTACTACATCATCCGCGGGCGCCTGCGGCTCACCTGGGACGAGGGCGTGTTCGACCTCGGCCCCGACGACACCGTGTACCTCGCCCCGGGATGGACCTACCACCTCGAGAACGTGGGCGACGAGCCGGCCTTCTTCGTCTACAACATGACCCCGGCGCAGGAGTGACCATGGGAGCGACGACATCGGAGGGGGTGCGCGCATGACACGACGGGACCCCCTGGCCGTGCACTTCGACGCGCGGGTGCTGGACCACGACACGGGCAGCGCGCTGCACGAGACGGCCCCCAGCCCCTGGTTCGCGGCGAACGAGCCGCACACCGAGGGCCGGCTGCGCATCGAGCGGATGCACGACGTGCTGGGCCGCGGCCCGGCGGCCGACGCGATCCGCTTCGCACCCGGCCGGCTCGCCTCCGAGGAGGAACTGGCGCGGGTGCACGAGGCGGACTACGTCGCCGAGATCCGGCGGGCCGCCGAGCGGGGCGGGGGCTGGGTGACGGGCACGACCCGCCTGGCATCCGGCTCGTACGAGCCGTTGCTCGCCGCAGCCGGCACCGCGCTCGCCGCTGCCGAGACGGTGCTCTCGGGCGCGGCGCCCCTCGCGTACGCGCTGACGCGGCCGCCGGGGCACCACGCCCAGCGCGCGCAGGCGGACGGGTACTGCTTCTTCAACGGCGCCGCGCTCGCGGCCGACGCGGCCCGCCGGGCCGGGGTGGAGCGCGTGCTCGTGATCGACTGGGACGTGCACCACGGCAACGGCACGCAGGACATCTTCTACGAGCGCGACGACGTGCTCACCGTGAGCCTGCACATGGATCACGGCGCCTGGGGCGCGAGCCATCCGCAGACGGGCCGCCTCGAGGAGCGCGGAGCCGGAGCGGGCGAGGGGTTCAACCAGAACGTGCCGCTGCCGCTCGGAGCGGGCAACGCCGGGTATCTGCGCGCGTTCGACGAGGTGATCGCTCCCCTCGCCGAGCGCTTCAGGCCGGGCATGATCGTCTGCGCGAGCGGGCAGGACGCCAGCGCGTACGACCCCAACGGCCGCCACAACGTGTCGATGCCGGGCTTCCACGGCATCGGCGGACGGGTGCGCGAGCTGGCCGACCGCCACACCGACGGCCGGGCGATCCTGGTGCAGGAGGGCGGGTACAACCCGTCGTACGCGCCGTACTGCCTGCTCGCCACGGTCGAGGGTCTGCTGGGCCTCGACGCGACACCCGATCCGCTCGCGTACGTGCCCGATCAGACGCTCGGGCTCGACGACCTCTTCGCCGAGATCCGCGGGTTGACGGCTCTGCCCGGCGGTCCTGCGGCGGGGGAGTAGCGGCCTGCCGGCTTCGGCGACGGAGGCGCCTGCCCCCTTGCGCCGGAGCCGGCACGGTTGTACGTTGTGAAAAGAATACTGAACACACTGTTCAGTGAGCGTGCGGCTCCGGCCGCGGCATCGAGGAGGAGCCATGGGCGCGGCACCGCGCGACACCCCGGGGGAGGGCGACCTCGGCCGTCGCGTCGCGTCGTTCCGCCGGCTGCGAGGCATGAGCCTGCGAGCGCTCGCCGCCGCCGCCGGCGTCAGCTCCAGCTTCCTCAGCCAGCTCGAGAACGGGCGCACGAACGCGAGCGTCGCGTCGCTGCGCAAGGTCGCCGCCGCGCTTGGCGTCGCGCCGGCCCAGCTGCTCGACGACTCCTCCGCCCACACTCGTGGTGTGCTGCGCGCGGCCGATCGACCCACCCTGCCGCTCGCCGGTGCCGAGAAGCACGTGGTCGCCCTGCCGCCGCTGCGCAACCTCGAGATCTACGCCGGCCGCTTCCAGCCGGGCGGCTCGACCGGGGCCGACGCCTACACCCACGGCCACTCGCAGGAGATCGTCGTGGTCACCGAGGGGCGCGTGGTGCTCGAACTCGACGGCGCCCGCTACGACCTCGACACCGACGACTCGATCGAGTTCCTGAGCTCGGTGCCGCACCGGGTCGTCAACGAATCGAGCGCCCCCGCAGCGATCCTCTGGATCAACAGCCCACCCACTCCGGACGAGGCCCCGCACGCGCCGACGCCCGCCGAGACCCGTATCACCCGACAACGAAGGAACCCCGAATGATCAACGGCAACGTGTCCCACTGGTGGCAGCAGATCGGCGCTCCGAAACAGCGGCCCGAGCTGCCCGGGAACCTCACCGCCGACGTCGCGATCGTGGGGGCCGGCTACACCGGCCTCTGGACCGCGTACTACCTGAAGCAGGCCCGACCCGAGCTGCGGGTCGTGATCCTCGAGCAGCGGCACGTCGGCTACGGGGCATCGGGTCGCAACGGCGGCTGGCTCACGAACGCGATCACGGGCGGTCGCGAGCAGTACGTGCGCACCCACGGCAGGGATGCGGCCGAGCGCCTGCAGCGAGCCATGAACGAGACGGTCGACGAGGTCATCCGCGTGGCGGCGGTCGAGGGCATCGAAGCCGGCATCGTGAAGGGCGGCGAGTTCAACGTCGCGTACACGCCCGCGCAGGAGGCGCGCATCCGCTCCTTCGCCGCCGCGGAGCAGACGTGGAAGCACACCGACCTCGAACTGCTCGAGGCCGACGAGGCGAAGGCGAAGATCAACGTCGCGCACACGAGGGCCGCGGTCTGGCATCCGCACGCCGCGCGCATCCAGCCCGCCAAGCTCGCCGCGGGTCTCGCCGACGCCGTCGAGCGCCTCGGCGTCGAGATCTACGAGCGCACCCGCGTCGTCGAGATCGAGCCGCACCGCGTGCGCACCACCCACGGCACGGTGTCGGCCGAGTTCGTGGTGCGCGCCACCGAGGGGTTCACCGCGAACCTCAAGGGCCTGCACCGGCTCTGGTTGCCGATGAACTCGTCGCTGATCGCGACCGAGCCGCTCGCCCCCGAGGTGTGGGACGAGCTGAACTGGAACCGGGGCGAGGTGCTCGGCGATTTCGCGCACGTCTACATGTACGCGCAGCGCACCGCCGACGATCGCATCGCGATCGGCGGGCGCGGCGTGCCCTACAAGTTCGGATCGAAGACCGACACCGACGGTCAGACCCCGCCCGTCACGGTCGACACGCTGAGCGAGATCCTGCACCGCTTCTTCCCGGCCACCCGGGGCGCCGGCATCGACCACGTGTGGTCGGGGGTGCTGGGCGTGCCCCGCGACTGGGCCGCGACCGTGGGTCTCGACCGCGAGACCGGCATCGCGTGGGGCGGCGGCTACGTCGGCACGGGCGTCACCTCGACCAATCTGGCGGGGCGCACGATCGCCGACCTCATCCTCGGCGACGACACCGAGATCGCCTCGCTGCCGTGGGTGAACCACCGCGTGCGCAAGTGGGAGCCCGAGCCGCTGCGCTGGCTCGCCACGAAGGGTCTCTACGCCGCCTACGGCGTCGCCGACCGCAGCGAGCTCGCCGGCCGCGCGAAGACCTCACCGATCGCGCACATCGCCGACGTCATCACCGGCCGCCACTGATCCGCGCCGCCACCCCACCCCGAGACACCAGGAAGACCCCATGAGCGACACCATCGTCACCCACTCGGCCCACGACACGGCCGCCGCCGACCTCGGCGCCCACGCCCCCAAGCCGACCGCCCTCACCGACGGCCTCACCGAAGCCGCGACGACCACCTGGTCGAACGGCCGCATCGACACCGGCCTGTGGGAGTGCACCCCCGGAGACTTCACCGCCGAACGCAACGGCTACACCGAGATCTGCACCATCCTCGCCGGCCGCGTCACGATCGAGGTCGAGGGGCAGCAGCCCGAGCAGTTCGGGCCCGGCGACGTGATGGTGATGCCCTCCGGGTGGAGGGCGTCTGGCGGGTGCACGAGCCGCTGCGCAAGCACTTCACCACCATCGACGACTGACCCGGCCTCGGGGCGCTCGCTCGGAGGGGCGGCGGGATCCGCGGATCCGGGGCCCCTCCGAGTCGGTCTCGCCGAGCGAGCAGCCCGCCCGGGCCGAGAGGAACCGCACCATGAGCGACACCGCGATCGTCATCGGCGCAGGCGCCTGGGGCCTGCCCACCGCGCTGCAGCTGCAGGATCGCGGCTGGCGCGTCACCCTGATCGAGCGCTTCGACGCGGGCGGACCCTACGCGTCGAGCGGCGGCAGCACCCGCCTCTGGCGGCTCGCCGACACCCGGGTGTGGCGCGCGCGGGCCATGCTCGGCACGCTCGGGGCGATGGAGCGGCTGAGCGAGCGCCTCGGCACACCGGTCTTCCGCCGCACGGGACTGCTGTGGCGAGACCACTCATCCCTGCCCGACGTGGCCCAAGCGCTCGCCTCGATCGGCCAGCCCGTCGAGCGCGTCGCCGCCGACCGGGTGGCGGAGCGATTCGCGGGGCTGCGGCCCGACGGCCGTGACGCGCTGTTCGTGGAGCAGGCCGGCGTCGTGCTCGCCGATCGCCTGCTGCGGGAGGCCCTCGCCGCTTTCACTGCGACGGGCGGTCGGTACCGCCCGAGCACGCGCGCGACGGGGATCGAGCCCGGAGTCCGATCGGTGCGGGTCGCACTCGCCGACGGCGACGCCCTCGAAGCCGACCAGGTGCTCGTCGCGGCCGGGCCGGGCACCGCCGAACTGCTGCCCGGGCTCGATCTCGCACTGCCGCTCACGCCCTACATCGAGCAGGTGGTCACCATCGGCGATCCCGCCGCCTCGCCGCCGGCGCCGGATCTGCCCGGCCTCATCGACTGCCCCACCGGCGACGCGCCCGGCGTCTACGCCATGCCGAACGGAGCGGCTGGCTACAAGGTGGGGCTCGACCAGCCGCTCCGCCCCCTCGCGGGCGGCACGCTCGGCGACGACCTCGACCGAGCCGAGCACCCCCGCCGCACCGAGCAGATCCGCGCCCGCGTCGAACGCGACCTCACTGCCGTGCCGCCCCGCGTGCTCGCGACGCAGGTGTGCACGTGGACCGACTCCGGCGACGGCGACTTCATCGTCGGCCGCACCCACCCGCGGGTTGTGCTCGCGTGCGGCGACTCCGGCGAGGGCTTCAAATATGCTGCCTTCATGGGCGAGTACCTCGCCGATCTCATCGAGGGAGGAGCGGGGGATCCCGAGTTCCAGCGGCGCTGGCGCCCGGGGCGCTTCGGCCGCGACACCCCGCCCCGCACCCGCTTCGACGCCATCGGCAGGCACTGACCCCGCCTCCGATCCGTCGCCGGGGGAGGCCCACGCACCCAGACCCACCCACATCGAACGCTATCAGGCCCATCACCGTCGATTACAGTGCAGTGCGGTGCACCACCGCGCACCGCCTGGACCCGCATCAACACGCCAATCTCGGGGGTCCAGGGTCACCGCGTGGGGCAGCGCACTACCGCCTATTACAGTCCCCCTCTGCCCCACGTTTGCCCCACGCGCGCGGTAGTCTCGGATCATGTTGCTCACCACAATCCGCCAGGTCGAATCGGTCGCCATCGAGGTGAAGGGAGAAGGGCTCCCCGAGGTGCAGGAGCAGCTCGAGAAGAACCGCCCAGAAGGGTTCGTGCTCGTGCAGGCCCCGGTCACCATGAAGAAGGGCGAGACCGCCATCACCGCGCTCGGCACCTACGCGCGGCGCGACGCAACGCGAGAGGTCGAGGGATCGAGCTACGCCGAGCTGCGGGCCGCGGCGCCCGCGGGGTGGCAGATGCTCAGCGTGCGTCGGGTCTGATGTCGGGGGTCGCGGCTACTCTCGCCCGCATGGGAGGAATGCCGTGGAGCCCGATGATGACGCTGACGCGCGTCAGCGATGAAGAGGCGTGGATGTACGACGGGGCGATCCGGGTCGCGATCATCCGCCGGGTGCGAATCGGGCGCCCGTCCGCGCTGCTCTGGCGCTCGGTGACCGGCGACGAGGATCCCGACGTACGCGCCCTCGTCGGGTACTTCCCGAGCGTGCAGATGGCTGCCGCGGTGACGTGGCGATCCTGGGATCAGCGACACAAACCCGTCGAGGGGCGCAGCCTGTCGTGATCGGATCGACCCCCGCCGCGTAACATCATGTTGCACAATTGTGCCACATGATGTTACACTAGAGACGTCGGGGAGATACCCCGACAGAGAGGGAGGGAAACATGGAGATCATCGGGTTCTTCACCGCACTGGTCAACCTCATCACCGCCCTCATCCTCTGGCAGACCGCGAAGCGCAACCGGCGCAACCGCGACTGACAGAGAAGGGCCCCGAGTAGCCGTTAGATACTCGGGGCCCTACCCCTCCATCCTACGTCCACCAGGAGCCCCTCATGCAGACCCTCACCCTCACCCTCACCCTCATCATCTCCATCGCCGCCGCGGTGATTGCTGTGGCCGCGCTCATCTACGCGATCCGAGGCCGACGATGACCAACCACGCCCGCGCCCTCACAGCCGCCGCCGACCGCCTCGAGCAGGCCCACGCCGCCCGCGACGCCGCGATCCTCGACGCCCACGCCGCCAAGATCCCCCAGACCGCGATCGCCGCCGCCGTGCGCCTCTCCCGCATGCAGGTAAGCCGCATCATCGCGGCGGCGAGCGCTGCCGTCGATCAGGAGTCGCGCTCGGAGTAGCCCCTCGCCCTCGTAGGGCAGGGGGTATCTTCGGCCGGCGCGGCGGCGTAGCCTGAGCGCATGTGCAACTCGTACGGGCTCGGCGGCTACCTCCACCCTGGCGAAGAGCCGCGTGACCCCCTCCGCCCGCTCGACCAGCGCGAGTCCGAGCGTGCGATCGCGGAGTGGGCACAGGGCCGCGACGGCAGGGCCGCGATCACGGGATCGAAGGCCCGCAACCTGAACCCCATCATCAGAGCCGGAGGTGGTGATCGTGAGCTCGTGTTCGCGTGGTGGTGGCTCTGGCTCGACGGCAGCGGGCCGGTGAAGTTCTCCGCGTTCAACTCTCGCGACGACCGGCTGTTGCGCTCGTGGAAGCGTCCGTTCCAGCGCCGCGCGCTGCTGCCGGCGAGCTGGTACGTCGAGAAGAAGGGGCGCTTCGCGTTGCCTGAGGGCGAGCAGTTCGGGATCGCCGCGGTCACCTCCACCGTCACCACCGACGACGGCGAACTCACCACGTACTCGATGGTCACCCGCGACGCGCCGGCGGGGAGCGAGGCGGCCGACTACTGGCCGCGGATGCCGCTCGTGCTCCCGCGCGACGAGCACGACGAATGGCTCGACCCCGAACGCGCTGGTGATGCCGAGCTCGTGGCGCGGGTGAAGCTCACGAGCGAGGAGATCTCGCGTGCGATGACGACCTCGGTATGACTGCAGAGAAAGGGCCCTAGGGATATACAGCCACCATTTCCGCTGTATGAATCGTCGAGAATATTGGTCCACGTTTCACTCGACACTTTGAGGTACTGTGGGGTAAGACTACGGAGGATGCGATGAAATACGAATTGCAGACCACGTTGGGTGTCATCCTGGATGCAGGCGACTCGATCGATCAGGTTATCGAGCGCTTCAGGAATGCCATGCGCGCGGTGTTGAGCGATGCTCAGTACGCCGGTGTTGCCGCACACCGAGTAGTTCTCGGCGACCGCCCCCTAGAGATCGTCGTTGGCATCCTCTTCACTGACGGCGTACGCGCGGAATACGCTGACGATATGGCGACTGAGATCCTGGACCAGGCGATCACTCGGTTCCGCAACGAGGAGAAGAACAGCCGCGAGGATACTCAGGTCAGCGAGGAGTCTGTCCGGCTGCAGTCGGTTTATGCATGACGCCCGGCCGACCTAGCACTCCCGGTGAATCGGCTGGTGCTTGGGTAGAAGATAAGCTTCGTCGCTATGGCACCGAGTTCCTCTCAGCCGTCTCAATCTTCGCCACGGCAATTGCCTCGGTACCAGGAGTGTTTCTCGGCCCCATAATTTGGATCGGCATTGGCGTAGCGCTTGCCCTGGTTGCCGCCGTGTTCCGCGGCAAGTTAACCGAGTCCCTCCATTCGATTCGGAACGAGAGGGACGACGCTGTCGAACGCGCCGATGCCAGCATCCAGGCCTTGCGCGATGCGATTCAGCCGCTGGCTCACAACCTAAGCGCTTACCTCGAACTCACCGAGTCACATCAGCGCCTTTCCGTGTACTGCCACCACGTGAGCGAGTTTCGGATCCTCGCCCGGGTCGCCAAGAATCCCCACTTCCAGTCGGGCGGCCGATCGAGCTACCCAGAAACCCAAGGGGTCATCGGCACCGTCTGGACTGGAGGCAATGCTTCTGTACGCGCAGGCAACTCCGAAACCTGGGAGGACTGGGTGGCCCGTTTTGGATTCACTCCGGAAGAGGCCGCAGGCCTGAAGATGAAGTCACACTCCATCGCGGCGGTTCGTCTCGAGTACAACCGTGAGCCGGTGGGGATCGTGCTCATCGAGAGTGAGAATCGCAATGGGATCAAGCCTGCGCAATTCGAGAAGTTGCAGAATTCGTACATCACCAGTTCTCTCGCAGAGCTGCTAGCCATTGCTGGCCCCCTCATACTTTTTCCAGCAGATCAAGACGCCGAGCAATTTAGGTAGTAGCTTCATACGCAGAAGATGCCCCCACCCTCCCGGAGGAGAGTGGGGGCACATTGCGTCGGTGGGGTCAGTCGGCGGCGTAGCGGGGCACGTAGTGAGGGCGGGCGTCGGATCCGAGCATGATGCGTTCAACGGCCGGCCAGCGATCGCCGAGCCACTGCGCGAGCCTCTGGTAAGCGAGGATCACGAGCGCGATCACGAGCGCCTGCAGCAGCGCGAGTGCCGGCACCGACACGATGCCGGCCTCCGCGATCACGCCGTCGACCCACGCGAGCGCGGCGGCCAGCGCGGGGATCTGTGCGACGAGGCGGGCGACGAGCACGGCGATCAGGGCGGCCATGATCGTGCGCCGGTCCTGGTTCTTGCGATCGGTCTTGGTCTGGGTGGTCATGGGGTTACTCCTTCATGAAGGGGGGCAGGGTGTCTTGGGTCCAGGTGCCGGTCTTGAGCATCTCGACGCGGTGCGCGTGCAGGCTCTCCTTGAGTTTGCGGTTCTCAGTGAGCGCCGCGGCGTGCGCGTCGACTTGCTGGCGGCGCTGCTCGGTGGACTGTTGGATGCGGTTGGCGAGGATGCGGCCGAGCCACACGAGGAGGGCGCCCGCGAGGGTGTACCAGAGCTTGTCGGGGCTGTCGATGATTCCCACCGGCTACCCCCTCGGCTTGAACGGGTACCGCCAGATCATCCCGAGACGGAGCGCGAGCACGCAGGAGGCGATGAGGATCACACCGGCCTGGGTGAGTCGCGACCCGGTGGACTGGAAGTGGAGCACGATCACGATGTACGCGTACGCGGCGAGACCGGCGACCATCGCGACGATCGCCCACCGCTCGAGCTCCCACCATTCCCGCCAGCCCGCGAGCATGCCGAGCGCACCACCGACGAGGAACATCAGGCCAACGACGGTCATGCCGCCGGCCCCGAACACGCCCTCGAGCGATTGCGGCGGCCACGCGAGCGTCACCACCCCCGTCGCGACGAACAGGGCGTAAGCGCAGGCGTACACCGTGGACGCGTAGCGAGGTTCGGGGACGAGGCGCAGCCAGCGCGCCCGCACCCACCCCGCCACGGCGCGGGCAGGCTGTGCGCCGTGCTCGCGCGCCCACACGGTCGCAGTGAGCGCCGCGAGCACGAGCAGCGCGAACCCAGCTGCGGCGAGCGCGGTCGCGATCGGGCTCACGCGTACTTCTCCTTGAGCTCGAGCCAGCGCTCCACGGTGACTTCCATCGGCTGTCCGAACTGGCTCGCGAGTGCGTTCGCGTACTGCTTGCGGGCGCCGTTCTTGTCGTACTCCTCCCAGGAGCCCTTCACGCCGGGGCGGTAGATCGCGTATGCGGGAGAGCCGTCCTGCCGGGCGCCAGTGGTCAGAACAATGAGATGCATGGGGTCGTCCTTTCGTCGTCGCGCACGCGCGAGCGCCGCGGCCTTCTGCGACGCGGCGAGCGCCGGCGTCTTGGAGGTGTGGAAGGCGCCCACGGTGAGCGCCTTCGGGCGGAGCGCGCCGAGCACACCCCGCGGGATGAGATCCGCGATCTGCACCGCGCCCGGGTTCTGGGTGAGGCAGCGCAGCATCCCGTTCGCGAGCACCTCGAGCAGGGTCGCGATGTGCGAGAGCGGGTACCAGACCGACCCGAGCTCCCAGATCACGACGTCGCCCGGGCGGAAGGGTTGGCCGGCGGGGATCTTCTCGAACCACTGCCCGAGGCCGGAGCGGTCGAAGTGGTGCCAGACGTTGCAGGCCCAGCCCGCGTGCGGGCCGGTGCCGCCGGCGTTCGTGTATGTCGGCCACGACGGAACGCCGAGGAAGTTCGTCGCGTAGTGCGACCACTGGTCCCAGCACTGCGCGCCGAACACCTTGTCGACGTCGATCCACTGGTAGCGGACGCGCTGCACGTAGGCGGCGAGATCTGCTTCGGTGAGCACGATGGCTCCTTTCTGTCGCAGGTCAGGAGCGGATCGCGGTGACGCGCCATCCGACGGTCACGGGGCGGGCCGCGTTGCCGAACTGCATGACGCGGCAGGCTACCGTGGTGTTCCCGGTGCCGGGCGTGACCGATGCCACCGAGAAGAACGCGAAGCCGGAGCCGGTCTCGGTCGCCTCGATCTGCAGGAACTCCCGCGCGGGGTCGATCTGCACCGGGATCGTGAGGTTGAACGAGCGCCCGAAGAGGCCCGCCCCGAGGTCGGTCCATGCGGTCGTCGGGGCCGGGATCACACCCGATGCGCCGTCCTTCCGCCACGTGCCTCCGATCCTGATGTACGTGGCCTTGTCGGCAAGGCAGAATGCTTCGGGCCCATCGGCGGGCGCCCAGGTGTCGAGCTCGGCCGCGGTGCGCACGACGAGCGTGCCGCCGGCGGCGCAGGTGAACGGGGCGATGTCGACGCCCGCGACGCCGGCGGCCTGCGTCGAGGTGACGCCCGCGGGGACCACGAACCGGGCGAGTTCGAGCGCGCCGACAGGCAGTGAGGGGTCGACAGGGTTCACGGCCGGGGTGCCCTGGCGCACGCCGAACTCGGGCGTGGAGGATCCGTCGGCGTTCGCGGTGAACCGGGCTCGCATGTAGACGATGTCGATGCGCGAGTTCGAGGCCGGCGCGGCCGTGGTCGGCACCGTGACCGCGCCGTCATTCGCGACGAACTCGACCCCGCCCGGGGTGCGCATCGTGACCGCGCGCAGATCCCGCACGAGGTACGCCATCGACGCCGTCGGGCTCACAATGCGCGCGGGGGAATCGAAGACCACGCCCGGGCGCGGCACGCCGGCCGCGTCACGGACGACGAGGGCCGCGTTCGTGAGGCGGGTGTCGGTGACGGACTGGCCGGCGGTGCTGTCGGTCGGGAAGCTCTGTCTGAGGGTCATCTGGGGCTCCTTCGTGAGCTCGTTAGGGGGCGACCCGGGCAGAGACCGAGCCGCCGAAGACGTACAGGTTGGGGTAGGCGTTGACCGCGAGCACCTCGAGCCGCACCGTGACCGGCTCCCCGATGGGCACCTGCAAGATCACGGTCTTGTAGCCGGTGGGTTGGAAGGTCGCGCCGCCGGAGACGCCGACGCGGCGGGCCGGGTTCTCGCGCACGCTGTCCCGGGTGACGATCACGCCCGCGTTCTGCCCGGTGATCGTGTAGCAGAAGTAGCCGTCTCCGTTGTTCACCGACCCGCCGAAGGTGATCTCGATGCGGCCCGTCGGCGACGTCACCTGCACGGCCGGCATCCCGGCCGCCCAGGATCCCTGCGACAGCTGCTTCTGGTCGGTGAACTCCGCGTACCGGACATCGGCGACCGCGCGCAGCATCTCGACCGTCTCGGTGAGATCGCGCAGCACGAGGTTGCGCTGCGTGCCGGACGGGGCCTCGAGCTCGCGCAGCCGGCGGTCGACCTCGCCGAGCATGCGGGCGAGGATGCCCTGCTCGGTGTCGGGCTGCGGCATCGGGTCAGCCATCGCTGTAGTCCATGCCCGTGGTGATCTTCACCCACTCCGACCCGGCCTCGCCCGCGAGGGTGAGGATCCGCCGCCGCACCGGCTCCCCGGGCAGGTACCTGCCCCGGTCGACGTTGAGCACGCAGTAGTCACCCACCCGGTACTCGTCGAGCCGGGGCGACACCGACTTCTGCACCGAGAAGTCCCAGAACTCGGGAAGCTTCGCGGCCTTCAGGATGCCGGCGCGCGCGTACCCGTCGATCGTGTCCTGCCGGGTGACGGTCGTGTGCGAGGTATCGACGATGTCCATCAGCGGGAAGCCGGCCTGCACGAGGTAGGGATCCCAGGCGTACCCGCAGAGCACGAGGTCATCGCCTCGGCCGGCGAGCGCCCACGACGCGGAACCCATCGTGCTCGGGTCGATCTCGACGGTCACATCCGACATCGGCGACCACTCCGCCGACACCTCCCACACGTGCTCGATCGGGGAGGCGAGACGAGGCTGCGCCTCTGTGCCGCTCACCATGTCCCAGACGACCCGATTCGGGCCGTCCCAGCGGGGCCTGAAATCGAAGTCTGGGCCGCCGATCACGTCCGAGAGCTGGGTGAGTGCCTCGTCGATTTTCTTCATCTCGGCACCCGAGTAGTTGCGGTCGCGGGTGCCGCCGCGCGGGGCCTGCAGCGTGATCGGGAGCTGCCCGCCCGGGGCGAGCATGGCCTGCGCGACGAGCTCGCGCCCGATCGACCCGAGATCAAGTCCCGACAGGTTCGTGTCGCAGGAAGGGTCCGGCTCCCCGTGGGGAGCACGACGGTGCCCTGCGCGTACGCGATCGGGGGCAGCACGCGCCGCTGCAGCATCATGTGCCGCATCCCGCGCGCAGTGAACGCGAGATCCTGGCCCGGCTCGTACTGGTGCGGCACGATCGGGCCGCCCATCAGCCGCCCCTCCTCCTCGACGACGAGCGAGTGCTTCCACGGCGTCGCTAGGTTGCGCCAGTCGCGCTCGTACTCGTCAGGATCCTCGATCGACGCCGTGTAGCGAATCGTCTCGGGCCGGTTCAGTGCCGCATCCCACTCGTAGGTCGGGTCGACCTCGTCGACCACGTGCCCGGTCGTCGTCTCGACGATGAATGCTCTGCTGCTCACCATGCGCTCCTCACTCGTCCCGCGTAGTAGGCCCCCACCCCGGGGGCGTCGTACTCGGCCTGCACCGTCACCTGCTCGCCGGCCTCGACCGTCCACCACTGCCGCCACGTGAGATACCGCGACACGTCCGACTGGCCGTCGAGCATCGCCCGCCGCGTCCGAAAGTCGATCTCCACATAGCTGCCGTAGGGCACGATCAGGTCGATCCCGACGCGCTGCTGCGTGTCGATCCGCACCATCTCCGCCGCCGAGAACCCTCCATAGAGCCGGTAGCTCGGCGCGCTGGCCTTCTGGCCGTGGTTCGTGAGGGTGAGCCGCCCATCCGAGCCGCTCCCGGTCCCCCACACGAGCGGCCACCGCGCCGGCCACGTCAGACCCCCAGAGGCGTCCTCCCGCAGCCTTGCCGACACCCACTCATCACCGACCGAGTACCGGCGTGGATCGTCAGCGGAGAGCTCGATGGTGATCAGGTTGTGCTTGCGGCCACGGTAGGAGGGCACGTCGACGTCGATGACGCGCACCTCGCGCTCGGTGGTGCGCACGTGGTCAGTGACGAGCATCAGGATCGGGGCGTCGGCGCCGAGCGCGCCGATCCGGTCCTGCTCGGCCACGAGCTCGGCGGGGCTCGTGGCGAGGAAGTGGGCCTCGACGGTGATGCCGAGGCTCGAGCGGAGCGACCGCCGCGCACGGAATGATCCGTGCGCGGTCGGCCGCTCGCGCCGCTCGGTCTTGTCGCTCGAGAGATCGAACCACCCCTCGAGCGACTTGAACCCCCAGCCGCGATCGGCATGATCGGGCATCTGCACCGTGCCGAGCACGGGGTCGACGAACTCGATCAGCGCCATCTCACACCCCTTCCGCAGCGAGAACGGCCACCGCTTCGCGGCGTGCCTTCCGGGCGAGCGCGGCCTCGTCGAGGCCGGCGGTTTGGAACACCTGCGTGAGCTGTGCCTGCCCGCCGCCTGGGCCGCCCGTGGCGCCCGCGCTCTCGCTGCCGGGAGCCGCGGAGAGGGCGACGGTGGCCGAGACGGTCTCCATCGCGTCCTGCGCGCGCTTCGCCGCGCTCTGGGCCATCTCCACGAGGGAGTCGCCGAGGCTGTCGGACTGCTGGTCGACGCCGACGACCGCACCGCGCACGATGTCGCGGCCGGGCTGGATCATCTTCCTCGCCGGCGAGCGGATCCCGAAGAAGTCCTTGAACCCGTCGAAGGCGCTCGAGGCGAGGTCGACGATCGCGTCGACCACGGCGCCGACCATCGATCCGAGCCCGTTGATGATGCCCATCACGATCTGCACGCCGAGGTCGAGCCAGTTCACGCCCATCAGGCCGCCCCAGATCGCGGAGATGATCTGAGGCATCATCTGCAGGATCTGCGGGATCGCCTCGACGAGTCCCTTGATCAGCGCGACGACCAGCTCGATGCCGGCTCGGATCAGCTCCGGCAGCATCTTTAGCAGTCCGGCGACCAGGCGCAGCACGAGGTCGATCGCGGCGGTGATCAGCTGCGGCAGCGCGCCGATCAGCCCCTCGATCAGCGCGACGACCAGCTCGATGCCGGCTCGGATCAGCTCCGGCAGCATCTTTAGCAGTCCGGCGACCAGGCGCAGCACGAGGTCGATCGCGGCGGTGATCAGCTGCGGCAGCGCGCCGATCAGCCCCTCGATCAGCGACATCAGCAGCTGAATGCCGGCCTCGATGATCATCGGCAGGTTGTCGATGATCGCGCCGAGCAGGCCCATCACGAGATCGAGCGCGGCCTGCAGCAGTTGCGGGAGGGCGTCGACCAGGCCCATCACGAGGGCCATCAGCAGCTGCACGCCGCCCTCGATGATCATCGGCAGGGCGGCGACGATCGCCGAGAGCAGCCCGGAGACGAGCTGCAGCGCGCCCTGCACGATGAGCGGCAGCGCAGTGATGATGCCCTGCAGCAGCGCCGTCACGAGCTGGATCGCGCCGTCGATGATCATCGGCAGGTTCGCGGTGATCGCCGAAACGATCCCCTCGAGCAGCTGCACCGCACCCGACACGAGCATCGGGATCGCGGCGACGAGCCCGTCGATGAGCGCGGTGATGATGCCAGCAGCAGCGGTCAGCAGCAGCGGGACCTGCGCCACGATCGACGAGACGAGCTGCGGGACCACGGTGGCGACCTGCTGGACGATCCCGGCCAGCGCGGCGACGACCTGATCGAGTATCCCCGTCAGCGCCGACACGACCGCGCCGGCGTCCCCGCCCGAGAGCGCGAAGCCGGCCAGTGCGGCCGCGACGATGCCGAGCGGCGACCCGAGAGCCGCGAGCGCCCCGCCGAGGCCGGGCAGCATCGCGCCCAGCGGGCCGAGCCGTGCGAGCACACCGGCGAGCCCCCCGGCGCCCAGAGCGGCGAACGCGGCCCCGAGTGGGGCGATCACGCTGCCGAGACCGTCGAACACGGACAGCACGCCGCCCGCACCCGAACCGATCTGGTTCAGCGCGTTCGTAACCCAGTCCATCGCGGGCCCGAGCACGGTCGTGAGAGTTGCACCGAAGGCCTTCGCTCGTTCCTCGATGGGGCCTAGGGCGGAGGTCGCGGCGGCGATCAGCGGGCCGATCTTGCCGTAGATCCCCTCGAGCGCGTTCGCGCCGATCCGGCCCATCGCGGCGAAGAAGTTCTTCGACGCGCCGGGCACGGTCGTCCCCATCTCGGCGGCGACGGTGCCGGCGGCTTTCTCCGCGGCGGCCGAGAAGGTCTCGAAGTCGATCTTGCCTTCGGAGGCCATCTTGAAGACCTCGCCCGAGGTGACCCCGAGTTGGTCCGCGAGGGCCTGGTAGATCGGGATGCCGCGGTCGGCGAGCTGGGAGATGACGTCGTTCTGGACGCCGTTGGCCTGGGTGGCGGCCTTGTTGAAGATGCCGCCCATCTCTTCCATGGACATGCCCGCTGCGGAGGCGTTGTTCGCGATCCGCTTCAGGTGCCCCTGCAGGGCTTCCCCGGGCCGGATGCCCGCGGCCACCGCCGAGGCGGCGACGGTCGCGGCCTCACCGAGGCCGAAGCTCGTGCCCTTCACGGACGCCATGGCGTCGCCCATGATCGCGGTCACGGTGCCGGCGTCGTTCCCGAGCCCGCGCAGCTTCGCCTGGGCGGTGTCGATCGCGGTGAGGCGACCGAAGCCCTTGCCGAGCGCGACACCGATTCCCGCAGCTGCGGCGGTGACGCCCGCGGTCGCGGTGTTGCGGAGCCCGTTGCCGAGCGCCGCGCCGGCGCGGGAGGCTACGCTGCTAGCCGCGGTGACGACCGACTGCAGCGCCGACGAGGTCGCCGAACCGATCCCGGCCAACCCGGAGCGGAAGCGGGCGATCAGACCCTGCGCGGCGGGGCCGCCCGCGGCCGCGATCTTCGAGAAGAGGCCCGACACCTGCGTGGTGACCGGCGACAGCCAGCTCGACACGCGGGCGCCGAGGCGCATGAACGGGGCTGCCATGAGCGTGCCGGCGGCGGCCGCGTACTGCCCCATCGGGGCGAACGCGGAGCGCACGTAGGAGCCGACACCCGAGATCCAGCGCGAAGACGCCTGCCACGCCTTCGCGAGGCCGCCGCCGACCATGGTCGCCATCGACGTGAACGCGAGGGAGGTCTGCTGCGCGGCCGTCGCGGCCCACCGCCCGAGGGTGGTGTTCCGGGCGAGAACGAGGGTCTCCTTCGCGATGCCGCCGATGGACCCGGCGACCCCCGTGAACGCGGACTGCGCGGCGCGCGCATCCGAGTAGCCGGCGTGGAGATTCTGCACGAGTGCTTTCAGTCCGCCCGCGCTCTTGACCGTGGAGGCGGTCACCGCGCGGTTGGCGGCGTTGACGGCGTCCTGCGCGGTCTTGAGCCGCTTCGACGCGGCGGAGACGGTATCGACGGCGGCCGCGTGGTTGCGGCGCGCGGTGGCGAGGCGCTCCTCGGCGGCGACGGCCTGCGACGACCCCTCGCCCGACTTCGCGATCGCCTCCTGCAGGCGCACCTCGGCGACGCGCACCTTGCCGGCCTCGTCCTGCTGCTTCAGCCGCGCACGGGAGAGCGCGGCCGCCGCCGCGGAGACGTTGCGGTTCAGCTTCGACAGCTCCGCCGCGCCGAGGTTGCCGGCCGAGGTCGACAGCGACGACTTCAGGTCGGCGCCGAGCGACCGCCCCGCCTTCTGGCCGGCGCCCTTGAAACCGGCGTCGAACGACTTCGCGCCGGCAGCGCCGGCCTGCTTCGTGTCCTTCGACACGCGGCTCTTGAAGCCGGTCATGACGGGGAAGATACTGATGTGGGCGGAGCCGACCTCGGACGACATGGCACCTCCCCCGGGTGGTTAGGTCGAGAACACGATGCCGTCCTCGAGTGCTGCGGTGGCCTCCGCGACTTCTTCGGCGGTGGCGACCGTCTTCTTGCGGCGCGGGTTCTCGAGCGCCCATGGCAACAGCCGCTTGGACGCTCTCGGGTTCCCGATCTGCGCGATCAGGCCGATCAGCTCGGGAGTGGTCGCCGGGTAGGCCCACCCCGCCAGCGCCGCTCCGAGCACTGTCGAGGGGTCGCTCGCGGCCTCCTCGAGGAGCGTCTTCGTTTCACCCCATGAGACGGCGCCGCCCAGGTCCGAGAGCCCCACGCCGAAGCGTTCGCGCAGGGTGCGCGCGACGTCGGCGTGGTGCTCGCGGATGAACTGGGCGACGCTCAGGATTCCGGGAATGCGAGCGTCTGCGCGCGGCGCAGGGCCCGGAAGTACTTCTCGGTCATGATCGCCACCGAGATCAGGTTGCGCTCGTCCAGGCCGTCGGCGAGCTGGGCGCCGGCGTAGGTCTTGATGAGGTGCCGGAACTGGTCGGTGGGCTCGTCGAACTGCTCCTGCAGCTCGTCGATGACGGCGAGGCTCAGGCTCAGCGGGATCTTCACGATCTCGCCGTCGGAGAAGCGGCCGACGAAGTCCTGGCCGACGATGATGTACTGCACGTCGTTGAGGGCGCGCAGCGCGGCTTCCTCGGCTTCGGGCGTCCAGCTGTCGAAGTCGTACTCGACGGCTGTCTCCGGTTCGGTCTGGGTGGGCTTGCTCTTGGTGGTGCGGGGTGCGGCCATGGTGGCTCTCCTTCGGGTGGGTCGGGTTCGGGTGTGAAGCTGGCCGGGGCGACCCGATAGCGCCCCGGCCAGCGGTCAGGTGGGGTTACGCGGCCTCGCCGGTGGTCCAGTCAGTGCCGTCCCAGTGGGCCTTCATGCCGTTGCCGTACTCGACGTACTGGCCGGTGGTCCACGCGGTCGTCTGGCCGAGCGGGCCGAGGGCGCGCAGCGCGGCGATCGTGGTCGGAAGCGCGGCGCCCGTCGGGGTGAACGCTCCCGGGGTGCCAGCGGTGACCCCGGTCGGGTCGACCGGTGCGCCGGGGACCGCGGGGCCCCACTGCCAGAACGGGGAGCCCTCGAAGAGCTCGTGCTCCTGCCAGGTGAAGGTGACGTTGGCGCCCTTCACCGAGCCCCGCTCGGCCTGGTCAGGCTCGACCGCAGTGATCGACGCGACACCGATCTGTCGCTCCTCGAGGCCGCCGCGGTAGCGGATGGAGGAGAACAAGATGAATCGGTTGTCGGGCAGGTTCGACGACACCTTGTAGACGCCGTGCTCGTCCGGCTCGACACCCTCGATGAGCGCGAGCACGGTCGGGTTGTTCTCAGCCAGACCGATCGTGAGTGCTCGGGTGCCGTCGCCCGACTTCTTGTAGCCGATCTGGAAGAACTCGAGCGCGTCGCCGGACTCGCGCGAGGGCGAAGGGCCGCCGTCCTGCTTGTACAGACCGAGCTTCTTGAACCCTGCGGGAAGCTCCAGCGGGCTCGCGGCGAGCTGCGCGGGCGTCAGCACATTCTCCGGGCTCAGCGGCGCGTACGCCGCCATGCCGGTAATCGGGACGCCAACGGCGTCGAGGTCGAATCCCTGCTCATCAGCAGCCATGGGTGTACTCCTTCGAAAAAGCAGAAGCCCCGCGATCTGCGGGGCTTCAGGTGTGGGTGGTGGGGTGGCTCACCAGGAGCCGGCCGCGACGTACTGTGCGGTGAGGTACTGCCGCGATACGTCGTGGTCCTCGGTGACGGCGTAGGGGCCGTTGCAGCCGTCCCAGTCGACGCGGACGACCGGGCTGCCCGCCTCGTCGGGCAGGGCGTTGTCGAAGAGGATCCCGGCGAGCCACGTCGCGAGCTCGATCGCGTGGGTGTCGTACCTGCGGGTTCCCGCGAGCACGGACGCCGCGATCGAGCAATCGAACGTGGTCCAGTCGAGCCGCGTAGACGAGTCCGTACGGAGCACGATGAGCGGCCGCGCGAGCGGGGCCTGCAGCGTCTCGGGCTCCTTGTTGCTCACATCAACCGTGTGGCCCTCAGCGGCGGCGAGCGCGCGGACGTGGTTGGTGAGCCAGAGGTCGAGGGTGGGTGGGTTGACTCTCATCGTTTGGCGGCTTTCACGGATCGGGCGAGGTTGCCGGTCTTGGCTTCGATGAGGAGTGATTTCGGGTCGGTGGCGACGACGCGCTCGACGGTGCGGTAGCGGCTCTCGCGGGACTCGCGTTTGATGCCGTGCTGGTAGTCGCCGCTGTCGACCGGCGCGGAGGCTTTCGCGGCGGTCATGCTGCGGTCGGCGGCCTGCGCGGTCTTCGCTCTGACCTTCGGGGTCTTGAGGATGGTGTCGAACCAGGCCTGGTTCGGGGTGAAGTCGGTGTCGCCGTGGCGGGCCATGGGTGCTCCTTCCGGGGTCAGCCGGTGACGGCTTCGAGGGGGATCTCGCGTACGGGCCGCCACCCGGTGAACGGGTTCGTGTCGGCGGCGGGTGCGCCGTCGACGAGGAACGGGGCGGGCCCGGTCGGGCCCTGCCGGATGCGGTCTCCCACCTGCACGTCGGCGTCCGGGTCGGTGAGGTAGAGCGACTTCGACTCGAGCACCTGTGTGCGTGCGGCGCCCGTCACGATCGCGGTCGAGGACTGCGCGATGAACGCGCCCGGCAGTTCGAGCTCGTCCGGGTCGGACCAGTCCCCCGGGATGTAGGTCTTCGAGTAGCGGTCCCAGACCATCTTCGGGCGGAGCCGGTAGACGGTCTCGCCGTGCTCGAACACCATCGGGGCGCCGGTCGTGGGGATGTCGTCGAGCCACCCCATCACGGCCCCCAGGTGAGAACGTAGGGTGCGAGCGTGGCGCGTTCGGACTCGAGGAGGGGCACGCCGAGGGCGGCGCCGTCCTTCCCCGTCGCGAGACGCTGGGAGGCTCCCCCGATGGCCTGCTGCACGACGATGCCGCCCGCGGCGGCGCGCTTCGTGAGCGTGACGATCAGCGCGGCCACCTCGGGCACCTCGTCGGCGGCGAAGCCGTGCTTGAGTTTCACGGTGATCGCTCCGACGTCGCGGCTCCACCCCGATGCGAGGGTGAGCACGCCCGCGGTGCGGGAGTGCTTCACCCGTTCGGTGACGTCGACGCCGTCGCTCACGACCTGTTGAATCTCGCGGACTCGGAGCGACGGGATGAGCAGCGTCGTGCCGCCCATCCCGTCGAGCTCGAGGGTTTCGTCGATGATGGGCGCGACGTGCCATCCACACTCCCGGCGAATCGCGCCTTGCGCTGCCTTCATCCAGAAGGCCGGATTGACTTGCGTGGTGGCTGGGATGATGTCGTCGATCGCCACGCCCATCACCTCCACTACTTGGTTGCCGGGTCGCCTTCGCCCGCCTTCGGCGAACGCTGGCGCTTGGGCTTCTCGGGGTCCGCCGCGCCGCCGGGCTCGGGCGCCGCGGCGGCAGCCTCGGCGAGCGCCGTCTCGAGGCGCGTCTCGAACTCCTGCTCGAGAGCCTGGGCCCGGGCGGCGTGCTCCGCCTCGATGGCGGCCACTCGGGTTTCGTGCTCCGTTTCGAGGTCGGCTCGGATCTCGGCGACGCGCGCCTCGACTACGGCCTCGACGTCGACGATCGGGCCGGCGTCCGGATCGATCAGACCGCGCTTGGCGGCGTCGGCTTCGCTGAGGAGCATGGTGTGCGGCACGCCTTCGATCTCGACGGTGTACTCCTTGAGTTCGGCCATGATCAGCCCTCCTCCCCGATGGTGACCTTCACGAACGCCGAGGGGCGGCGGACGGCGAGCGCCAGGCGCTCCTCGCCGAGGATCGTGATCTTGTTGTTCACAAAGTCGTCCTCGTTGGTGTTGGTCGCCTGCAGCGTCAGGCCGCCCTTGCGGTAGACCGTGGCGGCGAGCTGGCCGGCGCCCACGAGCACAGTGCCCTGCGCGATCGCGGGGGTGACGATGGTGCGCTTGCCCCAGATCGGCGGGTTGTCGAGCTGGTCGCCGTTGCCGTACTGGCCCTGGAACGGGCCGCCTGCGATGTACTGCCCGTTGCCGTCCTTGGTGAGGCGCAGCTTCTGGTAGTCGATCGGGTTGATCGCGACGCCGTCGGCGACGAGGTCAGTTGCCGTCTCGACCTTGGTCATCGCGCGGAAGATCGCGTCGAAGACGTCGGCCTCGCCGGCGGCGGTTTCGGTCTGAATGCCGGAGCGGTTCAGGAGTCCGAGCACGTTGGTGCCGGTGCCGGTGCCGTTGAGGAGCTGGTCCTCCTCGGCGAGCTGCAGCTGGTACAGCAGGCGGCCCTCGATCTCGGAGACCAGGAACGCGGCATCCTCGGTCATCTCGTCCGAGATCTTGATGTAGCCGGCGACCTTCTTCAGGGTCTCCGTCACCGGGTCGTAGTCGGGGAAGTGCAGCTGGGGCTTCTTCGAGCCCTCAGCGACGGTCCCAGCGGCGCCCTCGACGAGGGGCGACTCGGTGAAGTAGACGAGCGTGTTGCCCGTCAGGGTACCGGTGCCGAGCCACTCCGCGAGGAAGGGGCGCTGGCGCTTGCCCTTGACGATGTTCAGGTCGTACTCGGGAAGGATGATCCCCTGGCCCGTGGTGGTCGTCAGGTGCGTGTCGGTCGCGGCCTTGAACTCGGGCAGCACGAGGTTCATGCCTCGGGTGCCCTTCAGACGGTTCAGTTCGCCGAAGGCGCTCTTGATGAAGTGCTGTCCGATCCGGATCTCGGACCCGTCAGCCTCCTTCTTCTCGACCTCGGGCATCTGGTCGATCGAGTCGAGCAGCGACTGCGCGTCCATGCTCGATTTGATCTGCTCGTCGTAGGCCTTGATCTCGGCGGTGAAGCTCTTCAGCTCCTCGATCTGCTCGGGCGTGAAGC
Organism: Leucobacter muris; assembly: GCF_004028235.1. NCBI lineage: Bacteria > Bacillati > Actinomycetota > Actinomycetes > Micrococcales > Microbacteriaceae > Leucobacter > Leucobacter muris. The sequence goes on along the minus strand of NZ_CP035037.1, from coordinate 2,886,407 downwards.
CCTCGCCGGCCTGCTCTGCGGTGGCGAGGATGCCGCGCGCCTTCTCGGCGACGGCCTTGCGCTCCTCGACCAGCTTCTTGATCGCGCTCATGCGTGATCTCCCTTCAGGGTGGTGATGTCGACACCGACCAGGCGGCCGATGTCGTGGAGTGCGAGTGCGTGCTCTGCCGTCTGCGACTTGACCTCTGCAGGCTCCTCATCCTTGGCCGGTGACGGCTCCTCAGACTTGGCCTGCGCGGGTTCCTCACCGCTGTCAGATTCCGACTCATGGGATCCCGCCTCGGCGGCGGGAAGTTCGATGTTGGCGGCCTTCGCAGCCGTGGCGGCCCCGATCAGGGCGCCCTTCGCGAGGCTGAGGTGCTCGAGCGCCTGCGTGAACAGCTCGACGGCGAGCGCGGCGTCGCCTGCGTCGCCGGCCGCCTTCGCCGCGAGAACCTCGGTTTCCTGGTTCGCGCCGATGGGCACCACCGACACCTCGTGAAGCTTCAGCTTCCGCAGCTCGTAGTAGAAGCCATGCTCCTCGGACTCCACGTAGGCGCCCTCGATGACGTCGTAGCCGAAGCTCATCTGCTTGACGCGGCCCTCTTTCAGGAGTTTGAGCGTCTGCTTCGCGTTCTGGGTATCGAGATCGAGCTGCACGCGAACGCGCAGACCTCGAGAGTCTTCTTTCGCCCAGATCGTCGCGCCGATGTTCTTGAAGGGGTCCTTGAAGTCGTGGCACCAGTACGTCGGCACGCCCTGGCCGTCGGGGCCGAAGTCGGCTGCCAGCGTGTCGGCGAACGCCCCGGCGACGATGACGTCGCCGTAGGAGTCCTTGTTGCCGAACACCGCCGCGTACCCCTCGAACTGGCCGGCCTCGAGGTCGATGACCTTCACATCGATCTGAATGGATTTGGTCTTCACGACCCCACCTCCAACATGGTTTGAATCGCCGGCGAGCCCGACGAGTAGTGCTCGAACATGAGCGTGTTGATGCCGTTCGCCACAGGCCTCGCCAGGTGCGGGCTCAGCCCGCTCTTGCTGAGGTCGTCGGCAAGCTCCCGATCCCAGCGCTGCTGGTCCCACCAGCGATCAACACCGCCGTGCCGCTTTGCCTGCACCGCCTCGTACTGGCGGACGAGGAAGCGTTCGGTTGCGGCCTTCACTGCGTCGTCTCGCACCGTCACCGGCAGCAGGCCCAGGTGCTCGATCGGGTCGAGCCCGACCGCGCCGAGCGAGGCCTGCGGATCGAAGCCAGCGCGGATGAGCGCCGTGGCGGCAGTGATGAGCTTCGCGATGTCGTCCGCGGTGGGCCCGACTTTCACCGGGGCCGCTTCCAGCTCGGGGGCCGGCCCCCCGCCGCCGGCGGTCTGGCCGTCCCTGGGGGATGCCTGCCCGCCGAAGAGCACGTTGAGGGGGCGCACCATGTCGTCGCCGCCCTCGACCGGGGAGAGGTTGAACAGCTTGCGCGACTCGTTCACCGTCTGCCACGGCGCGCCGGTCGCGGTCGAGACGACCGCCGCCTGCTCCTCGAAGGATCCGCGCAGCTTCGCCTCGACGTTGAACTCGACGTACTGGTTCTCGGGGGCGCCGAGCGCCGGCAGGATGAAGCTGTTGAAGCGGTCCTCGATCTTCTTCACGATCGGTCCGAGCGAGTCACCGTAGAGGGATCGACGGAACTCGCGCACGTTGGCGAAGTTGGCGTTGTCCAGCAGGCCGACCATCGTCGGGTTGATGTAGTACACCTGGGCGCACATCTCGAGCGAGGCGCGGACGGATTCGAGCCACTGATCTTCCTTCGCGGCGATGCGGGCGGTCTTGTATTCCATCCCGTCCTCGAGGAGGGGGGCGTCGCCGGCGCGGGCCCCGCCGTTGCCGGTGAACGCCTGCCACATGCGATCGAAGCGGCCGCGCGCGGCGTTGTCCCACTTCGGAGCGCCGGCGGGGCGCGTGAGGAACCCACCGAATCGGCCGCCGCGCTTCCACACCTGCTTGCGGAACATGCGGGCGCTGTGCTGCTCTTCGAGCATCAGTTTCAGCGTCTCGACGGGCGAGGTTGCCTTCAGCGGCTCCGACGGGGTCCACCCCTTGAACCGGAACACCTGCTCGGTGGTGAGCTCGTGGCTCTCGCCGTTCTTGGTGACGAGCTTGTAGCCGTCGACCTGGAACGCATTGCGCTTCACCGGGGTGATCCACTTGGCAGGGAACACCCGCAGTTCCCCGCCGAGCAGCACGAGGTAGGAGTCATCTCGGAGTGCCCACTCGCCAACGAGCGCGTACATCAGCTCGGAGAAGGTCTCCTCCCCGTTCGGGGTGCGCAGCAGCTGCGCGACCTTGCCGGTTCGGACACGTTTGATCTCGTCGCCGTCGCGCTCGTAGAGCTTCAGGGACAGCTGCGACATCTGACGGGCGATGAACCCCACCACGGTGCGCAGGTGCGGCTGCGACTTCCACAGCGCCTCGATCGTGTGGCCCTCGATGCCATCGCCGCCCGAACTCATGAACGCATAGGCGGTCACGTCCTGCCCGTTGAATTCGCCTGCGACCTGCCCCTGCTGCTTCCCGGCGATCATGCTCGTGAATACGTCGAGAAACCCCATGCGATCACCACCAGTCCTTGTCTTCTTCGCCGTCGGCGAGCGCGTATGCCGACTCGTCCTCGGCGGGCGGGTCGGTCGTGAGTAGGGCGTAGAGCGCCATGGTGATCGCCACGATTGGCGCCACGTCTACGGGTCCACTCCGATCCCATACGGGCATGCCGTTGAGGTTCTTCGTGGAGCCGTTCTCGACGGCCATGGTGAGGATCGGCTGCGCGCGCTGGCGGACCAGGCCGTCGCGCACCGCGTCGTTCAGTCGGCCGGCTGCGTTCAGGAGCGGGGTGCCAGAGACCTCGTGTACGACGAACCCGGCCTGTTGCAGAGGCTTCACGAGATCCGCGGCGGGGCAGCCCTTGGACTGCAACGCGACTTCGTTGATCCCAGTTTTCTCGCGCACTTTCACGAGGTAGGGCACCACCCAGAGGATCCCGGCACGCTGCGCGATGACTTCGACGTGGGCGCGTTCGTCTTCGCGGAGACCCGCCACGCCGACATAGGACATCTTGCGATCTCCGGACACGTCGACGCCGAGCACGCGGCGCGCGTCTGGGGGGGAGTTGCGATCCGACTTCCACGAGCACGCCCCGTTCGTCGATTCTCGGTGGGTCCTCGCACGCCTCCCACTCCGCGAGGTTCAGGTACGGGGTCACCTCGGCGGAGACCCACTGCCCGAGCACCTCAATGCGTTCGACGATCAGGGCTCCGGGCTTCGAACGGGCGTTGCGCGCGGTGCGCATCAGCTTCTCGATCGTCATGCCCGGCAGGTATCCGGCGGAGGGGTTGGCCTGCTCGAACGCGGTCGGGTCGTCAATGGTCTGATCGGGATGAGCAGACCACTCCGCCACGAACCATTCAGCGTCCGGATCGTCGACCTCAGCGTGCGCGATGTCACGAGTGTCCTTCAGCACCTCGGAGCGGTCGGTGCCAGCGTTGGAGAGGGCGAGCAGGAACGAGTCGAATACTGCAGTGTCGGCCTTCGTGATCGCCGACCATCCCTCATAGTCGTACTGCTTGCGCAGCTCGTCGAGGATCATGCGCGCCGCAGTGAGACCGCGCACGGCCTCGAATGTGCGGGGCTTGTATGCCGCACCCTCATGGGTCTTCAGCTCGACCTCGCCGTTGACCATGCGAGGCGGGTAGGTGCACGCCTGCAGCATCGGCACCCGGTCGGGGGCGATCCCGATCTTGCGGTTGTCGGGGCCCGCCCAGGCACGCACCTGCCGCCATGGCTTCATCGCAACGTCGAGCTTCTGCGCCGAGCCGTAGATCTCGAAGGTGTGCGCCGGCGACAGATCGCCCCATCGGACCGCATCAACGAACATCCAGTAAGCCGACAGTACGGCCGCGAGCAGCGTCTTCCCGTTCTGGCGGCCGACGATGACGAGCGCCTTGCCGAATCGGAGCGTGCCGTCGCCGTTCAGCTCGAACATATGGATCAGGAGCCACTCCTGCCAGGGCAGGAGCTTCACGTGCAAGACGTCGCGGGCGAACGCGATGACCTCGAAGCCGCGCGAGGAGGCCGGTGTCAGCTCGACGCGCGGCTTGGTGAAGATCCGCGGTTCGGTGCGGCCGTAACGCTTCTTCGCCACGACACCTCCCGGGTCAGCCGCCCGCGAGCTTCCTCCGCATCGCTTCGAGATCGTTCTGCTTCGGCACCCCGGCGCCCGCGGCGCCGGTGACGCCAGCTCCCTCAGCCTCGGGCGGGAGGAGCTTGAGCTTCTCGAGGTACTTGAGGAAGCTCGCGATCGACACGTTGTCGTTCGCGGGCACCGCGGGCCGGACGCCCTTCGTCTCGGATGCGTCTTCGAGGGCCCAGTCGACGATCACGTCCCAGGCATCGATCTTGCGTGCGAGCGCCCGCGCCGCGGCCACCGCCGGGGCGTCGCGCACTCGCAGGTGCCGCGCGTTCTTCACCGATCGCTCGAACGCCTCGGTGACGCTCTCGTCGACGAAGTTTGTCACGTCGCACCTCCCTACTACGCGCACGCGCGCGACCCCCTATCGGGGTCGGCGGGGAGAGAGGAACAGGCCGGGCGGGAGGTGTTCCGGCGGTCAGCCCTCCCGAGATCTGACCGCCCCTCCCCCTCGCGGGACGCCGCCAACCGGTCGCCCACGGTCGGCGACGGTGCCACGGAGACTCTCGGCGAGTGCGTCGGCAACGGTGTCGTGATCATGCGCGTTGAGGTGAAGCTTCACGTGCGCGTGCGCGTCGTCGCCCTCGCGGCAGCGGCACTGCGGCGCCTGGCTTGTCGATGCGGAGATGCTTCCGATGTCCAGCGTGCCGACCTCGATGGCGTCGCCGTCGCCGATCTGGATAAGCACTCGGCCGATGACCGAACCGATCTGTACCGCCATGTTGTTCCCCTTCACTAGGTCCATGCCTGGCTGAGAATGCCGAGGCCGGGCCGCGGCGGCCCGTTGCTGCGTTCGTTGTTGCAGCCGTGCGCTGACGGCCGGAAGTTCGCCGGATCCTCCTGCAGATGCGGGTGGGTGGACACCGGGTAGAAGTGATCGAGCTCGAAGCGGTCGTCGTTCTCCCAGTCGTCGAACGGCGCCTCGTAGTCGATGTGGTCCTGCCCGCAGATCCAGCACGCCGCCTGCTCCGCCGCACACTCGGCCCGGAACCTGGCGCGCAGTTCGATGAACCGACGGGTGATCTTCCGCTTGCCACTCACGGCCACCTCCGGGAACGACAAAGCCCCGGGGCTGTGAGGCTCCGGGGCTCGGTGAGTCGGTGGGTTAGTTGCGTGCCGCGCGCTGCTTCTTCTTGATCTTGCCGTTCGGCATGAGCGTGTAGGTGGTGACCTGCCCGCCGGGCGAGAGCGCCCCGAGCACGAGCAGGATGATCGGCACGATGAACGCGGTCAGAATGCCGAGGATGACGAGCAGGATCAGGCCACCACAGCCCCACTGGTTCTTGCGGTACACGACGACCTGCTGCTCGCTCGAGTAGCGGATCTCGAGGCCGTTCTGGATCGCCTCGTCGAAGATCTTCGCGAGCTTCGAGTTACTCGGGCGCACGGCCCCGATAGGTGCGTTCATGGCACCACCATATCCGAGGCACAGACCCAGTTGCTCCGACGACAACGACCACCAGAAACGCGAAGACCCCGAACCTCAGTTCGGGGTTAATTCACGCGCAGGCTAAGCCTAACACTTCTTCAGATCACTTTTTCCACTTTTCCTCGCCCGCCGTCCCGCAGCAGACCCGCCACACGCAGCGCATCGACCGCGGCCTCAGCGTCGCCGCCCCGCCCGATCGCTTCCTCGACCACAGCCACAGGATCCGGCCGGCGGCTCGACCCCGCCCCGCGCGGACGACCACGGCGAGCCCGCATCTTCCGGTCGGCCTCGAGCAACTCGGACTCCCGCACCATCCCGAGCACCGGATGCAACAGCTCAGCCTCCACCCACCGACGGATCGTGCTGCGGCTCTTCCCGACGCGCGCCGCCGCCCGGTCAAAGTCCAGGAACCCCCCACTCATCGCTCCGCGCCACCCCCAATCCCCTCCGCGTGCACATCCTCGGCAGCCTCTCGAATCGCCTCCGCCACGAGCCGGGCTCCCGCCGCCAACAGCCCACCGTTCTTGTAACTCGAGCGCGCAACCGCCGCGACCTGCTCAGCAAGCCGAGCGAACGCCTCCCCAAGCTCCGGCACAGCACCGACCATGAACACCTCGAACACCTCCCCCGGCTCGCGCCCATCACTCACCAGCGCCGCACGCGCCGCACCCGACGAGATCGCCGGCCGCAGATCGAGATCGGGATGCAGCGCCGCCTCCGGCGCCACCACACCCTCCTGCGCCGGCGCATCAGCATGAAGACCGAACGCACTAGCCCACACCCCATCATCATCACGCTCCGACCGGCGCCACTCGCACTTCGAACACGAAAACCACGTCAGCGCATACCGATGCCGCGGCGGACTAATCCGCACCGACTTCAACCCGCACTGCGGGCACGGCTGCGCCGCCCACCGCCGCCGATCCTCAAGCGGCCACTTCCCCAACACCCGCGTCACCGTCCAGAACTCCGGATGCGACGCGCTCGCCGCCGGCACGACGAGCGACCACCACTGCAAGAACGACTCCTCATCGTTCGCGATCGCGTCGAACGACGCGAGGATCGGCGCGACCGCGCGCAGTGCGTGGTCGTACGCCTCGTCGCTCTCAGCGCCAGGGCGAAGCTGTCCGGCGCTTATCGTGTGGAGCAGGTCGACTTGCGCGTCGATGATGTCGGCAGGTACTGGCGCCGGGATCCCTTCGGGCGCCGCCCCCGACACCATCGGCCGATCGTATACAGCAGCCTTCCGCGGATCCGCCAGGCTGCGCAGCATTGCCACGAGGTCGGGGATCAGCTCGATCCGACTGCGAAGCCTGCCGAAGCACCGATCGCACACCATCGCGCCGTCGCGGGCCGACACGGGCGCGCACCCCGCGCACTCTCCCGTGCCGCTGTAGGGACTGTCTGAATAATGGTGTGTGAGGGTCCGGCCTGATCCGAAAGGAGATGGCCGTGGCTGACACGACCACTGTCGTTGTTGACGACGAGATGATTGATCCCGTGACCGGGGAGATCATCGATCAGAAAGAACTCGCAGAACGCTTGCTCGCGCAGGCGAAGGAGCAGGGCGTGAGCCTGACGGGGCCGGGCGGCCTGCTCAGCCAGCTCACGAAGAACGTCCTCGAGACCGCGCTGAATGCCGAGTTGACCGAGCACCTCGGCCACGAGCACGGCGGGACCCCAATCGGCGAGAACATGCGTAACGGGACGCGGGTCAAGACGGTGCTGACAGAGATCGGCCCCGTCGAGATCGAAGTCCCGCGAGATCGAGACGGGTCGTTCGAGCCGGTGATCGTCCCCAAGCGGAAACGCCGACTGGACGGCATCGATCAGATCGTTCTGTCCCTTTCCGCTCGGGGGTTGACGACCGGTGAGATCGCTGCGCATTTCGACGAGGTCTATGGGGCGAAGGTCTCCAAGGACACGATCAGCCGGATCACCGAGAAGGTCGCCGGGGAACTCGCCGAATGGTCGAGCAGGCCGTTGGATGCGCTCTACCCGGTGATCTTCGTCGACGCGATCGTGGTGAAGGTCCGTGACGGGCAGGTGAGGAACACCCCGTTCTATGTCGTGATGGGCGTCACCGTGAACGGGGAACGCGACATCCTCGGCATCTGGGCCGGTGACGGTCAGGAGGGTGCGAGGTTCTGGCTGCAGGTGTTCACCGAGCTGAAGAACCGGGGTGTCGAGGACGTGCTCATCGCGGTCTGCGACGGGCTGAAGGGTCTCCCGGAGGCGATCAACACCACTTGGGAGCAAACGGTCGTCCAGCAGTGCATCGTCCATCTGATCCGCAACAGCTTCCGCTACGCCGGGCGGCAACACCGCGACGCGATCGTCCGTTCCCTCAAACCCGTCTACACGGCCCCGTCGGAGCAGGCGGCGAAGGATCGGTTCGAGGAGTTCGCCGCCGAGTGGGGTGGACGGTATCCGGCGATCGTGCAGCTCTGGAAGAACAGCTGGGCGGAGTTCGTGCCGTTCCTTGAGTATGACGTCGAGATCCGGCGGGTGATCTGCACGACCAACGCGATCGAGTCAATCAACGCTCGCTATCGGCGCGCCGTGAGAGCTCGGGGGCACTTTCCCAACGAGGCCGCCGCGCTGAAATGTCTCTACCTCGTGACGCGGTCGCTTGACCCGACTGGCGGCGGAAGGGCACGCTGGGTGATGAGGTGGAAGCCCGCGCTGAACGCGTTCGCGATCACCTTCGCCGGACGGTTCGAGAAAACCACTCACGAATGAAAACCGCCGGATCCCACACACCGTTTATCGGACAGACCCCAAGGCGAGTGCGCTCGAGGAGGATTCGCGAGAGCTCGGGTGGCGCGATCCGCGCGCCGCCGAGCGCACCTGGGGCGACTGGTGCGAGGAATGGCTGCGCGGGCACTACGTCGAGCGCTCCACCCACACGCGCACGATGAGCATGATCCGCAGCCGGATCATGCCGAAGTGGGGCAACACGCCTCTCATCGAGATCGACCGGCACCAGCTGCGCATCTGGGCGCTCGAGATGCAGGACGACGGGCTCGCCGCGACTTCCGCGAAGCGCGTCATCGCGGCGTTCTCCACCTCGCTCTCCGCAGCGGTCGACGCCGGCGTGATCGCGGCGAACCCGGCCTTTCGCCTGAACCTCCGCATCCCCGACAATCTCTCGGAGCGGACGCTCAGCGGCGAGGAGCAGCACCGCCTGTTCGCGGCGTTCGAACCACAGCACGAGGATGCGACGGACGAGGAGTGGGCGATCGTGCGCAGGGATCAGGCGCTCGTCGCCGTGCTGCTCGGTGCTGGGCCGCGCTGGGGTGAGGCCGTAGCGCTCGGACCGGAGCACATCCACCGGGCCGAGGAGTCGATCAGGTGGCGGCGCGCGTGGGATGCGCAGAACCGGATCTTGAAGCCGTACACCAAGGGCAAGAAGCGGCGCACGACGCCGATCGCCGAATGGCTGCTCGGCATCATCGACCCCGTGCTGAGCACGACTGCGCAGGGTGAGTTCCTCTTCACCTCGAGTAGCGGTCAGCCGCTCGACTACTCGAACTGGCGACGCCGCAGCTGGGAACCCGCAGTCGAGAGGGCACGGCTGAACGACGGCTACTCCGAAGACGACAAGGCCACCATCCACACGCTGCGCCACACCTACGCGACCGCGCTGCTCGACGCGGGGTTCACGATCGCCGAGGTCGCGACCCTGCTGGGGCACGCCTCGCTGAGCACCGCCGAACGCTATGCGCACCGCCGCTCGAAGGTGCGGCAGGAGGCTGCCAACGCGGTCTCCGACCCGCGGATCAGGCCGGCGATACCGACGCCGCCGAGCCCCGAGGTGCCCGACAATGTGATCCGGTTTCCGGGCGTCAGCTAGTTGGTCTGCCCCACGTCTGCCCCACGTGACCTTCTCATCGGAGAACTCAGGTCAGCCGAACACGCCCACCCCAGAAACACAAAAAGCGGGGCCGATCAGTGATTTCTCACTGATCGGCCCCGCTTGCGTCGTGGTGGATCTGAGGGGAATCGAACCCCTGACCTTCTCATTGCGAAGGAGCCGCATGCAGACCTCCACCACCGCAGCAGACCTCGCCATCGTCGGGGCGCGCCTGCGCACCAACACCGGCGCCCACTCGGACGCCACCGCGATCCTCGTCCGAGACGGCCGCATCGCCGCTCTCGGCGGCGACGACTCGATCCGTGACGCCGCCGCCGAGGCCGGCATCGAGGTGCGCGACGTCGCGGGCGCCACCGTCACCCCCGGTCTCTTCGACGGGCACACCCACCCCCACTGGGCCGCAGACCTCACCGCAGGCATCGACCTCGGCGGGCTCGGCACGGTCGACGAACTGCGCGCCGCGATCGCGGCCGAGCACGAGCGGCTGCCCGAGGGCGCCTGGCTGCGCGGCTGGAACCTCGAGTACGAGCCGTTCGAGCACGGCGCCGGCGAACCGGGCGGCATGCGCGGCGAACTGCTCGAGGACGCCGCCCCCGGCCGCCCCGTCGCGCTCATCTGCTACGACCTGCACACCGCCCTCGCCACCGCCCCCGCGCTCGCCGCCGCCGGCATCACCGGCGCCCGCGACTTCGACGACGCCAGCGAGATCGTGGTCGACGCCGACGGCACGCCCACCGGCGAGCTGCGCGAGCCCACCGCCTACAACCTGCTCTTCGACGCCGCGCCCAAGCCGTCGCACGACGACGAGCGCGATGCGCTGCGCGACATGTTCCGGCGGCTCGCCACGGCCGGCCTCACCGGCGGAGCCATCATGGACGGCAAGGATCGCACCGTCGAACTGCTCGCCGAGCTCGAGGCGCGGGGCGAGCTCGACCACCGCGTCACCGTGCACCACTGGCACGCCGTCGGCGACACCGACGACGACGTGGCCCGCGTCATCGCCGCGAAGGACCGCCGCGGCCGTCTCTGGCAGACCGGCGCCATCAAGCTCTTCAGCGACGGCGTGATCGACACCGGCACCGCCTGGCTGCACGCCCCCGACACCTGCGGCGACGGGCGCGCGCCGTTCTGGCCCTCGTGGGAGCGCTACGCCGAAGTGGTGCGGGCCTATCACGACGCCGGCATGCTGATCGCCACGCACGCCGTCGGCGACTACGCCGTGAGCCGCGTGCTCGACGTCTACGCCTCGCTGCCTCCGCGCGAGGGACTGCCCTTCCACTCCGTCGAGCACCTCGAAGTGCTCGCCGACACCGACATCGAGCAGCTGCGCGAGCTCGCGAACGGCGACGGCCCCGCCTCGGGCGTGACCGCCTCGATGCAGCCGCTGCACATGCAGTGGCGCGCCGCCGACCACAGCGACGGGTGGGCCGCCCGGCTCGGCGAGGGCCGGGACGAGACCGGATACCGGGTGCGCGACGTGCTCGACGCGGGCGTCACCCTCGTGCTCGGCTCGGACTGGCCCGTCGCGCAGTACGACCCGCGGCTCGGCATGGCGTGGGCGCGCGGCCGGCACACGCCCGGCGACGCCTCGGCGCACGTCTTCGAGCCCGCGCAGCGGCTGAGCGGCGAGGAGGCGCTGCTCGCCTACACCCTGTGGCCCGCCCGGGCGCGCGGGCACGAGGATCGCGGCGTGCTCGCCCCGGGGGCGGTCGCCGACCTGACGGTCTGGGGCGCCGACCCGGTCGCGGCGACCCCCGACGAGCTGCCCGAGGTGCCGATCCGCCTCACCGTCGTCGAGGGGCGCGTCGTCTTCGAGGGGTGACCGCTTCCGGCTGACCCGGTGCCGCGGAGTCACCGGAGCTTCGGACCTCACCCGTGTTTCGGATCGATTCCCACGTCTCGGTCCGAAACACGGGTGAGCCCCGAGACACGGGAGCGGCCGCGACGGCGCCGGGCGCTGCCCTCGCGCTCGACGTCCTCGCGCTCAGCTGCGCTCGAGGGCTTCGGCGACGCGTCGGGCTTCGCGCAGGCCGCTCTCGATCGCACCGTCGATGAAGCCGCCCCAGAGATTCGCATTGTCGGTCGTGGCGAAGTGCACGACGCCGGCGGGCTGCTGCAGCTCCTCGAGGTCGCGGGTGAGCTGACCGGGGCGGTGGGTCATCCAGGTGTTGCGGGCGAGCGGGTCGGTCATCCAGTCGTGAGCGGTGGCCTCGGTGACCTCGATGCTGGGCCGGAAGGCGTCGACGGCCGCCTGCACACCCGCGAGGTCGTCGACGTCGATGCGGCCGTGCTCGGGGCCGAACCCGACGAGGATCGTGTAGTCGCCGCGCTCGTCGCTGCAGTAGAACTCGGCCTTGAGCACCGACAGCGGGTGGTGCTGGCTGGCGTAGGCGAAGAATCTCGGCAGGTGCCCCTCGGCGCGGATCCACACCTTCGTGCCCTGCGAGGCGACGGTCTCGGCGCTCTGGCGCTGCCAGGCGTCGGGCAGGGGCGGATCGAAGCGGATACCCGTGACGGCGTTGACCGGCAGGGTGCTCACGACGCGGCGTGCGCGGATCCGCGTGCCGTCCCCGGTCTCGACGACCGCGTGCGCGTCGGATCCCGCATCCTCCTGCGTCACCGACACGACCGTCGTGTTCAGTCGGATCTCGCCCGGCACGTCGGCCGCGATGCGGTCCGTGAAGCCGCGCATCCCGTCGACCACCCGGAAGGTGGCCGACGCCTCGTGCATGAGCTGCCAGTGGCCGCCGGTGGCGGACACCCAGCGCAGCGCGCTCGACAGGCCGACCTGGTCGAGGGGCGCGTTCACGTGCCCCACCCACACCGACTCGTTCGCGGCGCGCGCCTCGGGGTCGAGGTCGAGCGCGTCGAAGCGGTCCTGGATGCTCAGCGCGTCGAGCTCCTGGATGCGCCCCGTCGTGGGCTCGGTGCCGCGAGGCATCGCCTCGCGCACGTCGTCGATCACCAGCTGCTGGCCCTCGTCGATGAGCGCCATGAACTCGGCGAGGTCGCCCTTGCGCGGCGTGCCGTCGGCGCCGTGCCAGTACGCCTCCTCGGCGGCCGGGCTGCGCACGATCTCGCGGCCGTAGCGGGTGGCCTCGGCCCACACGTGCGGCTGCACCCAGTGGATCCAGTTCGCACCCATCTCGAGGTCGTGGCCGAGGCGGTGGTCGGTCCAGGTGCGGCCGCCGATGCGGTCCCGCGCCTCGAGCGTCACCACCTCGAACCCTGCCCGGCCGAGTTCGCGCGAGGCCACGAGGCCCGCGAACCCGGCGCCGATGACCACGACGTCGACCGACTGCATATTCTCTCCTTCGAGTGGCGGCTCTGCCTGCAACGCTGTTCAGCCTATCCGGCGGGCGGGGGCGCCGGCGGCAGACGTTCCCAACGAAAACGGGGCGCGGATCGTACGAACGTATGCGATCCGGGCCCCGCCTCTCGTGCGGCGAGTCCGACCCCGCTCGGGCGAAGCGGCCGAGAACCATCTGAACGGGCCGGGACCCGTTGCACGACGTGCGCGCCCTCGAAGCCAAGCCGAGCCCCTCGAGCCGGGAGGCGACGAGCGCGGCCTACAGTCGCGCGACGACGCGGGAGAGCAGCTCGGCGAGACGCGGCTCGGCGGCCCTGCCCTCGGCGAGCACCTCCTCGTGGCTCAGCGGATCGCCCATGCCCGCGGCCGGGTTGGTGATGAGCGAGAGCCCGAGCACCTCCATGCCGGCCTGCCGCGCCGCGATCGCCTCGAGCGCGGTCGACATGCCCACGATCTGCCCGCCGATCATCCGCAGGTAGTGGATCTCGGCCGGGGTCTCGTAGTGCGGCCCGGGCAGCTGCACGTAGACGCCCTGTTGCAGCGCCGGCTCGACCTCGCGGGCGAGATCGCGCAGCCGAGACGCGTAGAGGTCGGTGAGATCGATGAAGTCGGCGCCCTCGACGGGCGACGCGGCGGTGAGGTTGAGGTGATCCGAGATGAGCACCGGCTCGCCCGCCCCGAATGCGGGATCGATGCCGCCCGCCCCGTTCGTGAGGATCATGGTCGCCGCACCGGCCGCCGCCGCGGTGCGCACGCCGTGCACGACGGCGCGCACGCCGCGACCCTCGTAGAAGTGGGTGCGCGCCCCGATCACGAGCGCGTGCTTGCCGCTCGCGAGGCGGATCGAGCGCAGCGTGCCCGAGTGCCCGGGCACCCCCGAGACGTGGAAGCCGGGCACCTGCTCGGCCGGGATCACGGCGACGGTCTCGCCGATCACATCGGCGGCCTTGCCCCAGCCGCTGCCGAGGGTGAGGCCGATGTCGTGCCGATCGACGCCGGTCAGCCGGGTGATGGCGGCGGCGGCCTCGGCCGCGAGCGCCGCGGGGCCGTCGATGGATGCTGCGTGATCCTGCGCGTGGTTCATGCCCACCAGCCTATTCGGCGCGCAGCACTCGGTAACCGCGTCGCGGGTCGTAGCCGTGGATCTCGCGGGTGTCGAGCACGGCCATGAAGTCGAGCACCTCCGCGGTGATGATCTGGCCGGGCACGAGCACGGGGAAGCCGGGCGGGTAGGGCGTGACGAATCCCGCCGACACGGGCTGCTCGCCGCGGTCGACGCGCTCGCGCAGCTCGCCGGGCGGCACGTGCTCGATGTGCCGTCGCTGCTGCCCGCGGAAGAACGCGGTGCGCACGTCGCCGTCGGGCAGCCCCGGGGCGTCGTAACCCGGGGCGAAGGCGCTGAAGTCGGGCAGCGGCGGCATCGGGGCCTCGGCGGCGAGAGCGGCCTGGGCGAGCTCGGGATCGAGCTGCGCCCGATCCTCTTCGAAACGCTCCGCGAGCTTCACGAGCACCTCGATGAGGTAGGCGATCGCGCTGCGGGTGGTGCCGATGTTCGTCATGAAGAGCACCGTGTTGCGGCTGGTCTTGTTGACCTGGATGCCGTAGCGGTTCATGAGGTGCTCGTGCTTGAAGGTGTCGCCGTCGACGCCCGTGCGGGTGATCTCGACGGTCACGCGCGACGGGTCGATCACGAACTCGTCGGCCGCCCACGCCTGCCACATCGAGGCGAGGCCGTCGCGCAGCGGCATGGGACGCCGAGTCTCCCGGTGCCCCGCGGGGATCAGCTCGTTCGCGGTGAGCACGCGGTAGGTGCGGCGCAGCAGCGGGTGCCTCGCGATCGACTGCGACAGGCTGGTGGCGAGATCGAGCTGGCGCTGCACCAGGTTGAAGCCCTCGAGCTCGACCTGCCGGCGCCCCAGGTCGAGGGAGGCGAGGATCTGGTAGTTGGGCGAGGTCGACGTGTGCGTCATGAACGCCTCGTGGAAGGGCTCCTCGGCCTCGCGCACCCAGTCCTGATCGTAGACGTGGATCATCGATCCCTGCCGCAGCGCGGTGAGCGTCTTGTGGGTGGAGTGGGTGGCGTAGACGCGGATGCGGGCGTCGGGGCTCGGGATCAGGCGTTCCTCGAGCCACACCTCGTCGGCGGCCGGCGTGCCGTCGGCGTCGTAGAGCCGCTGCTGCTGAGCGCGGTGGGCGGCCGCGTGCGCGGAGGTCCTGAGCCGCTCCTCGAGGTTCTTCGCCGACGCCATCGCGGTGCGCCGCCGGGTCACGGGGTGGAAGGCGGCGAACGCGAACCAGGCCTCGTCCCACAGGAACACGAGGTCGGGTTTGATCGCCAGGCACTCGGCCATGACCCGCTCGGGGTCGTAGACGATGCCGTCGAAGGTGCAGTTGGTGAGCGTCACCATGCGCACCTCGTCGAGTCGGCCGGCGGCGCGGTAGTCGAGCAGCAGCTGCTTGATGCGGTCGAGCGGCACGGCGCCGTAGAAGGCGAAGTCGTTGAGCGGGTACGCCTCGAGGTAGGCGGCGCGGCCGCCGGTCAGCATCATGGCGTGGTGGTGCGACTTGTGGCAGTTGCGGTCGACGAGCACGACGTCGCCGGGGCCGACGAGCGCCTGGTGCACGATCTTGTTGGCGGTGGAGGTGCCGTTCGTGACGAAGAAGGAGTGCTTCGCGCCGAAGGCGCGCGCGGCGAGATCCTGCGCCTTCTTGATCGCACCCGTGGGAGCGAGCAGCGAGTCGAGCCCGCCCGAGGTGGCGCTCGTCTCGGCGAGCAGCAGGTTGAGGCCGTAGAAGTCGACGAGGTCGCGGATCCACTTCGAGTTGACCACGGAGCCGCCGCGGGCGATCGGCAGGGCGTGGAAGACGCCGACGGGGCGGCGGGCGTGATCCTGGATGGCCGAGAAGAAGGGGGTGTCGTAGAGGTGGGAGACGCGGCGCAGCAGCGAGAGGTGCAGCTCGAGCTGATCCTCGCGTCGGAACACCCGCCGGAAGCGGCGCGTGAGCGCTCCCGCGAGATCCTCGATGTGCGCGCCCGCCATGAGGTACAGGTCGAGTTCGGGGCGGATCGCGGCGAGGGTGTCGGCGAGGCCGAGCACGCGCTGCACCGACGCGAGCGAGGAGCGTTCGGAGGTGTGACCGGTGCTCACCTGGGAGCGGGCCAGGCGGATCGTCTCGACCAGGTCGCGGCTCAGTCGCTGCCGGGTGCGGTCGCTGAAGCCGGGGCGCACCACGCAGGCGAGGATGTTGGGGTTCGTGAGCACCGCCGCGACGGCGTCGTCGGCCGAAGGCACCACGACGAACTCGTAGACGAACGCGTCGGCGGCGCCGCGCAGGCGCAGCGCCTCGGAGCGCATCGCGTCGCGGTCGGCGGGGGTGGTCTCGTCGACCACGAGCACCTCGAAGTGCGGGCGGGGGTCGGCGTCGGCGGCCAGCTCGGCCCGCTCCTGCTCGTCGAGGTGCTCGTCGCGCGGCTCGTCGGGCACGGTGTCGCCCCGCAGCCGGTTGACGACGCGGCCGATGCGATCCAGGGCGATCCGGTAGTCGCCGGCCTCGAGCAGCTCGCCGATGCCGCGCACGTAGCGCTGCCCGAAGCCCGCCCAGTACATCTCCATCGTCTCGAGCGCCCGGAGGTTGCGGTGGATCTCGCTGTCGCTCGCGAGCGCCTCGGCGTCCTCGCCGTCCAGCGCGAGCCGCTTCACCGCGAAGCGCAGGGACTCCCACGCATCGCTGCGCAGCCGCCAGGTGCTCGACGGCATGCCGGGGTCGCGTTCGAGGGCGGAGGATCCGGCGCTGCGCGGCAGCCGCGAGACGCCCGAGGGAGCGCGACCGGACGACTCATCGAGGGGGATCCCGTGCTCGAACCTCGTCATGTGCAGTCGTCCTTCCCAAACCTCGTCGTTCCAGCGGTGCCCAGTCGCCGCGCTTCAACGATCCTAGAGCGTTGCGAATGCCCGAGAACGTACTCGGCGGCGAACAGCAGAGGAAGCGTGCGTTCGCAACGGTTTCCCCGGTTTTCCGACTGATTCCGTCACTATTCCGCAGGTGGTGGGAGAGGCCGTCGCGGTGGATGCCGAAGCCCCGCGGAGGCGGCCCTGACGGCTCCGACGGCGACGCGGGCGCCGGCTGCAGAGCCTAGGATGGAGGCATGGCGAAAGCGTATGAACGGAAGCATCGGATCGCCGTGCTCGGCGGCGGCCCCGGCGGATACGAGGCGGCGCTCGCGGGCGCCCAGCTCGGCGCCGAGGTCACCCTGATCGAGCGCGCCGGCGTGGGCGGGGCGGCGGTGCTCACCGACGTCGTGCCCTCGAAGAGCCTCATCGCGACCGCCGGCGGCGTGCAGGCCGTGCGCGACTCCGGCCGACTGGGCGTGCAGGCCTTCGTGCCCGGCGGCGACGGCAAGCCCGTGCGCCCCGAGATCGCCGTCAATCTCGCCGCTGTCAACAAGCGCCTGCTCGCCATGGCCGGGGCGCAGTCCGTCGACATGCTGCACAGCCTCGAGAGCGCCGGCGTGCGCGTCGTGCAGGGCGAGGGCCGCCTCGACGGCCCGGGGGCCGTGCTCGTCTCGACCGCCGCGGGCGACGGCGGCACCGACTTCGACCGCGTCGAGGCCGACACCATCGTCGTCGCCGTCGGATCCAGCCCCCGCGAACTCGACTCCGCGAAACCCGACGGCGAGCGCATCCTCACCTGGAAGCAGCTCTACGACCTGCCCGCCATCCCCGAGCACCTCGTGGTGGTGGGGTCGGGCGTCACCGGCGCCGAGTTCGCCAACGCCTACCGCACGCTCGGCGCAGAGGTCACCCTCGTCTCGAGCCGCGAGCAGGTGCTGCCCGGCGAGGACCCCGACGCCGCCGCGGTGATCGAGCGCGAGTTCAAGCGCCTCGGCATGAACGTCATGTCGAAGTCGCGCGCCGACTCGGTCGTGCGCACCGACGCCGGCGTGCTCGTCACCCTCTCGGACGGGCGCACCATCGAGGGCTCGCACTGCCTCATGGCGGTCGGCTCGATCCCGAACACTCGCGGCCTCGGCCTCGAAGAGGCGGGCGTGCAGCTCACCGAGAGCGGGCACATCCGGGTCAACAAGGTGGCGCGCACGGGCGTGCCCTCGGTCTACGCCGCTGGCGACTGCACCGACTTCTTCCCGCTGGCGTCGGTCGCGTCCATGCAGGGCCGCACCGCGATCATGCACGCCCTCGGCGACTTCGTGCGGCCGATCGATCTGCGCAACGTCGCCGCCAACGTGTTCACCTACCCCGAGATCGCGACGGTGGGCTGGAACGAGCGCACCCTCGCCGAGTCCGAGGGGCTCGCCCAGCACGTCACCCACACCGTGCCGCTCAACGTGAACCCCCGAGCGAAGATGATCGGCTTCACCGACGGCTTCGTGAAACTCTTCGCGTGGAAGGCCTCCGGCACCGTGATCGGCGGGGTCATCGTCGCCCACCGCGCCAGCGAGCTCATCTTCTCCCTCGCGCTCGCCGTCGAGCATCGCCTCACCGTTGATCAGGTCGCCTCGGCGTTCGCCGTCTACCCGTCGATGACCGGCGCCATCACCGACGCCGCCCGGGCCCTGCACCGCCACTGAGCCCGGCCCGCCCCTCCCGCCGGCGACGGCCGCGTCCGTCGCCGCGTACTCCCCTCGCCTCGACCCCCAGGAGCTCACCGTGTCCCGCGAAATCCCAGAGATCACCCGCCGCGGAGCGATCGGCGGCGTGCTCGGAGCCGTCGGGGTCGGGGCGCTCGCCTCCCTGACGGGGTGCTCGCCGTCGAAGCCCGATCCCGTGCCCTCCGACGACGCCGAACCCGACGTGACCGTGCACGCCGTCGACAACCGCTTCGAGCCCGCCGAGGTCGAGATCGCTCCGGGTTCGGCCGTGCGCTGGGTGTTCGAGGGCACCGCCGAGCACGACGTGGTCGCCGCCGACGGCAGTTTCGTGAGCGAGCTCATGCACGAGGGCAGCTACACTCACGTCTTCGACGAGGCGGGCGACTTCGAATACGACTGCTCCGTGCACCCCGAGATGACCGGCGTGGTGCGGGTGCGATAACCCACGCCCGGGCTGCGAAGCCAGCCGCGCAGCGGGCGAGGGTCGGGATCGAGCCCGACCGGCCCCGCCGCTACGCCCGCTGGAACGTCGCCAGCGTCTCGAAGTGGTGCGTGTGCGGGAAGATGTCGAACGCGCGCAGACCCGTGAGCTCGTACCCCGACTCGCGCAGCGTCTTCGTGTCGCGGGCGAGCGCGACCGGGTCGCAGGCCACGTACACGATGTTCGCCGGGGCGAGTTCGGCGATCTGACCCGTCACACCGCCGCCCGCGCCCGAGCGGGGCGGATCCAGCACCACCGTGCCGCGGCGCAGTCGATCCCGCACCGGCGCCGAGGCCTGCAGCAGCTCGGCCAGGTGCCGGTCCACGCGAGCCGTGAGGGCGAGCGCGCCCACCAGCTCCGAAAGGTTCTCGGCCGCGTCGTCGGTCGCGCCGGCGTCAGCCTCGACCGTGGTCACCTTGAGCGCGGGCCCGGCGGCCTCCGCCATCGCGGCGGCCAGCAGGCCGGCGCCGCCGTAGAGATCGAGGTTGCCCGCCGCAGGATCGAAGCGGCCGTCGTCGATCAGATCGAGGATCGCGTCGCGCACCGCGGTGAACAGCACTGCCGGCGCCTGGCGATGCACCTGCCAGAAGCCGCCGGCGCGCACCAGGAAGCCGCGATCCTCGACCAGCTCCCGGATCGTGTCGTTCTCACCTGCCCGCGTCTTCTCTTCGGTGAGTCCGAGCAGCATGCGGGGGTCGTCGGCGGCCGGGTCGATGAGGTCGACCGTCGCGGCACCCGGCATCGACTCGCCGAGAGGCGCGATCTGCGCGATACCCTCGGTGGCGAGCGGCAGCGACTCGACCGGGATCACACGACGGCTGCGCGCCGCGTAGGGCCCGACGGCGCCGGTCTCGGCGTCGACGTGCAGCCGCACGCGCGTACGGTAGCCGAGGCCGCCCGTCTGCTCGTCGCCGGGCGCCGGCTCGACCAGTTCGGCCAGCGCCTCGGCGAGATCCGCGCCCTCCTCGGCGGCGAGCTCGACGTCGCCGAAGCGCCGCATCGCGTCGGTCAGCACCTCGGCCTTGAGCGCGCGCTGGCGCTCCGGCGAGATGTGGCCGAACTCGGCACCGCCCGCACGATCCTCGGGGTCGCGATCGAGCGCGGCCTCGGCCCAGACGTGGTCGCGGCGATCCTCTGACGCGTCGAGCACCTCGACCGTCGTCGCGCGGGCGAACGACTTCTTCTTCGCGTCGGTCACCCGGGCGCGCACCCGCTCGCCCGGGATCGCGTCGGCGACGAACACCACGCGCCCCTCGTGCCGGGCGACGCTCACCCCGCCGTGGGCGATGCCGGTGACGTCGAGCTCGATCGTCTCGCCGATCTCGAGCGGCGTGTGTGCGGAGTGTGCGCGTGAAGACATGAGCACCATTCTCCCATCTCGGGGAGGGGCTGTCTGCGCGGTCCGCGCGTCGAAGCGGCCGCCTCGGCCGCGGTTCCGGGTTCTCGGGGATTGCCGGAGGTCCTGGAATGGGGGAAGGCCCGCCGGGGGCGGGCCTTCAGGAGTGGAGGGACCGACGGGAATCGAACCCCGGCCGCGCGCTCAATGCAAAGCGAAGCTTTGCGCGCGCACGCCGCTGCGGCCGCCTCGGCCGCGGTTCCGGGTTCTCGGGGATTGCCGGAGGTCCTGGAATGGGGGAAGGCCCGCCGGGGGCGGGCCTTCAGGAGTGGAGGGACCGACGGGAATCGAACCCGCGTTCTCAGCTTGGGAAGCTGATGTCTTACCATTAGACGACGATCCCAGGGCGATGGCGCCGCACCAACTATAGCAGGGCGCGGGGCGCTCGCCGGGCGCCCTATTCGGCGGCCTCGGCCTCGGGTGCGGCCTGGCAGATGGCGGCCTGCGCGAGCAGGCCGGCCTGGTCGGCGGCGGTCCACGGAAGCTCCGGTCCGGCGCCCGCCTCGGACGAGAGCGCGGCGAGTTCGAACGCGAGCGTCTTCACGAAACCGGCGCCTGCCGACGAGTTGTTGAGGGCGACGACCACGGAGAACCCGGACTCGGGATCGTGGTAAGCGGCGGTCAGCGTGCCGGTGATGGCCCCGCTGCGGCCGTAGAGCGGGCCCACCTTGTCCATGCCGAACGCCCACTGGGGGCCGGCCTCGTCGGGCTCGCCGGTCGGGGTGCCCTCGGCGTCGCGCTCGGGGTTCTGCAGTGGAGCGGTCTGCGTGACCTGCTGCGCGGCCTCGCCCCCGAAGGCGCCGTCGAGGTAGTGCTCGTAGAAGTTCTTGAGGTCGGTCACGGTGGTGACCGTGCCGCCGGCCCCGCCGAGCATGGAGGGCGACACCTCGGGCTTCTCGACGGCTCCGGCCTCGCAGACGGGTGCGCCCCCGTTGGAGGGGTAGGCGAGTCCCGCCAGCGTGTCGCCGCCGATGGTGGTGCTCGTGAGCGCGGGGTAGTAGCTGGAGCCCATGCCCGCCGGCTCGAAGACGCGGCTCTTCAGCAGTTCGGAGATGTCGTCTCCGGTCTTGACGTGCAGCGCGCGGGAGAGGATGAGCGCGTTGGTGTCGGAGACGTTCACGTCGAGCCCGGGCCACGGGAGCGGCGAGTCCGTGAGGCCCTGGGCGATGAGCTCCTGCTCGGGCCAGGGGCGGGTGGGGTTATTGACGAAGATGTCGGCGAGGCCGGCCTTGTAGTCGGCGATCCCGGAGGTCATCTCGCAGAGCTGGCCGTAGGTGACCTCGTCGAGGCCCGACTGGCGGGTCAGATCTTTCTCGACGAGGCGGCCGAGCTTCACCGTGCCGTCTTCGACGAGGTCGAGCAGCAGCGCGCACATGACCGGCTGCGTGGCCTGGGCGCCGCGGATCAGGGTCTTGCCGTCGACGCCGTCGCCGTAGCCCCGCACGTACGCGTTCTCACCGGACCACACCCCCACGACGGCTTCGGTCGATCCGCTCTGCTGCATCGCGGTCGCGATCGCCTCGTCGATGCCGGCCGAGAGGCCCTGATCGAGGGTGG
The DNA here is from genome assembly GCF_004028235.1 of Leucobacter muris. Lineage (NCBI taxonomy): Bacteria > Bacillati > Actinomycetota > Actinomycetes > Micrococcales > Microbacteriaceae > Leucobacter > Leucobacter muris. Next base: position 2,864,539 of record NZ_CP035037.1, on the reverse strand, counting down.
CGACGTCTCCCGAGGGGGAGGCGGCGGATCCGCCGGTGCACGCGGTGAGGCCGAGGGCGGCTGTCGCGATGAGCGCGATGGCCGCGAAGCGGGAGCGCTGTGCAAGTCTCGGGATCAAACTCGACCGCCAATCTCGGCTGAAACACGATAAAGAACAAATGAGATTCTAGTGCGGGAGTCTGGGAGTGCGGTTCCCGGGGCTCCCCAGGTAAGGCTTACCTGAGTAAGATGGGACGGTGATGAGCTTTGCAGATGACGTGATCGCCGCAGTGACCGGTCACATGAATGGCGACCACCCGGAAGACAATCTGCTGATCGCCCGCGCGTTCGGCTACCCCGACGCGGTGTCGAGCCGCATGGTCGGGGTGACGGGCGAGGCCGGCGTGTGGCTCGTGGCCGACGCGTCGGGCGAGCGCGAGGTGTCGGTCCCGTGGCCGGGAGGCGCGATCTCGGAGCGCCCCGAGATCCGCCGCGAGGTCGTCGCGCTCTACCGGTCGGCCTGCGAGAAGCTCGGGGTGCCCGCCCGCGAGGAGCACGGCAGCGCCTCGCCGCACGGGGCCCACCATCACGGGGGCGCGCAGCGCGGGCGCCACGCGGCGGGCGACGCCGAGTCGGGCGAGAAGCCGTTCTCGACGGTGGTGCGCGAGAGCTCGTGGTCGGATCACTCCGACAGCGAGGGCGCCACCTTCATGGAGGACATCATGCGCGGCAAGGGCTCGCTGCAGGACTACATCGATCTCGTGGCGCAGCACTTCTACATGTACGAGGCGCTCGAGGAGAGCTCCGATCGGTTCGCGGCGGATCCCGCCTTCGCCCCCTTCCACTCGCGGGGGCTCGTGCGCATGCCGGCGATCGAGGCCGATCTCGCGCACCTGATCGGCGACGATTGGCGCGAGCGCATCGAGGCGGTGCCCGCCACCGCGGCGTACGCCGCGCGCATCCGCGAGATCGCCGAGGAGGGCTGGGTCGCCGGCCTCGTCGCCCATCACTACACGCGCTACCTCGGCGACCTGTCCGGCGGCCAGATGATCGCGAAGCGGGTCGCGAAGCAGCACGGCCTGGATCGTGAGGGGATCGCCTTCTACGACTTCTCGGAGCTGGGCTCGCTCGTCGATTTCAAGAACGAGTACCGGGTCGCGCTCGACGCGCTCGGGGCCGGCCTCGATGACGAGGAGCGCGCGCGCATGCTCGACGAGGTGCGGGCCGCATACGCGTTCAACACGGCCGTGTTCATCGACCTCGGCAAGGCGCGCGACGCCGTCGCGGCGTAGCCGGGAGCGGAGGCCGCGGCCGGGCTGCGCGAGCCGACCGCGGCGAGCACGGGCCCGTCGAACGGGGTCAGGCCTTCTCGAGGCTGCGGCGCTCGGCGAAGAACCTGACGACGTTGGGGTCGACGATCACGTCGCGCGGCTGCAGCGGGCGCCGCAGGAAGAGCCCGTCGAGCGAGCGCACGCGGCTGAGCGCCACATAGGTCTGGCCGGCGCTGAAGGCGCGGGGGCCGAGGTCGATCACGGCGGCGTCGTAGGTGTGGCCCTGCGATTTGTGCACCGTCACGGCCCAGGCGAGGCGCAGCGGGAACTGCTCGAACTCGGCCACGACCTCTTTCTCGAGCTTCTTGGTCTCGGCGTCGTAGCGGTAGCGGTAGCGCTCCCAGACGGTGGGCTCGACCTCGAACTCCTCGCGGTCGACCTCGACCCACACGGTGCCGTCGATGCGGGAGACCGTGCCGATGGTGCCGTTCACCCAGCGACCGTCGGAGTCGTTGCGCAGGAACATCACCTGGGCGCCCGGTTTGAGTTCGAGCACCTCGTCGGCGGGGTAGGTGTTCTCCCTGAACTCGCCGTTGACCTCGGCGACGGCGCGCAGCGATGAGCCGCGGATCTCGGCGAGCCGCTCGGCGTTGATGCGGTTGACGGTGGCGTTGGTCGTGGCGAGCGTGATGACGTCGCGGGGCGCGGGGCGCGCGCCCGCCGCGTTGAGCTCGGCCGCCTGATCCTCTTCGACGACGCCGTGGCGCACCGCTCCGAGGATCTGCTTGAAGCGGTCGTCGCGCTGCCGGTGCACCTCGTTGAGCTCGATCACCGACATGGGCGTGGTGGCCCAGACCTTCGCGTCGAAGAACCACAGCGAGCGGTAGGTGTCGGCGAAGTAGGCGCGCTCGTGGGGGTCTCGGGGCGGCACGGGCGGCAGCTGGAAGGGGTCGCCGAACATGATGATCTGGGCTCCGCCGAACGGGTCGTGGCGCTTGCCCCTGGCGAGACGCAGCGAGCGGTCGATCGCGTCCATGAGGTCGGCCGAGACCATCGAGATCTCGTCGATGACGAGCGTGTCGATGGAGGCGAGCATCTTCTTGAGCTCGGCGGGCTGGTCGAGGTCGTGATCGGCGATGATGCCGGTGGGGAGGCGCAGCAGCGAGTGGATGGTCTGGCCGCCCACATTGAGGGCGGCGACGCCGGTGGGGGCGCAGACCGCGATGATCTTGCTGGTGTTCCACGACAGGTGGCCCAGGATCGTCGACTTGCCGGTACCCGCCCGCCCGGTCACGAAGACGTGCTCGCGGGTGTGCTCGATGCGCTCGTATACGGCGAGCTGCTCGGGGGAGAGGTCGGGGCGTGCCACCGATCCAGGCTACCCCGGCGCCGGCCCGTCGGGGTGCGCCGGAAGGCGTGGCGCTGCAGGGGGTGTCGCGAGGGTGCGGGCGGGAGGCGCCGTTTCGGTAACGATCAGAAAAGTTACATTTGCTTACACCGTGAGCATGTGTCAAGATCATCTGGTCAGAGGGTGAGCGCATGCTCACCTCGTGAATTATCGCTCACAGTGCTGTGGAGGTGACAGTGTCGGACACGCTGACCCAACGTCCCGTAGTCGTCGAGGTCGACGACCTGTGGAAGTCGTTCGGTGGGAACCCCGTGCTGCGCGGCGTCAACATCGACGTGCACCAGGGCGAGATCCACGCCCTCGTCGGCGGCAACGGCGCGGGCAAGTCGACGTTGATGAAGGCCATCACCGGCCTCATCGAGCCCGACGCCGGTCGCATCGCCATCGGCGGCAACGAGGTGAAGAACCTCTCGCCGAAGGCGGCCCACGCCAACTCGGTCTACATGGTGCCGCAGGAGCCGAAGCTCTTCCCGAACCTCTCCGTCTACGAGAACGTCGTGCTCGCCCTCGGCTCGCGCAAGGTGAGCCGCGACGAGGTCTCCGAGGTGATCGGATCGCTCGGCCATCCCATCGACCTCGAGCAGCCCGCGAGCGAGCTGTCGATCTCCGACCAGCAGCTCATCGAGCTGGTGCGCGGCATCCTGCGCGAGGCCCGGCTGCTCATCGTCGACGAGCCGACGGCGGCGCTCACCGCCCGCGAGGTCGACCGCCTCTTCGCCCAGCTGCGGCAGCTCGCCGCGAGCGGCGTCGGCATCTTCTACGTGAGCCACCGCATGTCCGAGATCTTCGAGCTCTGCGACCGTGTGACCGTGCTGCGCGACGGCAACATGGTGCTGCAGTCGCACACCTCCGAGGTCGACGTCGACGCGCTCGTGCAGGCCATGGTCCCCGATGCGCAGCTGCAGCAGCGCCGCAACAGCGGCGCCGCCTTCGATCGCGGCGACACACCGGTGATGACGGTCGAGTCGATGAGCGGGCAGGGCTTCGTCGATGTCTCGTTCGAGGTGTACCCCGGCGAGGTGCTCGGGATCGCGGGCGTGGTCGGCAGCGGGCGCACCGAGCTGGCCGAGACCCTGTACGGACTGCGCCCGGGTGCCGGCGCGGTGCACCTGAACGGCGCGGCCTTCGAGCGCCCGACGCCGCGCAAAGCGCTCGAGCGGGGTCTCGCCTACGTGCCCGAGGATCGCCACGCGCACGGCATCTTCCTCATCGCCTCGGTGGTCGAGAACACGACCGCCTCGGTGCTGAAGCGCGTGAGCACCGCCGGCATCCTCAGCACCCGCAAGGAGAACGAGCTCACCGACCGCTTCGCGAACGACCTCTCGCTGCAGGCCGGCAGCCGCAGGCGGCGGCTCGCCAACCTGTCCGGCGGCAACCAGCAGAAGGTGTCGCTCGCGAAGGCGCTCGCCTCGAACCCATCGGTCATCATCCTCGACGAGCCCTCTCGCGGCGTCGACGTCGCGGCCCGCGAGGACCTCTACCGCCTCATCGATCGCATGGCGCTCGAGGGCCTCGCGGTCGTGCTCATCTCCTCGGACTTCGAGGAGGTCGTCGACCTGAGCCACCGCGTGCTCGTGATGCGCGACGGCCGCATCCGCGGCGAGCTCGCCGGCGACGACATCTCGCTGAGGTCGGTGCGCGACGCCTCGTTCGGTTCGGTCAGAGAGGGCAACCAGTCATGAAGTCCCTGTTGAAGCATCGCGAGATCATCACGATCGGGGGAGTGGTGCTGCTCGTCGCGATCGTCGGCGCGTTCCACTCCAGCTTCCTCGATCCCGCCAACCTCGTCCGGGTGCTGAACTCGACCGTGATCCTCGCCCTGCTCGGGGCCGGCAGCGCGATCGTCATCATCACCCGCAACATCGACGTCTCGGTCGGGTCGACGCTCGCGCTCTCGGGCATCGTCGGCGCGATGCTCATGCGCGACGGCGCCCCCATCTGGGTCGCGGTGCTCGCGGTGCTCGGCCTCGGCGCGGTGCTCGGTGCGATCAACGGCATCGGCGTCACCTACGGCCACGCGCCCTCCATCGTGATGACGCTCGGCACCCTCGCGGCCTACCGGGGCATCTCCTTCCTGATCACCGGAGGCCACTCGATCGAGAGCCTGCCCGCGGCCTACCGGCGGGTGGGGCGCATCGAGATACTGGGCGTGCCGATCCTCATCTGGATCGCGGTCGCGGTGATCGCCGCGCTCGCCCTGCTCATGGCCCGCACCAAGTTCGGACGCAGCTTCTACGCGACCGGCGACAACGCCGAGGGCGCGTACCTCGTCGGCATCTCCACCAACACCATCGTGATCCTCGCCTACACGATCTCGGGCCTGCTGGCCGGCGCCGCGGCCCTCGTGTTCCTGGCCCAGGTGGGCTCGATCGGCAACCAGGCCGGTCAGGGCATCGAGATGCGGGCCATCGCGGCCGCCGTGATCGGCGGCGTCTCGCTCACGGGCGGCGTGGGCACCGTGGTCGGCGCCGTCTTCGGTGCGATCTTCATCAGCACGGCCACGAGCTCGCTGAGCTTCCTCGGGATCCCCGGCTCCTGGTCCGACACGGTCATCGGTGCGATCCTGCTGGCCGCGCTCTTCGCGGACTCCCGCGTGCGCGCCCTCGTCTCGAAGCGGCGGCTCGCCGCCCGCTACAGCGCCCTCGCCGATGAGACGGCCGAGGGGCATCCGAAGCTCGAAAGTGAGGTGCGCTCATGAACGCGCTGCAGTCGCGACTGAAGATCTTCGCACGCTGGGAGGTCGGCCTCATCGGGGTGCTGGTGCTCGAGCTCGTGATCTTCAGCTCGCTCAACTCGAAGTTCCTCGACCCGAACCGACTGCTGTTCTCGATGTCCGACTTCATCTACCTCGGGATCATCGCGCTGCCCCTCGCGATCGTGATGATCACGGGCGGCATCGACATCAGCTTCGCCTCGGTGGCCTCGCTCAGCGCGATCGTGATGGGTGTGAGCTTCAAGAGCGGCGTCGGCATCTGGGGCGCGCTCGTGATCGGTCTGCTCGCCGCGGTCGCCGCGGGGCTCGTCAACGGCCTGCTCATCATCCTCACCCGCGCCAACCCGATGGTCATCACCCTCGGCACCCAGTTCCTCTTCGCCGGACTCGCGCTCGCGGCGTCGGGCTTGGGCGGCATCTCCTCGTTCGAGGGCGTCTCCGGCCTGCCCAACGAGTTCACCGGAATCGCGGGCGGCCGCACCTTCGGGCTGCCGAACATGCTGCTCGTCTTCGCCGTGGTCACCGTGCTGTTCGCGATGCTGCTCGGGCGCTCGACCTTCGGCCGTCAGGCCCGCCTCATCGGAGCGAACCCGGTCGCCGCGCGCTACGCGGGCTTCCGCTCCGACGCCGTCATCGTGGGCGCCTACGTGCTCACGTCGCTCTCCGCCGGCATCGTCGGGATCCTGCTGACCTCGTACGTGGGATCGGCGCGCGCCGACATCGGGGCCTCGCTGCTCATGCCGGTGCTGACCCTCGTGGTGATCGGCGGCGTGTCGATGTACGGGGGCGAGGGATCGATCTTCGGCGTGGTGGTCGCGACCTTCGTGATCGGCTTCCTGCAGCAGGGCCTGCGGTTCGCGCGGCTCTCGGAGAACGAGGTCGCCGTGTTCACCGGGGTGATCCTCGTGGCCGTCGCGAGCCTGCGCTGGTGGAGCGCCAACTGGTCGGAGCGCGTGCGGAACAACCGCGTGCGCCGGGAGAACCTGCGCAGGCAGGCGGGGGCGGCCGACGGCCCGCGCACCCCGGTCGCTGCCGCGTCGGAAGTGTGAAGTAGAGAAACGGCGAGCGATCGCCACAGATTGATTGGAGAGATTCGATGCGGAATCGTTTGAAGGCGGCCATCGCGGTCGCAGCAGTGGGCGTCGTGGCCCTCACCGGGTGCAGCTCGAACGGCGGCTCGGGCGGCGGCGAGGGCGGCGAGGGCGGCGGCAGCGGCGCCCAGATCGCGTTCATCCCGAAGCTCACCGGCGTCGGCTTCTTCGAGGCCGGCGGCGCCGGTGCCGTCGAGGCCGGCGAGGAGCTGGGGCTCGACGTGCAGTACCTCGGCTCGCCCGAGGCCTCGGCCGCGAAGCAGGTCGAGCTCATCAACACCTACGTCGGCCAGGGCTTCGACGCGGTCATCGTGTCGTCGACCACCCCCGACGGCCTGTGCCAATCGCTCGACAAGGCCCGCGAGCAGGGCGTGGTGACGCTCACCTGGGATTCCGACGTGAACCCCGAGTGCCGCCAGTTCTACATCAGCCAGGGCACCCCCGACCAGCTGGGCGAGCTGCTCGTCGACATGACGCTCGAGGACATCGCGGCCGACGACGCCGCGAAGGTGGCCTTCCACTACTCGAGCCCCACCGTGACCGACCAGAACCAGTGGGCCGAGGTGGCGAAGTCGATCATCGCGGACGAGACCGAGTGGGACGTCGTCGACACGATCTTCTCGGAGAACCAGACCGAGCAGGCGGTGCAGCAGGCCGAGGCGCTCATCAACGCCAACCCCGATCTCAAGGCGATCATCGCCCCCGACGCGAACGCCCTGCCGGGCACCGCTCAGGCGCTCGAGAACCTGGGCCGCACCGACATCACCCTCGTCGGCTTCTCCACCCCGAACGCCATGAAGGAGTACATCCACAACGGCACGCTCAAGCGCTTCGCGCTGTGGGACGCGCAGGCGCAGGGCGCGCTGTCGGTGCACGTGGCGTCGATGCTGCTCGACGGCACCGAGCTGAACGTCGGCGACAAGTTCGAGGTCGAGGGCTTCGGCGAGCTCGAGGTGCAGCCCAACTCGGTGCAGGGCTACGACTACGAGGCGGACGGCAACGGCATCATCGTGATGCCTGAGCGTACGGTGTTCACTGCGGAGAACATCGACGACTTCGACTTCTAGCAGCACCGCGCGGTGAGGGGCGGGCCCCGCCCCTCACCGCATCACCGCCATTCGAGACATCAGAGCAATCTGGGGGAGGGGACGAGACCATGGGCAGCCTCGAAGAGGAGAACTGGGAGACCCGGGAGCAGATCCTGCGCGCCGCCTGGTACTACTACGTGGATCAGCTGACTCAGGACGAGGTGGCCAAGAAGCTCTCGATCTCCCGGGCGACGGCGGGCCGCCTGCTCGAGCGCAGCCGGCAGAACGGGATCGTGACCTTCACCATCGGCTCGAGCCACTTCGAGGCCTTCCAGATCGGGCGCAAGCTGCGCGAGACCTTCGGTCTCACCGAGGCGCTGGTGCCCCCCCCCGCACTGGGCGACGAGACGCAGGACGCCTTCTCGGTCTCGCGCCGCCTCGCGCGCGGCGGAGCCCAGTACCTGCAGAACCTGCTCGAGTCGGACCAGACGCTCGCGATCGGCTGGGGGGAGACCGTGCAGGCCACCATGGAGCGCCTGCCGGTCGAGCAGACCGCCAAGATCAGCACGGTCACACTGACGGGCGGCGTGAACGCCTACGTGCCGACCCTGCGCCGGGTGCGCGGCAAGTCCGCGCGCCACACCGACGCCGTGATCCCGGCTCCCATCGTGGTGTCGTCGGCGAGTCTCGCCGCCGAGCTGCAGAAGGAGGGGGTGGTGCAGCGCGTGCTCGAGCGCTCGCGCGCCGCGGACCACGCGCTCATCGGCATCGGCGCCGTGGCCGAGCAGGCCACCCTCGCCCAGAAGGGCTACGTGACCGACGATGAGCTCGTCGAGTTCCAGAAGCTCGGCGCCGTCGGGGACATCCTCGGCCTGTTCTACGACGAGAACGGCGAGGTGCTCGACCTGCCGCTCCACACCCGGCGAATCGGGGTCGGCGTCGACGACCTCCGCCGCATCCCCAACGTCGTGGGCATCGCCGGCGGCCTGCACAAGGTGCCCGCGATTCTCGGCGCGCTGCGCGGCGGCTACCTCGACGTGCTCGTCACCACCGAAGACGTCGCCCGAGCGCTGCTCGCAGCCGAGGGCGTCGAGGCATGAACCCAGGAGTACACGCATGAGCCACGTCATGGCCATCGACGCGGGCACCGGATCGGTGCGCGCCTGCATCTTCGATCTGCACGGATCCCCCGTCGCGATCTCCCAGCGCAGCTGGGAGCACGACCCCGAACCGGGGGTTCCGGGCTCGATGGGCTTCGCGACCGAGCGAAACTGGGCGCTCATCGTCGAGATCGTGCGCGAGGCGCTCGCGAAGTCCGGCCTCCGCGGGGACGACATCCTCGCGGTGAGCTCCACCTCGATGCGTGAAGGCATCGTGCTGCTCGACGCCGAGGGGCGCGAGATCTGGGCGTGCGCCAACGTCGACGCCCGCGCCGAGGCCGAGGTGCGCGCGCTCGCCGCCGATCCCCGACTCGAGGAGCGGATCTACGCCGCGACCGGGCAGACCTTCGCGCTCGCCGCCGGGCCCCGGCTGCGCTGGCTGAAGTCGCACCGTCCCGACCTCTACGAGCGCGCGGACACGGTGCTCATGCTCAGCGAGTGGGTGCTGTACCGGCTGAGCGGGGAGCGCGCCATCGAGCCGTCGAACGGCTCCACGTCGGGCTTCGTCTCGCTGGCCTCGCGCCGGGGCGATCCCGAGCTGCTGCGCATGTGCGGCCTGCGCGACGACCTGCTGCCCCGCACCGAGGAGCCCGGCACCACGATCGGCACAGTCACCGCCGCTGCGGCGGCCGAGACCGGCCTCGGCACGGGCACCCGCGTGGTGCTCGGCGGAGGCGATGCGCAGCTCGCGGCCCTCGGGCTCGGCCTCACCGAGCCGGGCGAGGCCGCGATCATCGCCGGCACCTTCTGGCAGCAGTTCGTGAACCTGCCCACCGCGTCCGCCGACCCCGAGATGCGGGTGCGGGTCAACGCCGCCGCCGTCCCGGGCCTCTGGCAGGCCGAGGCCATCGCCTTCCACACCGGCACCGCGGTGCGCTGGTTCCGAGACACCTTCGCCCACGAGGAGCAGCAGCGCGCCCGGGCGACCGGTAGTGACCCGCTCGACATCCTCACCGAGGCCGCAGCCGGGATCCCGATCGGCTCCGACGGCGTCATCCCGATCTTCTCCGACGTCATGAACTACCGGAGGTGGAAGCACGCCGCGCCCTCATTCCTCAACCTCTCGCTCGAGGGAGGCGCGCGGGTGCGGGCGGCCATGTTCCGCTCCCTGCTCGAGAACGCGGCGATCGTCGCCGCCCTCAACCTCGAGATGGTCGAGGGATTCAGCGGCACCCACGCCGACGAGGTGATCTTCGCGGGCGGCTCGGCGAAGAGCGGCGTGTGGGCCCAGATCGTCGCCGACGTGCTCGGCCGCCCGATCCGCATCCCTGCCGTCACCGAGGCGACGGCCCAGGGCGCCGCGGCCTGCGCGGCCGCCGGAGCCGGCGAGTTCGAGACCCCCTCGGCGGCGGCGCGCTCGTGGCTCGCCTGGGACGGCGCCGTCGAGCCGGACGCGGAGGCGCACCAGACCTACGAGGGCGTGAGGGAGCGATGGGCCGAGGCCTACGCCCCGCAGCGGGACCTCATGAATGCCGGGATCACGACGTCGCTCTGGCGTGCACCGGGAAGCTAACAGCGGAAAGAGAGACGAGCAAGCATGGAACTGACGCAGACGAGCAAGGCGGAGTACCGGTTCGGCGAGTACGGCCCCGGGTACCTGCTCCGAGGCCCCCGCACCGACTTCGGCGTGGTGCAGCTTCGTCCCGGCGATGACGCTTCGAACCACTACCACGCACAGATCGAGGAGAGCTTCGTCGTGCTCGAGGGCACGTGCACGCTCTGGATCGACTGCGAGCGCAGCTACCGGTTGTGCGCGGGCGACGTGGTGCGCTGCGACCCCGGCGAGATGCACTACTTCGTGAACGAGTCGGACGAGCTGTTCCGCGCCCTGTTCGTGAAGGCGCCCTACGATCCGGCCGACGGCGTGCAGGTGCCCTGGGTGCCGGGCGACCCCGTACCGACGGAGGCCATCGCCCGCGCCAAGGGCGACGCCTAGGCCAGACCCTCAGTGTCGCGCGTCGCCGCGCGCGACACTCCAGCGAATCATCGAGAAAGGATCCACCATGGCAGATCTTGAAGGCAACATCGACTCGAAGGACTTCGGCCTCGGCACCCCGCAGGTGACCGCGGGGTCGCCCGTGAAGGGCGCCGGTCAGCTCGACTTCGGCATGCGCCACCGCCTCTCCCGCATCTTCAAGGACGACGGCCGCACCGTGATGCTCGCGTTCGACCACGGCTACTTCCAGGGCCCCACGAGCGGCCTCGAGCGCGTCGACCTCAACATCGTGCCCCTCGCGCCCCAGGCCGACGCCCTCATGGCGACCCGCGGCGTGCTGCGCTCCGTCGTGCCGGCCTCGCTCGACACCGCGCTCGTGGTGCGGGCGTCGGGCGGTCCGTCGATCCTCAAGGATCTCTCGGACGAGCGCATCGCGATGGACATGGAGGACGCCGCGCGGATCGACGCGGCGGCCGTCGCGGTGCAGGTGTTCATCGGCGGCGAGCAGGAGACGCAGTCGGTGCACAACCTCACCCAGCAGATCGATGCCGGCCTGCGCCTCGGCATCCCGGTGCTCGGGGTCACCGCCGTCGGCAAGGAGCTCACCCGCGACTCGCGCTACCTCGGCCTCGCGACCCGCATCATCGCCGAGCTCGGCGCGCAGATGGTGAAGACCTACTACTGCCCCGAGGGCTTCGAGCAGGTCACCGCCGGCTGCCCCGTGCCGGTCATCATGGCGGGCGGCAAGAAGCTGCCGTCGCTCGAGGCGCTCACCATGGCGCACCGGGCCATCTCGGAGGGCGCAGCCGGCGTCGACATGGGCCGCAACATCTTCCAGCGGAAGGCTCCGGCAGCCATGATCCAGGCTGTGCGCTCGGTCGTGCACGGCGGGGCGAGCGCCGAGGAGGCGCACGCCGAGTACCGCGAGCTCTCGGGCGGCGCGGAAGACTAGGGTGCGGCGGTCGGCGCTCCGGCGCCGACCGCGCGCTCATCGGGGAGCCGCCGGGGGCGGCGGAGAAGGAGGAACAGGATGGCGACGGACCAGCGCGGAGCTCCCGCCGAAGCGCTGAGGCGCCGGACGGTCGAGGCCTCCCGCCGTCTGGGAGGAGACCCCTTCCTCGTGCTCCACGGCGGCGGCAACACCTCTGCCAAGGATCACGACTTCCTCTGGGCGAAGGCCTCCGGTTTCGACCTCGGCGCGCTCACCCCCGAGGGCCTCGTGCAGCTGCGACGCGCCGACCTCGAACGCATGCTCGAGGGCGCCTCGCTGAGCGACACCGAGATGATGGACGGCTATGCGGCGGCCACGGTCGAGCCCGGCAGGCCCGCCCCCACCATCGAGGCGCTGCTGCATCACGCCCTCCCCTTCGCCTCCGTGCTGCACACCCACGCCGACGCGATCGTGGCGATCACCGACACCGAGCGAGGGCTCGATCTCGTGACCGAGCTGCTCGGCGACGAGGTGGTCCCCGTGCCGTACGTGATGCCCGGCTTCGACCTCGCCAAGGTCGTGCCCGAACTGTGGCGGGGGGCCGGCTCGAGCGCCCGCGCCATCGTGCTGCAGCACCACGGTCTCTTCACCATGGGGGACACCGTCGACGAGGCGCTCGCACTGCACCTCGAACTGGTCGAGCGCGCCGAGGCGCGCATCGCCGCGCTCGGCCGGCCGATCCGCGCCCCCTTCGCCGATACCGTGAGCGAGCTGCGCCCCGGCGATTCCGAGCAGGCGCGCACCCTGCTCACCGAGCTGCGGCGCTACTCGGCCGGTCACGTGCACGCGCTGCGCTGCGACGACGACGAAGTGCGCGCCTTCCTGGCGCGCCCCGACCTCGAGCGGCTCACGGACCTCGGCCCGACGACGCTCGAGCACGTCATCCGAACCAAGCGGGTGCCGTTGCTCGGCGACGACGTGGCGGGTTACGTCGCCGAGTACCGCCGGTACTTCGAACGCAACCGCGGCGCCGACGAGGCGCTCGTGATGCTCGATCCGATCCCGCGCGTGGTGCTGCACCCCGATCTCGGGCTCGTCGCCGTCGGCGCCGATGCGAAGGCCGCGGGGGCCGTCATGGACATCTACCGGCACACCATCCGGGTGATCGAGGCGGCCGAACGGCTCGGCGGCTACCGCACGGTCACCGAGGCGCAGGCGTTCGGCCTCGAGTACTGGGAGCTCGAGCAGCGACGCCTCAGGTAGGGCCCGCGATCCCGAAACGAAAGGCGGCGCGCCCCGTGCCCGAGATCACCCGGCTCCGACGCAACCTGGCCCTCTTCGCGCTCGCGCTCGGCGGCTTCGCGATCGGCATCACCGAGTTCGCGACGATGGGCCTGCTGCCCGACATCGCGCGAGACCTGCTGCCGGGCTACGAGCAGAATCCGCCCCAGGTGATCGCGCACGCCGGCGTGCTCATCACGGGGTATGCGCTGGGCGTCGTGGTGGGGGCTCCGGCTTTCGCGGTGTTCGGGGCGCGCATGTCGCAGACCACGCTCACCTACTGGCTGCTGGCGCTGCTCACCCTCGGCACGCTCGCCTCGGCGCTCATGCCGACGTTCGGCTCGGTCGCGGTCTTCCGCTTCGTCGCCGGGCTGCCGCACGGCGCCTACTTCGGCGTGGTGTCGCTGCTCGCGGGGCGCCTCATGGGGCCGGGCAGCCAGGGGCGGGGGATCGCGCTCGCCATGTCGGGCCTGACGCTCGCCAACGTGATCGGGGTGCCGCTCTCGACGATGGTCGGACAGCAGCTGGGCTGGCGGTGGGTCTACGGGCTCGTCGCGCTGCTCTTCGCGGCGACCCTGCTGCTCGTGTTCGTGCTGCTGCCGCGCTACCCCGGCGACCCGACGAGGAGCCCGCTGCGGGAGCTCTCGGCGCTGCGCAATCCGCGCGTGTGGATCATGGTGGGGGTGAGCTCGATCGGCTTCGGCGGCTTCTTCGCCGTGTACTCGTACATCGCCGAGGTGACGACGCGCGAGGTCGGGCTCGGGGTCGCGGCGGTGCCGTGGGTGCTCGCCGCGATGGGGCTCGGCATGACGATCGGCAACCTGGTCGGCGGTGTGCTCACCGACCGCAGCTCCGGCGGGGCCGCCGCGCTCGGACTCGCGCTCTCACTCGGCGCGCTCGTGCTCTACACCGTCTTCGCGCACACCCCGGTCGGCCTCTTCGTGTTCGCCTTCCTCGCGAGCGGCACGTCGGCGCTGCTCATGCCGTCGCTCCAGTCACGGCTCATCAGGGTGTCGAACGAGGCGAGGCTGCTGGGCGCCGCGCTCAATCACGCCGCCTTCAACATCGCCAACAGCCTGGGCGCCTGGCTCGGCGGTGTCGTGATCGCGGCGGGCTTCGGCTACCTGGCGCCCGGCTGGGTGGGGGCGATCCTCACCGGCGCGGGACTCGCGCTCATGCTGGTGAGCCTCGCCGTCGAGCGGCGCGACAAGCGTCGCAGCATCGACACGGGCGGGATTCCCGCCGCCGGTCGATCCGCGCGAGGCGGCTCGGGTTCGGCGGGGGAAGTCTAGGCGTCTGCGGGAACCCGCACCAGCAGCAGCAGCACGAGACCCACGAGCAGCACCAGCCCGATGCCGAGGATGCCGAAGATCGTCGCGCCCCCGATCGCGACGGCGAGGGTGAACATCGCCGGTGCGAGGAACGAGACGGCGCGACCGGTGGTGGCGTAGAGCCCGAACATCTCGCCCTCCTTGCCGGGCGGCGTGAGGCGGGCGAGGAAGCTGCGGCTCGAGGCCTGCACGGGGCCCACGAAGATCGTCGCGAACAGGCCCACGGTCCAGAACGCGGGCGCGCCCAGCGGGGCGAGCGCGAACATGAGGATCAGCCCGATCACGAGCAGCACGAGCGAGACGGTCATGACGTTCTTGGCGCCGAAGCGATCCTCGACCACGCCCCCGAAGATGGTGGCGACACCCGAGATGACGTTCGCCGCGATCGCGAACATGATGACCGTCGCGGGGTCGAAGCCGAACGAGAGCGAGGCGACGATGCCGGTGAAGGTGAAGATGCCCGCGAGCCCGTCGCGGAAGATGGCGCTCGCGATGAGGAAGAACAGCGTGTGGCGGGAGGTGCGCCAGAGCTGCGCGATGCTGCGGAAGATCGCGCGGTAGCCGGCGACGACGCCGACGACGCGGCGATCGCGGTCGGCCGAGACCTCGGGCACCGCGAAGAAGGTGGGGATCGCGAAGACCGCGAACCAGAGCGCGCACACGACCATGGCGACGCGCACGTTCCAGCCGCCCTCGCTCGTGACGCCGAACCACCCGGTGTCGGGCAGGATGAAGCCCACGAGCACGATGGTGAGCAGTACGATGCCGCCGAGGTAGCCCATGCCCCAGCCGAAGCCGGAGACGCGGCCCACGTTGCGGGTCGTCGACAGCTGGGTGAGCATCGAGTAGTAGTTGACGCTCGCGAACTCGAAGGCGATGTTGCCGATCGCGAGCAGCACCAGCCCGAGCATGAAGTAGTCGGGGGAGGGGGCGACGAGCACCATGAGCGCGGTGCAGGCGATGACGATGCCCGTCGTCACCGCGAGCGAGTGCTTGCGGTGGCCGGTGGCGTCGGTGAGGCGCCCGAAGAGCGGCGCGAAGAGCGCGACGGCGACGCCCGCGATCGAGAGCGTGGTGCCGAGGGCGACCGAGGTCTGCTCCTCGGGGCCGAAGGCGGACGAGGTGATGTAGACGGTGAAGACGAAGGTGGTGACGACCGCCTGGAATGCGGCGGATCCCCAGTCCCACAGCGACCAGGCGAATATCGTGCGCTTCTTGACGCCCGGAGCCTGCGGATCGTGCAGGTGGTTCTCGTGCAGCGCGGGATCTGAGGCGATGTCGCTCATGTGGTCACTGTACTCGATCGAGGGAAACACGAGGGAGGCGCCGGGTGAACCCTGAGAGTTGAGTGTGTTCGGCTCAAGTTTACCCGGACGGGCTTGACGGCGAGGTGGCCTCGAGTAAACTTGAGTGCATCAGGCTCAAGGTCTGGCCCGACTGGTCGGCCCTGAGCGCAAGGCCGCGGATGCCACCTCCGGATCGGGGGAGCGGATCCGGAACAGCAACCGTAAGGAGAACACATGTCACGTGCAGTAGGCATCGATCTCGGCACCACCAACTCGGTGGTCGCCGTGCTCGAGGGCGGCGAGCCCACCGTCATCGCGAACGCCGAGGGGTTCCGCACGACCCCGTCGATCGTCGCATTCACCAAGGACGGAGAGGTGCTCGTCGGCGAGACCGCGAAGCGCCAGGCCGTCACCAACGTCGACCGCACCATCGCCTCGGTCAAGCGCCACATGGGCACCGACTGGAAGAGCGATGAGATCGACGGCAAGCGCTACACGGCGCAGGAGATCAGCGCCCGCACGCTCATGAAGCTGAAGCGCGACGCCGAGACCTACCTCGGCGACAAGGTGACCGACGCGGTCATCACCGTGCCCGCCTACTTCAACGACGCCGAGCGCCAGGCCACCAAGGAGGCCGGTGAGATCGCGGGCCTCAACGTGCTCCGCATCATCAACGAGCCCACCGCCGCGGCCCTCGCCTACGGCCTCGACAAGGGCAAGGAAGACGAGCTCATCCTCGTCTTCGACCTCGGCGGCGGCACCTTCGACGTCTCGCTGCTCGAGGTGGGCAAGGACGACGACTTCTCGACCATCCAGGTGCGCGCCACCGCCGGCGACAACCGCCTCGGCGGCGACGACTGGGATCAGCGCATCGTCAACTGGCTCGCCGAGCAGTTCAAGGCCTCGACCGGCGTCGACGTCTCGAATGACAAGATCGCGCTGCAGCGCCTCAAGGAGGCCGCGGAGCAGGCCAAGAAGGAGCTCTCGAACTCGACGAGCACCCAGATCCAGCTCCCCTACCTCTCGCTCACCGAGAACGGCCCCGCCAACCTCGACGAGACGCTCACCCGCGCCAAGTTCGAGGACCTGACCAAGGATCTGCTCGAGCGCACCCGCAAGCCCTTCGAAGACGTGATCAAGGAAGCCGGCGTCAAGGTCTCCGACATCGCCCACGTGGTGCTCGTCGGCGGCTCGACCCGCATGCCCGCCGTCACCGAGCTGGTGAAGAAGCTCACCGGCGGCAAGGAGCCCAACAAGGGCGTCAACCCCGATGAGGTCGTCGCCGTGGGCGCGGCCCTGCAGGCCGGCGTGCTGAAGGGCGAGCGCAAGGACGTGCTGCTCATCGACGTGACCCCTCTGAGCCTCGGCATCGAGACCAAGGGCGGCATCATGACGAAGCTGATCGAGCGCAACACCGCCATCCCCACGAAGCGCAGCGAGACCTTCACCACGGCCGAGGACAACCAGCCCTCGGTGGCGATCCAGGTCTTCCAGGGCGAGCGCGAGTTCACTCGCGACAACAAGAACCTGGGCACGTTCGAGCTCACCGGCATCGCTCCCGCGCCCCGCGGCATCCCCCAGATCGAGGTGACCTTCGACATCGACGCCAACGGCATCGTGCAGGTCTCCGCGAAGGACAAGGGCACGGGCAAGGAGCAGACGATCACCATCTCCGGCGGCTCGACGCTCTCCAAGGAGGACATCGAGCGCATGGTGCGCGAGGCCGAGGAGCACGCGTCCGAGGACAAGAAGCGCCGCGAGTCCGCCGAGCAGCGCAACAACGCCGAGCAGCTGGCCTACTCGGTCGAGAAGCTCATCTCCGAGAACGAGGACAAGCTTCCCGACGACGTCAAGACCGAGGTGCAGGGCGACCTCGACGCGCTGAAGCAGGCACTGGCCGGCGATGACGACGATGCCGTGAAGACGGCCGCCGACAAGCTGGGCCAGAGCCAGACCAAGCTCGGCGAGGCGATCTACGCGGCCGCCCAGGCCGAGCAGCCCACGACCGACGCCGGCTCCGGGGAGTCGAACGACGACGACGTGGTGGACGCCGAGGTCGTCGAGGACGAGGAGCAGAAGTAACCATGGCGGATCAGGAACAGCGCACGCCGGGCGAAGACCCCAACAGCGACGATGTTCCTGCGACGACGGGGCCGGAGGCGAACGCCTCCGGCCCCGTGCCGCAGGAAGACGGGTTCACCGTCGACGACATCCTGAACGCTGAGCAGAGCTCCGACGCGAAGACGGCCGACGAGGCCGAGGGCGCCCCTGCGGAGGAGCACCCCTACCTCGAGGATCTGCGCCGTCTCAGCGCGGAGTACGCGAACTACCGCAAGCGCACCGAGGCCAACGCCCAGCTCGAGAAGCAGCGCGCCGTCGCGGCGGCGGTCACCCCGCTGCTCACCGTGCTCGACGACCTCGATCGCGCCGAGCAGCACGGCGACCTCGTGGAGGGCTCCGCGTTCGCCACGATCGCCCAGAAGATCCGCGGCACCATGGAGCGCCTCGGCGTCGAGAGCCACGGCGAGAAGGGCGAGCCCTTCGACCCGCAGCTGCACGAGGCCATCGCCCAGGTGCCGGTTCCCGGCACGGAGCAGCAGACGGTACTGGACGTGATCGAGCGGGGGTACCGCGTCGGCGACGTCGAGCTGCGCCCCGCCAAGGTAGCGGTGGCGGTGAGGGCAGATGGCTAGTCAGGATTGGCTCGAGAAAGACTTCTACGCCGTCCTCGGCGTCTCGAAGGACGCGAGCGATGCCGAGCTGAAGAAGACCTACCGCAAGCTCGCCCGCAAGTACCATCCGGACTCCAACCCGGGTGACACGGTCGCCGAGGCGAAGTTCAAGGAGATCAGCGAGGCCTACTCGGTGCTCTCCGACAAGGAGCAGCGAGCCGAGTACGACCAGATCCGCGCCATGGGCGCCGGCGGCGCCCGCTTCACCGCGGGCGGTGGCGGCGCGCAGGGCTTCGAGGACATCTTCGGAGGCATGTTCGGCGGCGGTCGCGGCGGCGCGAACTTCAGCTACCAGGGCGGCTTCCCGCAGGGCGGGCAGAACTACGAGGACATCTTCAACCTGTTCGGCGGCGGCCCCAGCGGGCCGCAGCCGGGGCGCGACATCCAGGCCACGACCACACTCGACTTCGAGACCGCGGTGCAGGGCAAGACCGTCACGCTGCAGACCCCGAACGGGGCCGTCAAGGTCAAGATCCCGGCCGGCGTCTCGGACGGGCAGAAGATCAAGGTGCGCGGAAAGGGCGATCCCAGCCCCAACGGCGGGCCGTCGGGCGACATCATCCTCACGGTGAGCGTGCGCAAGCACCCGGTCTTCGAGCGCGACGGGCAGAACCTCCGCCTCAAGCTGCCGATCACCTTCTCGGAGGCCGCGCTCGGAGGCACCGTCGAGGTGCCCACGCTCGGCGGCGATCCCGTGCGCCTCAAGGTGCAGCCGGGCACGCCCAGCGGCCGGGTGCTGCGGGTCAAGGGCCGCGGAGTGAAGAGCTCCAAGGGCACCGGCGACCTGCTCGCCGAGGTGCAGGTGGTCGTGCCGTCGCACCTCTCGGAGCAGGCCCGCGAAGCCCTCGAGGCGTTCCGACAGGTGGAGCCCCAGGAGAATCCGCGCGAGGATCTCCTGTCGCGCGCCCGGGGCTGACCCGAGGAAGGTGAGTCGCATGGCAGAACCGCAGATGGATCGCTACACCCCCGTGTTCGCGATCGCCGCCGCGGCCGAACTCGCCGAGATGCACCCGCAGACCCTGCGCCAATACGACCGCATCGGGCTCGTGTCGCCGCAGCGCACCCGCGGCAACACCCGCCGGTACTCCCTGCACGACGTGGCGCGGCTGCGCGAGGTCTCGCGGCTCTCGGCCGAGGGGCTCAGTCTCGAGGGGATCCGGCGGGTGCTGCACCTCGAGGATCGCGTGCGCGAGCTCGAGGATCGCGTGCGAGACCTCGAGCACGCCCTCGCCGAGGAGCGGCTGCAGCGACCCGAGCGGCGCGTGTTCGCCGCGGGCGCCGCGGGCGGCGAGGTGATCACGCTGCGTCGCGGCACCCGCGTGCGCCGCAACGCCGAGGTCGTCGTGTGGAAGCCGTAGCCGAGCTCTTCGCGCGCCTCTCGCGACATCCCGACTTCGACGCCCCCGAGTTGCAGGCGTACGACGCCGCCGACGAGCTGATCCTCGATACCGCAGCCGCCGAGCTGCGGGAGGCGGGCGACGGCGACGTCGTCGTGATCGGCGACCGCCACGGGGCGCTGACCCTGGGCGCCGCGGTGCTCGGAGCGCGGGCGATCCGCGTGCACCAGGACCCGCTGCTCGGCGAGCTCGCGCTGCAGGCGAACGCGGAGCGCCTCGGGTTCGCGGGCCTGCACGCCTCGCACCCGCTCGACGAGTCGCTGCTGCGGGGTGCACGGCTCGTGCTGCTGCAGCTGCCTCGGGGACTCGACGCGCTCGACGAGATCGCCTGGTCGATCGCGCGCTGGGCGCACCCCGGCGTGCGCGTGTACGCGGGCGGCCGGGTGAAGCACATGACCGTCGCGCAGAACGGCGTGCTCGGCCGATACTTCGGAGAGGTCTCTGCAGGGCTGGGGCGGCGCAAGGCCCGAGTGCTGACCGCGAGCGGGCCGCGGGACGCGGGGCCGGCGCCGTTTCCGCGCTGGGGCTCCGACCCGGCGCTCGCGTTCCGCGTCGCGGCGTTCGGGACCACCTTCGGCGGCGCGACGCTCGACCACGGCAGCCGGCTGCTGCTCGAGGGTCTCGGCGACGCGCAGGCCGGCGGCGGCTCGCCGGACGGCGGGGCTGGACCCGCGCGGGTGGTCGATCTCGGCTGCGGCAACGGGGTGCTCGCCGTCTCGGCCGCGCTGCGGTGGTCGGCGGCACGGGTGGCCGCCACCGATCAGTCGACCGCGGCCGTCGCGGCGACGCGGCTCACCGCGATGGAGGCCGGGGTGGCGGATCGCGTCGCGATCCACCGCGCCGACGCGCTCGACGCCGTGCCCGACGGGTGGGCCGAGCTGATCCTGCTCAATCCGCCCTTCCACACGGGATCGACGGTGCACGCCGGCGTGGCCCACCGCCTGATCCGCGCGTGCCGTCGTGCGCTGGCGCCGGGCGGCGAGCTGCGACTCGTCTTCAACTCGCACCTGCGCTATCGATCGCTCGTGGAGCGCGAGGTCGGGCCCGTGCGCGAGGTCGCCCGCGATCGCACCTTCACGGTGCTGTCGGCGACGCTGCGCTGAGACGGCCGGCCTGACGGCTCCGGTCGGGCCGGTTGCGGGCCCCCTTCAGGCTTTGCGCCGGCGCCGTCCGCGGCCCTGCTCGGCCCGCGCCCTGATGAGATCCCGGGCCGAGAGCTGGTGCAGGCGGGCGCCGTAGTCGTCGGCGGTCAGGCCCGAGAGGAAGCTGCCCGGGTCGACTTCGAGTGCGGTCGCGAGGCGCACGAGGGTCTCGGCCGTGGGGCTGGAGACGCCGCGCTCGATCTTGCCGATGCTCGTCCAGCTGATCTCGGAGAGCTCGCCGAGATCCTCGAGCGAGATGCCGAGTCGATGCCGCACCTCGCGTACGCGACGGCCGATCTTCAGCGCGGCTTCCGAGTGGATGTTGGGCACCGATCCAGCGTGCTCGCCTCATGCGTCGATCACCAGAGCGCAGACGCACTGGCTGAAAAGAGCTAGTATTCCGCCTCCGTCTCGGCCGGGAGCCGGCCGCCCCCCCCGGCCGACCTCCGCCCGGCACCCGGCGCCCGGCGCGATCCGACCGCCCGCGGGCGTACGCTGGAGGTGACATGTCGAACTCCACACGGGATCTGCTGCTGCGCCTCGCCCCGAGCATCTACGGGCCCACGATCCTGTTCACCCTCGGCGCCTACGCGATGCTGCCGATCGTGCCCGTCATCGCCGTGTCGCAGGGCGCCGGGCTCGGCCTCTCCGGCGTCATCGCCTCGGCCGTGGTCGTGGGCCGCCTGCTCGGCAACCTGCCCGCGAGCTGGCTCGTGTCTCGGTCGGGGGAGCGGATCGCGATGCTCATCGCGTCCGCGGTCGCGTTCGCGGGCGCGCTGGGCGTGGCGCTCGCCCCGAGCCTCGCCGTGCTCGGAGCGTCGGTGTTCGTGATCGGCTTCGCCGAGGCGACGTTCGGCCTCGCGCGCCACTCGCTCATGACGACCCGGGTGCCGGTCTCGTTCCGAGCCCGGGCCCTGTCGCTGATCGGAGGGTCGCACCGCTTCGGCAGGTTCGCGGGGCCCTTCCTGGCGGCCGGTCTGCTGGGCCTCACCGGCGCGCAGGAGGCGCCCGTCTGGGCGTTCGTCGTCTGCCTCGCGCTCACCGCGCTGCTCGTGGGATTCGCTCCGGATCCCGAGCGGCTGCTGTCCGACCGCCCCCCGGGTGGCCCAGC
This sequence comes from Leucobacter muris, assembly GCF_004028235.1. Classification (NCBI taxonomy): domain Bacteria; kingdom Bacillati; phylum Actinomycetota; class Actinomycetes; order Micrococcales; family Microbacteriaceae; genus Leucobacter; species Leucobacter muris. The sequence goes on along the minus strand of NZ_CP035037.1, from coordinate 2,842,742 downwards.
CAGCACCGGGCCCGTGCCCGCCCCGGGATCGAGCGGGGTGATCGGCGCGATCCGCGTCGGCCGCGAACCGCTGCTGCGCATCGGCGGCTCGGCGGCGATCCTCTCGGGGCTGCGCTCCGTGAAGGACGTGCTGCTGCCGCTCTGGGGCGTCTCGATCGGCCTCGACGCGACGGGCGTCGCGCTCGTGGTCGGCATCGCCGGCACGATCGACTTCGCGCTGTTCTACGTGAGCGGCCAGGTGATGGACCGATTCGGCCGCCTGTGGGCGGCGCTGCCGGCGACCGTGGCGATGGCGCTCAGCTTCCTGCTGCTCGCCACCACCCACGACCTGCCCGGGGCGGTCTGGTGGCTGGTGGGCTGCTCGGTGGTGATCGGCATCGGCAACGGACTGTCGAGCGGCATCCTGCTCACCCTCGGCGCCGACCTCGCCCCCCGCGGCAACCCCGCCCCCTACCTCGCGGCGTGGCGCACGCTCACCGACTTCGGCGGCGCTGCGGCGCCCCTCGCGGTCTCCGCCATCGCTGCGGTGTCGCTGCCCCTCGCGAGCACCGTCACGGGGGTGCTCGCGGTGCTCGGCGCCGCGGGCTTCGCGCGCTGGATCCCGCGCTACGTGCCCCGCATGCGGAGCGACCCGGGACGCGGCCCCGATCCGGATCCTGATCCCGAGCCGCCCGCGCCCCGCACCCCCTCGGGCGCCTGATCGGCCCCTCGGAGCGGCCTGCGCGCTGCGCCGACTCGGCGCAGCGCTGCGATGATTCCGAGGCGTCGCTGCATACACTTGAGTGCGTTCGCCCACCGGCAACACCCCATCGACCGAAGGACTCCCGCACACCGTGAGCACCACCGATCGCCAGCCCCCTCTTCGCGTCCTCATCGGATGCGACACCTTCTCACCCGACGTCAACGGAGCGGCCCGCTTCGCGGAGCGCCTGGCGGCGGGGCTCGTGCAGCGCGGGCACGACGTGCACGTGGTCGCCCCCTCGAAGCGGATGAACCGCACCGGCAGCTTCTCCGAGACCATCGAGGGCGAGCGCATGACGGTGCACCGGTGGACCAGTTGGCGCTGGTACCCGCACGACTGGCTGCGCTTCGTGCTGCCCTGGCGCGCCCGCTCCTACGCCCGCAAGCTGCTCGACGCCGTGCGGCCCGACGTCATCCACATCCAGTCGCACATCGTCGTGGGGCGCGCCCTCGCGAAGGAGGGCGCCAAGCGGGGCATCCGCATTGTCGCCACCAACCACGTCATGCCCGAGAACGTGCTCGACTTCACCCTGCTGCCCGAGCGCGCCAAACGCGTCTTCGTGCGCTGGGGGTGGAACGACGCCGACCGCGTGCTCACCCGCGCCGCCGCCGTCACCACGCCCACGCGCCGCGCCGCCGACTTCCTCGAGCGCAACACCCACCGCCGCGGGGTGCTGCCCGTCAGCTGCGGGCTGCGCGCCTCCGACTACACCGCCGACCTCGAACCGCGCACCGCGAACCGGCTCGTGTTCGTCGGACGGGTCACGCTCGAGAAGGAGATCGACGTGATCCTGCGCGCGATCCCGCGCATCGATCCCGAACTCGATGTGAGCCTCACCGTCGTCGGCGACGGCGACCAGCGCAAGAGCCTCGAGAAGCTCGCCCAGGATCTCGGCATCGCGGATCGCGTGCACTTCACCGGCCGCGTGAGCGACCAGCAGCTGCGCGCCCACCTCACCGAGGCGAGCGTGTTCGTGATCGCCTCGATCGCCGAGCTGCAGTCGATCGCGACGATGGAGGCGATGGCATCGGGGCTGCCGATCGTCGCCGCCAACGCCATGGCGCTGCCGCACCTCGTTCAGGAGGGCGAGAACGGGCATCTCTTCCAGGCCGGCAACGACCGAGAGCTCGCCGAGCACGTCGAAGCCGTGCTGGGGCTCGCGCCCGAGCAGTACCGGCGCATGCAGCAGGCGTCGCTCGAGGCCGTCAAGGTGCATGACATCGACCGCACCCTCGACACCTTCGAGTCGCTGTACCGGGGCGACGCCTGACATGCACGTGCTCATCGTCACCGACCAGCACCCCGAGTCGCTCGGGGGCGTGCAGGTGGCGATCCGGCTGCAGCGCCAGCACCTCGAACGCCGCGGGCACCGGGTCACCATCGCCGCCCCCGCGCTGCACCGCCCCGGCTACGCGCCCGCCGAGGCCGACCGCGAGGCCTACGTCGACCTGCCGTCGCGGCCCATCACCCGCGACCGCGAGTACGGCATCACGTGGCCCGGGCGGCGCTCCGACCGCGCGCTCGCCGAGGCGCTCGCGCAGCGACCGCCCGTCGACCTCGTGCACGTGCAGGGCGACTTCTGGGGCGCCATGATCGGGCTGCGCGCCGCGCGCGGGATCGGAGCGGCGCGCGGGCGGGGCGGGGCGGCGCGCGGGTTCGCGACCGCGCGCGAGCGGGGCGCGGCGCTGCCGATCGTGCACACGATGCACAACCACGTCGACGAGGGCACCCGCGCCGTCACACCGCTCGCCCCGATCGTGTTCCTCGGGCTGCGCGCGTGGCGGGGGCTCGTGCTCGGCCGCCCGCGGGGCGTCGTCGCCCGGGCGGCGCACGGCGCCTGGCGCTACCTCGCCGAACTCGCCGCCGAGGCGACCGCGGTGACCGCCCCGTCGCAGCACTTCGCCCACGAACTCGAACGCCACGGCGTCGCCGACGAGGTGCTCGTCACGCGGGGCGGCGTCGACGACGCCGCGATCGACGAGGTGCGGGCGACGCCCCGCTCGCCGCGCGACCGGCCGAGGTTCGTGTGGCTCGGGCGCATGAGCCACGAGAAACGGGTGCTCGAGTTCATCGACGCCGTCGCGGAGTCGGGGATCGACGCCGACGTCGTGCTGCACGGGGCCGGCCTGCTGCTGCCCCGCGTGCGCGAGCGCATCGCCCGCCACGGCCTCACCGACCGGGTCGCCGTCGCCGGCCCGGTGCCCTACCGCGACGCGCTCGCCGCGATGCGCGACGCCGACGCCCTCGTGCAGACCTCGATGGGCTTCGAGACGCAGGGCCTCACCCCCTTCGAGGCGGCCGCGCTCGGCACGCCGACCGTCTTCTGCGACCACGACATCGCCGACGACGTCGCCGCCTCGGTCGAGTGGCGCGTGGCCGACGAGAGCGTCGCTGCGCTCGCGCGCACCCTGCGGGTCGCCGCCGAGCAGTTGGCGGCGGGGCTCGTCGAGTCCGGGGAGCGGGGCGAGGGCCTGCGCGTGCCCGAGCCGGAGGGGAGGCGCTTCCTGCAGTCGGCGCAGACCGCGCGCATGATCGACGTCTACGAGCGGGCGCTGCGCGGGGTGCCCCGGCGCTGAGCCGGATCCGGCGCCGCTCGCTCTCTCGCTCTCTCGCTCTCTCGCTCTCTCGCTCTCTCGCTCTCTCGCTCTCTCGCTCTCTCGCTCTCTCTACTCTCTTTCTTTCTCTGCGTCCGGCTCGCGCTGCCCCTGCTGATCCCCTCCCTTCGCGGTTGGGCGCGCGGAAACCGGGCGATTTCCCGTGGGCCGCATCGTCCGGTTAGAATGGATGACGTTGTTCGCGTATGGAGACGTGCCGGAGCGGCCGAACGGACTTCACTGCTAATGAAGGGTCGGGCTAAAACCTGACCGGGGGTTCAAATCCCCCCGTCTCCGCCAAATGAACAACAGATAGAAGCCCCCGACTCCCCTAGGAAACACTGGGAAGTCGGGGGCTCATCTGTTTCTGGGAGGCCTGCGTTTTTGGGCCTTTGCCCACATTTTGCCCACACTCCGTGAGGCCGGCGATCGCGATAGCCTGGTTTTCATGCTGACTGCCTCTATTCGCCGTGTCGAGACCCTTTCTGTCGATGTGGCAGGTGAGGGTCTCGAAGCGGTACAGGCCGAGCTTGAGAAGGCGCGGCCGGCAGGGTTCGATCTGGTGTCGGCACCGGTCGCGATGCAGAAGGGCAAGACCGCGATCACTGCGACCGGCACCTATGCGCGGCGCGACGAGGTGCAGGAGATCGAGGCACCCAGCTATGCCGAGTTGCGGGCCGCGGTGCCCGAGGGGTGGCAGATGCTCAGCGTGCGGCGGGTCTGATGTCGGGGGTCGCGGCTACTCTCGCCCGCATGGGTGGGATGCCGTGGAGTCCGATGATGACGCTGACGCGCGTCAGCGATGAAGAGGCGTGGATGTACGACGGCTCGATCCGGGTCGCGATCATCCGCCGGGTGCGAATCGGGCGCCCGTCCGCGCTGCTCTGGCGCTCGGTGACCGGCGACGAGGATCCCGACGTACGCGCCCTCGTCGGGTACTTCCCGAGCGTGCAGATGGCTGCCGCGGTGACGTGGCGATCCTGGGATCAGCGACACAAACCCGTCGAGGGGCGCAGCCTGTCGTGATCGGATCGGCCCCCGCCGCGTAACATCATGTTGCACAATTGTGCCACATGATGTTACACTAGAGACGTCGGGGAGATACCCCGACAGAGAGGGGGGGGGAAACATGGAGATCATCGGGTTCTTCACCGCACTGGTCAACCTCATCACCGCCCTCATCCTCTGGCAGACCGCGAAGCGCAACCGGCGCAACCGCGACTGACAGAGAAGGGCCCCGAGTAGCCGTTAGATACTCGGGGCCCTACCCCTCCATCCTACGTCCACCAGGAGCCCCTCATGCAGACCCTCACCCTCACCCTCATCATCTCCATCGCCGCCGCGGTGATTGCTGTGGCCGCGCTCATCTACGCGATCCGAGGCCGACGATGACCAACCACGCCCGCGCCCTCACAGCCGCCGCCGACCGCCTCGAGCAGGCCCACGCCGCCCGCGACGCCGCGATCCTCGACGCCCACGCCGCCAAGATCCCCCAGACAGCGATCGCCGCGGCCGTGCGCCTCTCCCGCATGCAGGTGAGCCGCATCATCGCGGCGGCGAGCGCTGCCGCGGATCAGGAGTCGCGCTCGGAGTAGCCCATCGCCCTCGTGGGGCGCGAGGGGGTGTCCGCGGGCGGCGCGGCGGCGTAGCCTGTGCGCATGTGCAACAGCTACGGACTTGGCGGCTACCTCCACGACGGGGAGGAACCGCGCAATCCGCTCCGCCCACTGGACCAGCGCGAGTCCGAGCGCGCGATCGCGGAGTGGGCACAGGGCCGCGACGGCAGGGCCGCGATCACCGGATCGAAGGCCCGCAACCTGAACCCCATCATCCGCGCGGCCGAGGACGGTGATCGTGAGCTCGTGTTCGGGTGGTGGTGGCTCTGGCTTGACGGCAGCGGGCCGGTGAAGTTCTCCGCGTTCAACTCTCGCGACGACCGGCTGTTGCGCTCGTGGAAGAAGCCGTTCCAGCGCCGCGCGCTGCTGCCGGCGAGCTGGTACGTCGAGAAGAAAGGGCGCTTCGCGCTGCCAGACGGCGAGCAGTTCGGGATCGCCGCGGTCACCTCCACCGTCACCACCGACGACGGTGAACTCACAACGTACTCGATGGTCACCCGCGACGCCCCCACCGGCAGCGAAGCGGCCGAGTACTGGCCGCGGATGCCGCTCGTTCTCCCACGCGACGAGCACGGCGACTGGCTTGATCCCGAGCAGCCCGGCGACGCTGCGCTGGTAGCGAAGGTGCAGCGCGCGTCAGAGGGGATCTCGCACGAGCTCACAACGGCCCCATTGGCAAGATGCCATCGCTCTTTTGGATAGTGGCGGATGTAGGCGCAGATCCGCGCTGACTGAGACTGGGCTAATGTGCCTGGAGTTGTGACATTGGGTTGGACAATTTGAACTAGCATTAGTAGTGTGACCCAATGGAGACAACGCATCGCGCATACGCTGATAGTCACCCTTGGTTAACATTTAAGTTCGACAATCGCGATCTTCCGCCGCTAATTTGGGCCCAACTTGGCGAGTGCTACTCCAAGTCAATGCACCTCATCGGCACGCCTCTCATGCCAGGCACAGCAGATCATCTATCAGTAATTTATCTGCGCCGTGGGGCCCTTGCCTCGGCACAGATCGAGGGAAACACTCTTACCCAAGAAGAAGTCGACAAGCTGCTCGAACGAGGCAAGACGCAGCCGCCGTCGCGCGAGTACTTGGAGCAGGAAGTTCTCAATGTCATGGCAGCTCTAGAATCAGTGAGAGAGACTGCTGCTTCGGTCGACGGCGATTTCCGCTTAACTCCAGAGTGGATCAAGAGTATCCACGCCATGCTCATGGCCGACATGGAACTTGAAGACCATGTAGTCCCGGGTGAATTTCGCGACGTGAACGTAGGGGTAGGGCTCTATAGAGGTGCGCCCACAGAAGATGTCGAGTTCCTTATGCAGAAGCTCTGTGACTGGCTTAACGCCATTCTCGATGACGCCGCTAAGCAGGAGCAGCCAGAGAACCGATTCTATTTTGTGTTCCTTGCCGCAGTTCTTGCGCATCTCTATGTCGCTTGGATCCACCCGTTCGGAGACGGCAATGGTAGGACCTCGCGGCTTATTGAGTGCGCTATTCTCGCTACCTCCGGATTGGTGCCGTGGGTGAGCGCAAACGTGCTTTCAGACTTCTACAACCGAACCAAGTCTCGTTACTACACCAGGCTCAGTGAAGCCTCAATCCATGGAGATGTGGTGGGATTCGTCGCATATAGCGCTCAGGGCTTTCGTGATGAACTCCGTGCGCAGGTAGAAGCCGTCCAGCATCAACAGCGCCTGGTGGCATGGGTCAACTATGTTCACGAACGCTTCCGGAACGAACCTCAGAACCGAATTGCTAAGCGGCGACGTGACTTGCTGCTTTCGATGGATGAGGATGTCGAGTACACGCGCGATCAGTTGGAGATCATTACAGCTTGGCACGCGCGCGAGTACGCCAAACAGCATCAGCGAACGCTTTCCCGCGACCTGGGCAAACTCAAAGAACTGGGGCTCGTCGAAGAAGTTCGAAAAGGAGTGTTCGAAGCGAAGGTTTGGCTGATGAGTGCCTTCATGCCAGTACCTCAGCTTGGCACCGTCATGCCTGTTCGAGCAGATGCTGGTTCACTAGTGGCTGAGGGGGGAACAACGGAGTAACGCTGAACATCGAAAGCGCCCCCGCACTCGAGCTCGTGAGAGCAAGGGTGCGGGGGCGCAGTGCGTAGAGTCAGCGTCGGCGGGCAACCGTACTCAGTAAGAGCTAGCCGTGACCCGCCCAGGGGAGTTGGGCGACTGGGCGTGGCGTGCTCGAGGAAGGCTTACGCGTCGATGGAGACGGTGCGAGCGAACGAAGCATCATCACAGGGAGTGCCATCTCATTTTCGATCTCGGGCGCACTGTAAGGTGATGGGCCATAGCGCTCCTGCAAAAGCCTGAAGAGCAAGCGGGGTGACTCCGCGCCCACCTCGACCGGCTCGTTCTTTCGCCAACCCCTCGCAGAAAGCTGTTTCCACAGTGTCTGCGACCGGGCTGCGTCAATTTGCTCGACCGCCTGGGCTCGCATCAAGATCGCCTGAATCGAAAGCCCCCAAGTGGCCTTCACCCGGCGCAAATCTACTAACGTCGCATCGTGGGCGACATGCTCTCGAACCTGCGGGGCAGGGATCAGGAACGCGCCAGCGAACAGGTTAGCTTCACGCTCCGGGTCTGAGGAACGCCGGAAGCTGTGCAACACGAGATGCCCGAGTTCATGCGCAAGCGTGAATCGATCGCGGTCTCCTCGAACCTGCATCACACCGATCAGGGCGGCCTCGCCGCGACCTGCGGACCAAGAGACCCCAGAGTGCTTGACGAAGCCGTCATCATGGCCATTCATAGTCGCCACCGCCACCCCTGCACGCTCAAGCGCACGTGTGACATTGGAGATCGGAGCGTCTGCAGCGATTCCCAGAATCTCACGAGTCTGCTGCGCAAGTTCATCGATGCGGGCTACATCGAGCAGTTCAGCATCATCCTGAACTGCCAGTAGCTGCTGGCGGGGATAACCAGAGCCATCAAGCAGCGATTCTGTGACTCGGAACGCCTCCGAGAAGAGCTCATGGACGCGCGCCGTATCAGACACCCGCGCGCCCGACTGCTTGCGATAATGCAAGCTATCGCGGGGAATTGAACGCGGAGTTACCGTGAAGTACTCGAGCGGAAGTGCCAACGCCGAAGAGAATGCCACCGCGAGCTGCTCCGTGAAATCTCGCTGATGCTTCTCCACCATCGAGACCATCGATTGCGCTACGCCAGCCGTCTCCGCGAGCGCAGTCTGAGTCACCCCGGTGAGTGCGCGAGCGGAAATGAGGCGCTCAGGCAGAAACACTGCCGGCCCCTTCCTGCGTTTCCTCAGCCGCTTCACGCTTACTGGGCATAACCAGATCCTCCTCGTCGTCGCGCGTATCGAACCCGCCATCCTCAAAGAACTCGAGATCATTGAGCGGAATCGAGAGGTCCGTCTGGGCCTTTTCGCCGTACTTCCAGGTCCCGACTGGATGCACAACACGCATGAAAGCCGTACCGGCCGCGAAGTCCGCGGTCCAGAGCAGGAGAAGCATCTCAACACTGCGAGCCACCAGTGCCTCATCATCGAACAGGCCTTGATTCGAATACCAGTACTGCCGCGCAAGGTTCGTACCCGGGGCCGGTACGACTCCCGAAGTGTGCAGGAATCGAAGCGCGAGGCCTTCGGTGCGCAGGTGGATCGGCGTATTGTTGCGCTGCCCTAGATCCAGCGCCCATGGCCCCAGATCCACACCGCACAGGCGCTTGTGCATGCGGGCACGAGCCATATGCACGCGAGTCGGCTGATAATGGTCGGTGTGAGGGATCTCAAGCACTGAGGCGGCAGATTCGGCGGTCGTTACAGCATCTTCGCTGATCTTGGCCAGGGTTCCGGCGATGGGTGCGAGTGCCAGTCGCACCCGCTCATGCAAGGGTGTGTCCATGCGAGTGATAATATCACAATGTATTACACACCTCCTGGAATCCTCCAACTCCAAGGCTGTGGCACAGCCTTGCGTGAAACGCAGAAACGCGACCCCGCCGCTCCGAAGAGCAGCGGGGTCGCGTTTCAATTGCTGTCATATTCTGACAGAACTGGTGCGGTTGGCAGAATATGACAGCCAACGTAACCAGCGTCAGTCGACGGCGTAGCGGGGCACGTAGTGCGGGCGCGCATCGGATCCGAGCATGATGCGTTCAACGGCCGGCCAGCGATCGCCGAGCCACTGCGCGAGCCTCTGGTAAGCGAGGATCACGAGCGCGATCACGAGCGCCTGCAGCAGCGCGAGTGCCGGCACCGACACGATGCCGGCCTCCGCGATCACGCCGTCGACCCACGCGAGCGCGGCGGCCAGCGCGGGGATCTGTGCGACGAGGCGGGCGACGAGCACGGCGATCAGGGCGGCCATGATCGTGCGCCGGTCCTGGTTCTTGCGATCGGTCTTGGTCTGGGTGGTCATGGGGTTACTCCTTCATGAAGGGGGGCAGGGTGTCTTGGGTCCAGGTGCCGGTCTTGAGCATCTCGACGCGGTGCGCGTGCAGGCTCTCCTTGAGTTTGCGGTTCTCAGTGAGCGCCGCGGCGTGCGCGTCGACTTGCTGGCGGCGCTGCTCGGTGGACTGTTGGATGCGGTTGGCGAGGATGCGGCCGAGCCACACGAGGAGGGCGCCCGCGAGGGTGTACCAGAGCTTGTCGGGGCTGTCGATGATTCCCACCGGCTACCCCCTCGGCTTGAACGGGTACCGCCAGATCATCCCGAGACGGAGCGCGAGCACGCAGGAGGCGATGAGGATCACACCGGCCTGGGTGAGTCGCGACCCGGTGGACTGGAAGTGGAGCACGATCACGATGTACGCGTACGCGGCGAGACCGGCGACCATCGCGACGATCGCCCACCGCTCGAGCTCCCACCATTCCCGCCAGCCCGCGAGCATGCCGAGCGCACCACCGACGAGGAACATCAGGCCAACGACGGTCATGCCGCCGGCCCCGAACACGCCCTCGAGCGATTGCGGCGGCCACGCGAGCGTCACCACCCCCGTCGCGACGAACAGGGCGTAAGCGCAGGCGTACACCGTGGACGCGTAGCGAGGTTCGGGGACGAGGCGCAGCCAGCGCGCCCGCACCCACCCCGCCACGGCGCGGGCAGGCTGTGCGCCGTGCTCGCGCGCCCACACGATCGCAGTGAGCGCCGCGAGCACGAGCAGCGCGAACCCAGCTGCGGCGAGCGCGGTCGCGATCGGGCTCACGCGTACTTCTCCTTGAGCTCGAGCCAGCGCTCCACGGTGACTTCCATCGGCTGTCCGAACTGGCTCGCGAGTGCGTTCGCGTACTGCTTGCGGGCGCCGTTCTTGTCGTACTCCTCCCAGGAGCCCTTCACGCCGGGGCGGTAGATCGCGTATGCGGGAGAGCCGTCCTGCCGGGCGCCAGTGGTCAGAACAATGAGATGCATGGGGTCGTCCTTTCGTCGTCGCGCACGCGCGAGCGCCGCGGCCTTCTGAGACGCGGCGAGCGCCGGCGTCTTGGAGGTGTGGAAGGCGCCCACGGTGAGCGCCTTCGGGCGGAGCGCGCCGAGCACACCCCGCGGGATGAGGTCTGCGATCTGCACCGCGCCCGGGTTCTGGGTGAGGCAGCGCAGCATCCCGTTCGCGAGCACCTCGAGCAGGGTCGCGATGTGCGAGAGCGGGTACCAGACCGACCCGAGCTCCCAGATCACGACGTCGCCCGGGCGGAAGGGTTGGCCGGCGGGGATCTTCTCGAACCACTGCCCGAGGCCGGAGCGGTCGAAGTGGTGCCAGACGTTGCAGGCCCAGCCCGCGTGCGGGCCGGTGCCGCCGGCGTTCGTGTATGTCGGCCACGACGGAACGCCGAGGAAGTTCGTCGCGTAGTGCGACCACTGGTCCCAGCACTGCGCGCCGAACACCCGGTCGACGTCGATCCACTGGTAGCGGACGCGCTGCACGTAGGCCGCCAGATCTGTTGCGGTTGCCATACGGTTCCTTCCTCGAATGCGAAGAGCCCCGCTACTCAGCGGGGCTCTCGATGGGATCGGGTAGTGCCGCGTGAAGTTCACCTACCGGTTGAGGGGCACTACGCGCCACAGGATCGTGACCGCCCGTTCAACGGCTGACCCGATCTGCATGTAGCGGCCGTTGACCCGAGTCGTTCCGCCTGACGAAGCTGCGATCGAGGCCACGCTGAAGAACCCATATCCATTGCCCGTGTTGAGGGGTGTGACCTGCAGTTTTTCGCGGGTGGGGTCGATCTCAACCGGCACGTCGTAGTTCACGACGCGCAGCCTGATCTCACCGAAGGTCGCATTCCACGCTGCCGCCGGATTCGTCATGATGCCAGCGCGAGAGAGCGGCCCCTGTTCGGCTGCGTCCCAGAAGGCCCAGGGGCCGGGGATCACGCCAGCGGGCTTCGCGCTCATCTGCCAGAGTTGCAGCTCGGTCGTCCCGGATCGGGCGTACACCCAGGCCACCGGCTCGTCATCGACGACACCGACCGAGCGATTCCGGCCGGCGGGCAATGTCGAGGGCGGGGCGGTCTGCGCTGAGTTCGGGCCGGTCGCGCCCGGGATCAGCAGGTACTGCGCCGACCGTGCTGCGCCCCAGGTGCGGCGCAGCACCAGCAGATGCCACTGCCCCGTCGTAGGTGCCGGGACCGCGACCGAGGTGATGGTGTCGGTCGCGACCAGTACCCCGGCCCCGACCGATGCTCGGGGGTCGATGAGCAGGGTCCGCCCGGACGAGCGCACCGGATCCCCGGAGGTGAGCACGTACTTCTGGGCCACGGCGGTCATGATCTGCGCCCACTGCGTCTCCGAGACGGTGCCTTGGAAGCCCGCGATTGTCATAGCCATCTGGCTCTCCTATCTGCTTGAGTTGTCTCTGCGCTGGCGATCGGCGACCGCCCGCAGTGCGCGCGCCTGCACTTCATCCGAGGACGCCACCTCGGACCCGACCTGCGGGGTGACCGTGAGACCCGAATCGCGGGAGAGAGCAATGGTGACCTTCTCGACGCGCTTGCGCAGCACCATCCACCCCAAGTCGATCGAGACGATCTGACCCAGGACATAGCCGGACTCGCCGCCGTAGTAGATCTCGCTCGTCTCCTGCAGCTCGACCGACACCTCGGTCTCCGGCGCCGCCTCAGCGAGATACCGGGCACCCTGCTGATCGAAGTACGCCCTGGCGCGGTTCTTGTACCCCTGCGGGACGGCAGGGTCCACGAAGTAGAACCGAGGGAAATCCTCGTAGCCTTCCTGGTTGAGGGCCAGAAGCTTGGCTCCGGTGGCGTCCTTGAAGACCTCGATGACGCGGCCGTGCTGCTCTCTGTCGAGCTGCTGGCGCTCTTGGAAGAGCCGCGCTTCCTGCTCGCCAGGACCACCGAGGATGACTCGCGACGCAGTGTGCTCGGCCATCGACCAGGCGCCGTCGATGACGGTTCCAGCTGCGACGGACAGCGGCACCGGGTACGGGTCGGGGCAAGCTTCGTAGCCGACGCGCACGTTGTAGGCGCCGCCCCCGATCTCCCCGGATGCGACCACGTTGAAACTATTGTTGTGCTGGTCCGCCCACGTCTGAAAAGCCGCCATCACCTCGCGCAGCGTCTGGAAACGTGGCGAGAACCCATCGAACCCGAACGCCCACGGTACGGCCTCTGTTGGGGAGCCCCACCGTGCGGCGTCGACGACCTGATACGGCGCTCCGAAGGCGCTCGGCAGGTAGATGCCCGCACCTTCGATCAGGCCATCCCCTGCCGGGGTCGAGGGATGCACGCTCCACAACGTGCCGCGCCGGTAGCCGACCCGCTTCAGATTCGACACGAGCATCGGGGCGATCAGCTCACCCACGACCGCCGGCTTGCGGCGGAACGTCCAAGTCGTCGAGTCCGTGTAGGGCCACACCCACATGTAGTGACCGGGGTCCATGAACGGATCCGGGAACGACTGGGCCGTGTCCTTCTCGGCCTCCGCCTCGATCTTCGACGAGGAGTACAGGCCGGCCCAGGATCCCGAGAAGACCGCCGGCGTCGGCATCACCCACGCGAGCGTCTGATCGAATACCTCGTCCTCGCTGCGCGCGTACACCGTGATCGGGGCGTCGGGCCGGACCCCTCCGGCACGCCGGTACACGTGCCCGATGAACTCGCACCGGCCACGGAACCGCACGACGACGCCGCACATCTCCCGCATCAGCAGCTCGCGCTGCGGCGAGTCCGCATCCACCCCGATCTCCAGCACGTCAGCCGACGAGCGGATCTTCGTGAGCACCACATGCATCGGGTCACCGAGCACACCCCAGTCCTCCTGATAGTCGGGAGAGCACAGCCGGATCTCCAAGCTGTCGTTGAGCAGTGCCATCAGATCGCCCTCCAGTACTTCGGCCGGTACGTCAGTCGCGCCTCGCCCGCGCCTGCCAGTGTGAGCAGCACCACCTGCACGTCAGGCTCGAACGTCGGCGCGATCGGGAAGAACGCGCGCCCGGTCAGCTGCGCGGTCACGTTGGTGCCGCCGCTCGTCGCACCCTTCGCGCGCAGCATCGCCGCCTGCGCGGTCGGATCGAAGTCGATCACGAGCTGCTCCGACCCCGACACCGGGATCTCGGCCGACACAGCCGACTCCACGAACAGCGGCTGCGTGCTGAAAGCGCTCGCGGGACCCAGGATCGTGAGCGTCGGCCACGCCTCCACATCACCGGCCACCGTCAGCCCGGTAGAACCGTCCTGAGCACCCGGCACGATGTAGAACGGGGGTGCGGCATTCGACGTGCCGAAGAACGGTTCGACGGACGGCTGCACGGCCATCACCGCGAGTTGCTCCGGGCCCAACCAGAATGGGTTGTCGGCGGTGAGCGCTACGCCGACAACCTGTCGGATCTGCGTCGGATCGTGAGCGTAGACCGTAGCGTTCTCGTCTAGGAAGACGAGCAGCTCACGCCACGAACCATCGGGCGCGTACACCCGCCACGCCGACTCCCGGTCCGGGGAAAGGCAGGACCAGAACAGGCGCTGCACGGCAACCCAGTCCTGGCCCGCTTGGCTGAACGCGACGGGAAGGAACGCCGAACGGGCGGTGGGACGGGTGCCGGTACGCACCCGCCCAGCCCCGCGAGGCGTCTCACGCGCGAAAACGTCGATCCCTGGCCCGCCCATGCCTTCGATGCCGGTGGCAACGCGAGGCCCGACACCGGAGGAGACGACGGCACCAGCCGCGGTCTCGATCCGATATCGGGCCTCTGTGAGATCCCACACGACGAACCGTGCCGCCTGGGTGGGGTGTGGCATTCTCAGCTCGTGACGGATCATCGGATACCTCCCACCCCATAGACAGCGTCCGCCCGGCGACGCTTCTTATCGATCTCCTCGGCCACGTGCTCGGGGTTGCCGTACACGGGGCCGGTGATCTGCACTACCGTGGACGCACCACCGGCACCCCCGGCCGCCGGGACCCCTCCCGCTGCCGCGAGGCGGGTGCCGCCGAGCGCAAGATCCATCACGGCCGACACTCTCGTCTGCAGTGAGCTCCCGCTTCCGCCGGAGAAGGCGTCAGCAAGCGTGGACGCGAGCCCCTCGCTCGACGCTTCAACCTTCGATCGCTGGCTGTCGAGCCCGATTGCGAGGCCTTCGCCAGTCCACACGCCGAGCTGCTTGAACACCTTCGACGGGGAGGCGATACCGAGGAACGACTTCACCTTGCTCACCATGGAGCTGCCGAGATTGGTGACAGCGCGCACGGCGTTTGAGACCATGTCGTTCACGCCGTTGATCAAGCCTTGCACCATATCCCGACCCACCGAGACGAGCCACGATCCAGCACCGCTCAGAGCGGAGACGATCCGGCCGGGGAGACCGGTCACGAAGCTCACCGCCGACTCGACCCCGGACCGGAAGGCGCCAGAGACGTTCTGCCAGATGCTCCGGGCTGCGCCGAGGAATTGGTCGAGCCCCTGCTTGGCTAGATCCATGTTGCCGGTGATCAGGCCGACGATGAACTTGAGAGCGCCGCCGAGGGCGAGGCCGATCTGTTGCCAGATATCAGCGAAGAACTGCCGGACTGATTCGAGTCCGGACTTCACTTCGGTCCACTTCTCCGACAGCCACGCGATCACGGGGCCGACGGTCTCCGCCACGACGACCGAGAAATCGTTGAACCAGATGATCAGATCGGAGATCGCATCGAGCACCGATTCCGATGAGCCCGCGATCCCGCCGAGCTTCTCAGCAGTCTCAGACAGGCTCGAGTCGCCCGACAGCCAGCCCAGCAGAGCACTGATCTGCTCACCCCAGACGCCCCACGCGTTCGCGACATCCACGAGGATCGGAGTGATTGTTTCGAGGGCATCGACGATGACCGGTAGCGCATCGGTTCCGAGCTCGATCCACTTCGGGAGGTTCTCGGCGACCGCGTTCGCAAGCTCGATCAGGGAAGGCGCCGCCTCCTTGACTGCGGCTCCGAGCTCGGGGCCTACCTGATCGATGACATCGTTCAGGACGGGCACGAGCTCGTCGTTCGCGATCTTCGCGAGTTCCGTCAGCGTCGGCATGAGCGATGTGCCGAGCTTCGCCTGCGCGTTCTCCCACTCAGCGGTGAGACGCTGCTGCTGGCCGGCGAGCGTGTCTGATTCGCGGGCGAAAGTGCCCGAGGCATCCGCGGTCTGCTCATAGATCATCGCGAGCGTCTCGTTGGCCTCTGCAGCCTTGAGAGCGTCGCCTTCGAGTTCGTTCAGGCCTTTCGCGGCGAGGCGAGCGTTGATGTCGGCCTGCTTGATCGCAACGCCATAGCGCTCGATTGGATCTCGCTCTCCACGAAGCGCGGACGACAGAGCATCCACAGCATCCGAAGTCGGTCCGCCGAATTGGGCGGAGAGATCGGCGCCGAGGGAGATGAGGTTGCCGGTCTGCGATATCACGTCGCCCATGGGGAGACCCATGTTCTTGAGCTGCGCGCCAACGACGGTCGCGAACTCCTGATACTTGACCTGCGAGAGGCCGACAGATTGGGCAGACTCTGCAGACCACGTCTTGATGGTCTCCGCGTTCTCCTTGAAGATCGCGTCGACTGCGCCCATCGACTGCTCGAGGCTCGACGCGGCGCTGACCGAATCCTTCACATAGGTGATGACCGACGACACTGCGGTGTCGATCGCGTTGCTCACCATCGACCCGATGCCGAGCGCCGCGACGGCTGCGAGGATGACGGGAGCGGCCTTACCGATTCCGGCCGCGATACCGCCCGAGAACTTCTTGCCGCCAGAATCGCCCACAGAGCCGAGTTCGGTGCCGGCTCGATCCGCGGAGCGGGAGAGGTCTCCGAAGCCGTCCTGAGCACCGTCTGCGGCGTCCTCGACCTGCTTCAACTCCCGTTCGGCCTTATCGGTCGCATCCGCGAGCCGAGTCTGTGCCGTGCTGAGCTTGTCGGTTGCCGACTTCGTATCGTCTTGCCTGGCGGCGAGGGTGCGCTGCGCAGCCTGCAGCCGCTCCTCCGCGCGGACCACCTGAGAGGAATCCGCGGCGTACTTCTTGCCGGTCTCCGCAAGCTGAGCCTCCGCAACACGGACCTTGCCCGCGGCGTCCTGCTCCTTGAGCCGTGCCTGCGACACTTCGCGTGCGGCCTTCGCGACATCGGCGCGCATGCTCTTCGTGAGCTGCTCGACGGTCTTCTTCGTCTCCCCACCGAATGCAGAGTGGAAGCCCTTGCCCGAGTCAGTGCCCGCCTTGGTGCCGGCCGAGGCGAATCCCTTCTCGAAGGCGCCCTTGGCTTCCTTCGTGGTGGCATCCACCTCGGCGCCCACCGCGCGGCGGAACCCCTTGATCGTCGGGACGATCGCAACCTCGCCGACACCTACCTGAGTCGCCACAGTCGGCCTCCTCTCAGTCGTCGAGCGAGAACGGTGCAGTGGCGCGTGCGTACTCCACGAGTTCGTCGCGCTCCTCCGGGGTGACGTCAGCCTCAGGCGAGGCACGCTCAGGGAACGGGCCCGGCAACTGCACCGGCTCCGCCCCGTCCGGTCGGTAGAGGTTGATCATTCGCGTCGCGTGGAGGATCGATGCGATCTCGCCGTACGTCGTCGGCGATGCCATGCCGTTCAGGGCCGACCAGTAGTGCGAGCCCGGGTGGTTTCCGAGCTCATCGATCAGGTCGATCGCTTCCGGCCACGGGATGCCCTCACCGATATCAGAGAGGGGCACCCCGAACTCGTGCCGGAAGTCGAAGGCAAGCTCGGCGCGATAGGTCTTTACCGTCGCGGCGAGCGCCGCAATTTTCCCAGCGACACCTGCGTCCGCTGCTTCCACGCGCGGAAGAACAGCAGCGAGACCGCAATCGCGTCGGCCATGTCGATGCCCTTCAACGTCTCGACCATCTCCTCGTCGCCGATGATCTCGAGCAGCACGAGGAGCTGGTCAAGCTCATCGGCATCGGACTGCGTTCGCGACTTCAGGTCCTGGATCTGGTTGTACGAGAGCTTGAGGGGGAGCCGGAGCTCGCCGGGATCGTCGAGGCGCACGATCAGCGTCGACCCGGCGATGAAGCAGGGGAAGCGATCGTCGCTGTCGTCCTCGACGACGGGGATCTCGTACTCGTCGACGTTGAGCAGTTCTTCCTCGAGTGCCTCGGGAGTCTCGTCGATGGCCTCGGGGGTGGAGTTCTCGGTCATGATGGGTTCCTTCGTGTGGTGGGTGGATGGTGGGTAGGGGAGTAGCCGGGGCAGCGCACCCACCGAGCGCTGCCCCGGGGCCTGTTACGGGGTGACCGGCGCCGGCGGGATGATCCACTGCCGGTAGTGGCGGTTACCCACCACCCCCGATCGGTCGACCTTGAACGTGACAGCCTGGCCCTGCACGCTGCCGCGCTCGGACTTGTCGAGCTTCACAAGCTGCACGCCGACGTTCGGCATCGCCCGGCGACGGATCCAGCCGCTCTTGAACACCTCATGCGAGAACAGAACGACTCGCTTGTCGTTCGACGCCTCTTCGATGTCGGCGGCACCGTCGGCGTCCGGAGCCTCGCCATAGAGGAGTTCCTGGTTCTTCGCCTTGTGCTCGGCGAGAGTCGCGGCGATGGTGACGTTCGCGAGGCCGGTGGGGACCGAGTAGCCCTCCTGCCAGAACTCGATCGCGTCGCCGGACGCCTCACCGGTCCAGTCGAAGCCGCCGTCCTGCTTGATCAGGCCGACCTTCGCGAACGCGGCGGCGAGCTCGAGGTCGAGCTCCGCACCCTCCGACTTCGCCGGGATTGCGGTACCGATCGGCGCCCATGCGAGAAACCCCGTGATGGGGATCCCGACGAGACCGATGTCGTTGCCTTCGGCATCTGCTGCCATGGTTCTTCTCCTTCAATGAGAAAGCCCCCGGCAGCGCCAGGGGCAAATGGATGTTGATCGGTGGGTCTAGAGCGGTGTCGATACCACCGCGAGCGAGCACGTCATGTAGCGCTGCTCGTACTGCGAGTCCTCCGGCACCGGGTAGGGGCCATGGAACTCGAGGACCGCGGCTACAGGGGACGACGGTCCAGGACGCGGCGAGGCCTTGACGATCGCTTTCACGAGCTTCGCGAGCCGGATCGCCGGGCCCGGGTTGTCCTGAGAGCCTGCGAGGCACACGATTCCCACGCCCGCGTCACCGAGCGAAATGTCGACGTCGTTGATGCCGTCGTCACGGACGATCACCTGCCACGCCGGTGGCGGTGTGGCAGGTGCGGCAGCGGGTGGCGTCCAGCGCCGATTCGACACGTGCCCTTTCGCTGCGGGGAACTCGGCGCCAGCAAGTGCCGCAAGGCGGGTGCGGATCTCTCCCGTGAGGAAGCGTTCGATGTCTGGGTCGAGGAGTTCACCGGCCACGGCCTGAGCTCCTCACCGCGCGCGCCAGATTCCCGGTGCGGGCCTCGACCTTCATGGAATGCCGTGCGCTCGCCGTCACAACGCCGACGTAACGCTTCTGCATCTTGCCGCCGGTCGCGATCTTGCGCTTGTAGTCGCCGCCGTCCTCAGGAGCGGTCGACCGTGCTTTCGCGGCGACTCTCTCGGTAGCCTCGTCGACGACCGCGCGGACTGGCGCCGATCGCAGCAGGGACTCGAAGTAGCCGTTCTGGAACTCCATCACCCCACCACCCTCGTCAATGGGATCTCCCGGATCGGCTGCCAGCCCGTCCACGGATTCACATCAGCGGAGGGCATGCCGTCGATCGAATAGGTCACGCCCTGAGCGCGGACCCGATCCTGTGCTTGCACATCCGCGTCAGGGCTGCCCAGATACAGGCTCTTCTCTTCGAGCAGTTCGTTCCGGGCCGCATCTCGCCGAGCGGACGTCGACGACGATGCAACGTACGCGCCTTCGAGCGGCAACTCGTCGGGGGTGTCCCAGGCGCCGAGGGTCACCGTGCCGGAGTAGTCGTCTAGGAGTTCGCGGCGCCGGAGGCGCACGACCTGCTCACCAGTTGGGAAGCTCATCGGGCACCTCCGGGCGGTAGCGATTGCCGAAGCGTTGCTCGTCCGGCGCGGGCGTGCGGTGCGAACGGATCACACCCGCACCTGTGCCTACGAGGTCATCGAGCTGCGCGAGCTCCTCAGGCAGGAACCACGCTGCGAGCAGGAAGCGCGCATCACGGTCGATAGATGCGGGTCCGACACGCTCTCGCAGCGCCCCGAACGGGGACGTTCAAGGCGCCGAATGACCGCATCTGCTGCCGCCGACACGAACACCGGCTCCAGATCTGTCGTGATCGCTTCCCCGTACCTCTGGTTGAGCAGTGGCCCGAGAACGGTGATCCACGCGTTCACCTTCGTGGACTGGGCGGTGGAGAGCGTCGGGAGGAACGGGTCCAGCTTCGCTCTTGTGAGGTCCATGTCTCCGCCCTCCCGCCTGCTACTCGTCCTCAGCGATGGTCGGCTCCGAGACGTCGGCCGAACCGGACACCTCGTCACCGTTCCCGCTGGTCTCGTGCGCCTCGATCGCGGCGAGGATGTCGTCCTTCTTGGCCGCCGACCCGAGGTCGATGCCGTGGTCGGCGGCGTACGCCTTGAGCGCGTCAACCTTCCACGACTTCGACGGTTCGGTCGGATCCGCGGCGTCGACCGAACCGGACACCTTCTCCCAGCCGAGCGCGATGTAGCCCTCAGCCAGGTTCTCGGGCACATCCACGATGCGACCCTGTGCGTGCTTGAGCTTCATGGGTCAGCCCTCCCCACCGGCCGCAGCCGGGGTCACGGCGCCCGCCGGCTGCGCGGAGGTGCCATTGGCGGTGATGGTGTTGCCGAGCGCGTAGGCGTAGCGCGCCTTGAAGCGCAGCGCCACCATGTCGCGCTCGGCGAGGTTGATCTGGTTCGCCCCGGTACCGAGGGTGGCCTGATCAAGGAACTTCACGGTGATGTCCTGGCGCTGACCGATCTTCACACGCGACTTGTCGGCGACGAGCGCAGTCGCCTGCGCCGGATCCCAGGCCCCGTTCTTCACGAACGCGGCATCGAGGCCCGCGATCGAGTCGGAGAACGAGCCCGCGTCTCCCATCGTGCGGGAGAGGATCGCGGTGCCGTCCGAGGCGCGGAGGTTCGCGAGTCGGAACCGGAGGCCCGACGAGGAGAAGATCGTCGTCGGATCGGCGCCCGAGTCCGCGACCGCGCCGGCCGCCTGGAAGATCGACCCCGCGAGGTCGTCGGCGCCCGGCGTGTTCGAGATCTGGAACACGTTGCCGCCCGCGATCGCCGCCGCGAGCAGCGCCGGATCGGTCCAGGTCGTCGGCTTCTGCGTACCGAAGAGAACCGCCTGGTCCAGCTTCTTACCGATCGCCTGACCGCCCAGCTTCGAGAGCTCCTCGAGACCGTCCTCGGTCATGTCCTCCAGCACATCCTCATGCACCGGGATGATGACCGCGATCTCTTCGACCACGAACCGCTTGTTGCCCCAGGTCGCCTCGCTGGTCGGCTTCACACCCTCGGACGCGGTAGCCGACTCCGACACCCAGTAGGCGTCGGGCAGGGTCGTGAGCACGGGCGCGTTCGTGATCTTCGTGCCCAGCGGCACGGTACCGAACGCCTGGATCGCCGCGGAGCCCTCCGAGCTCGCCGCGGCGTCGAGGAACACGTTCGAGTATTCCTCCTGGATGAGAGTCGCAACGTCGTTGCGAGAGATGTCAGCCATGAATGGCCCCTTTCAATGCGAAAGGCCGCCCGAGAGGACGGCCTGAATGGTGTTGATGATGTGGGTCAGGAGGACTTCCTGGATGCCCCGAGCTGACGCAGCGCAGCCGCAGCGCGACCCTTCGCGGGGCCCGACTCCTGCCGCTCACCCTGCTTCGGACGCGGGCGCGTCGCGGGACGAGCGCTCCCCGCCTTCACGAGGTACGGCTTGTCGGTCGCGAGCTTCTCGACCGCGGCCTTGATCGCCTCGGTGTCGGGCTCGTCGTCCTTCACGGGCAGCTTCTCCGCGTCGATGACAGCGAGCGCATCCGACGGGTCGTTGAACCCCAGCGCCGACGCGATCGCCTTCACCTCCGAGGAGACGAGCTTCGAGAGGTATCGCTGTGCGACCGCGCTCTCGGTGTCGGCCTTCGTCTGGTCGAGCGCCTTCTGGTGCTCGTCTTTCTGCGAATCGAGGTACGCGTCGTGGTCGGCTGCCTTCTTCTTGAGGGCGTCGTAGTCGGCGTACTTCGACCGTTCGCGTGCGAGACGCGATTCGACGATGCGGTCGAGTTCTTCCTGCGATGCCGGGGGCGTGTATTCCGGCTTGCCGCCGCCTGTCGGCTCGTCGCCGGCCGGGTTCTCATTCGCAGGCTGGTTCTCGGTGGACATGATGGGTGGTTCTCCTTCGCCGGCATGTTCGAGCAGGTGCCGTATCCTGCATCCCCACGAGCGTGGGTAGGTTCATTCGGGGAGCCGCAGCGCGACCGGGGTCGCCCCGGTGAACTGCAGCCCAGTGAGACCGACACGGCGTGCTGCATCCTCCGGTGCGACACCGGCACGGATGAGCGAGCCGAGGGCGTCAGCCTGGTCCTTGGTGGCGCCGCTCAGCTCAGCGCCTGGCTGGCTGGCTGGCTGGACGAGGATGCCGCAATCCTGAGCATCTTCTTGTCCTTGGCGCTCCCGGCGGACTCAAGAGCGTCCTGCCTCGACCAACCCGGCAGCATCTGGAACAGCCGCCCCAGATCTGCGCCGACGACGTCGAGCTTCGAGATCGCATCCGACACCTGCGCCAGCGACCACGACTGCACATTCGCCCAGGACACCTGATCGGTCAGAGCGCTCGCCGCAGCCGACTCGCCAAGAATCCGTGCCCCGGTTCGCAGCGCGAGCTCGTACCCTTCGCCGAGCGCGTCGCGCCGGTCACCGATGTTCCGGTGATAGCCCGACTCCGCAGCCGCGATGCCCTCAGCGCTCATGTTCACCACGGCGCCCAGCAGGTAGTGCGGAGGCACCTGCAGCACAGCCGCGAGATGCTTCACATGCGCTTCGAGCGCGGCGACCATCTTCGTAGGGTCTGCCGCCTCGAACGTGCCGAACCGGACCGTCTCACCGGCCTCACCAGGAGCGTGGATCAGAGAGTCGATCGCGACCCGCACTTCGCCGAGCGTCCCACCGGCACCCCACTTCTGAGGGAACGCGCCGTATCTCTGGATCATCTGCAGCGCGAAGGTCGCGTCGACGATGCGCTTGTAGATCGGGATCCCCGGCTCCACGCTCGACTGCGGTTCGCCCTCCGACGCGAGCGAGTTCGAGATCCGAACCACTGGTGCGAAGTCGAGACCATGCGGGGTAGGGCGGAGATTCTGCGGCGTCGACGGCGACCCGTCGAACCGGTAGCTGCCTTCGCTGTCGAAGGCATACCACTGCGAGTTCCAGAACGTCGGACCCTGCTTCGTAGCACCCACGCGGTAGAGCACGAACTCGGGGAAATCGTCCCACGGGTCTGCGTACACGGCGAAGGTGTTGTGCGCCGACATCGGGCGCATCACGACACCCTGATCACCATCAGCGGGCAGCAGCATCAGGAAGCTCTTGCCGAGCCCCACCGCTTCCTTCGTGGACACGCCCTGCCGGCCATCCATCCCGTTGGCCCGCCACACGCGATTCCAGATGTCCTCGTTCGCGTAGCCGTTGATTCGGCAGCCCTGCGCGATCGCGTCGCGCGAGAACCCAAGCCACGGACCGCCTGACTTGTCCAGCAGATCCTTGTACTCCGCGTCCGCGCCGTCCGGCATCCACGTCCTGAGCACCTTCCCGTCGATGTGCCGCTGCAGGTTTCGAAGGCGCATCCACTCCTGGCGTGCATCCTTCATCACCGCGGCGCAACGCTCACCGAGCTCAGTCTCATCGAGCATCAGGCATACCCCCTCACCACTGCTGGCTTGAATTGGCCTGGTTTGAGTTCCGATCTTTATACAAGGATGGAACTACGATGCCAAGCAAATATGACCCTGAACTTCGCCAGCGCGCACTTCGGATGCTCGCCGAAGCCCGTCCCGAGCACGAGTCGCTGACCGCGGCCTGCCGACACGTCGGTGGGCTCCTCGGAGTGAGCCCGGAGACGCTGCGCGTGTGGCAGCGCCGCTACGACATCGATACCGGCGCGAAGCCTGGCACCTCGATCGATATGGCCCAGGAGAACCGGCGGTTACGCCGCGAGGTGAGCGAGCTCCGTAAGGCCAACGAGGTACTCAAAGCCGCGAGCGTGTTTTTCGCGAAGGAACTCGACCGGCCACGAACGAAATGATCAGATTCATCGACGAGTACCGTGATCGTTTCGGGGTCGAGTTCCTCTGTCGTACGCTGCGTGCGGCAGTTCGTGGGTTCCTCACCTCCCGCGGATACCGGGCCGCGAAAGCCCGGTCGGCCTCAGCCAGGCAGCTGCGCGACGAGTTGCTCCTCCCTGAGATCCGGCGGCTCCACGCGAAGCACTATGGCGTGTACGGGCGCCGGAAGATGCATGCCCTGCTGAAGCGTGAGGGGTGGAAGATCGGCCGCGACCAGACCGAGCGTCTGATGCGGCTCGCCGGCGTGCGCGGGGTACGGAAATCAAAGCGCGTGTTCACCACACGCCCTAACAAAACGGCGGCACTGCCTGCCGATCTCGTCAACCGGAGATTCGCCGCTGACGGGCCGCGCAAGCTCTGGGTGTGCGACGTGACCTACGTCGCCACCTGGTCTGGGTTCGCCTATGTCGCGTTCGTCACTGACGTGTACTCGCGCAGAATCGTGGGCTGGAATGTCGCTGCGACGCTGAAATCTGAGGTTCTGCCGATGCAGGCACTCGATATGGCTGCGTGGCAATCGGGCGGCAGGCTCGATGGCCTGATCCATCACGCCGATCACGGGTCGAATTACACCGCCATGGTCTATACGGATCGCATTGCGGAACTCGGAGCAGTGCCCTCGACCGGGACGGTCGGCGACAGTTTTGACAATGCCATGGCTGAGGCGGTCAACAACCTCTACAAGACCGAACTGATCCGACAGCAGGGCCCCTGGCGGACGGTTGAGCAGGTCGAACTCGCGACCCTCGAATACGTGTGGTGGTGGAACCATGAGCGCCTTCACGGGGAGCTCGATATGCGTACCCCGATCGAGGTCGAGCAGGCCTACTATACTGAGGCCGAGGAACTTCTGTCACCGACAGGTTGACAGGAAAACCGGTCGGAACTCAAACCAGGCCAATTCAGTAATATTTATGAACGCTGTAGTTCGGTTGGTGGCGTGTTATGGCGTCAGGGGCTTTGGGTCTCCTGCGGCTACGAAAGGAGACGTTCGGGTGGCTGAACGGAAAACGATGCGGCGCGTTGCCGCGATGGTCGGGGCTGTCGGTATGACGGCCATGGTGGGCGCGAGTTCTGCCGCGTTTGCTGCGCCGCAGAACTACGGTAACATCGGCTTTGGCCGGGAAGGCTCGTTGACGGTGCATAAGTACCTGCATCAGGTCAACGGCTCTGACGGTGATATTAGTGAGGCTCCTGCTGCGGGTGATTTCACGGATCCCGTTGAGGGTGTGGTGTTCACGGTGTACCCGCTGCTGAAGGATGGGCAGCCAGTTGACCTGTCTGTGCCGGCGAATTGGGACGCCTTGGGAGACCTTACGCCCGGTGATGGGTGCACGGCACCTGCCGGGTACACGCTTGGTGCCGGGCAGGCGATGCCGACTGCTGATGCGAATGGTGCAGCGAACGTTGCCCTTCCGATCGGCGTGTACCAGGTGTGCGAGACGTCGGCTCCCGCACAGATCATCGATTCCGCGTCTCCGTTCATCGTGACTATTCCGATGCCGCACGAGAACGGCTGGGTGTACGACGTGCACGCCTACCCGAAGAACGGTGAAGGAACGATCGAGAAGACGATCGAGGAGCAGCAGGACACTGGTCTCGGGTCGGTTGTGAAGTTCCCTGTGACGGTTCCGATCCCGACCACTGGTGAGGATTGGACCGGGTTCGCGATTCGCGACACCCTGGATAGTCGTCTTACGCCGGTAGCGCCGGCGGATATGACTGTCACGGTGGACGGTAGCCCGCTTGATGCGAGCTACTACACGCTCACTGTTGATGGTCAGCAGATCACGATGAACTTCACCGCTGCGGGGCTCGCTTGGCTGAATCAGAGCCCGAACGCTCAGGCTGGGAAGAAAATCCAGGTCGTGTTCGCGGGTACGGTGACGACGCTTGGGAACGGTACGATCACCAACGAGGCTGAACTGCGGCCGAACAACCCGGGCTTTGACCCGAGCACGAACCCTCCGGTTCTGTCGAATGAGGTCGAAACGCACTGGGGCAGCCTTGAGGTGCAGAAGCGTGCCGCTGGCACCTCGGGTAACGAGGGCCGCCTGAATGGTGCGGTGTTCGAGGTGTACAACGCTGTTGACCCGTACGCTGCCGACTGCTCGGCAGCGGAAGCTGCCGGCGACCCGGTTGTTGCCAATGGTGAGACGCAGTTCACTTCCGCGGGGACTGGTATTATCTCGATTCCTGGCCTGTTCGTGAGCGATAGCGTGAACCCGGTCATTGATGCGCAGCAGCGCTGCTATGTCCTCAAGGAAGTAGCGGCTCCTGCAGGCTACGTGCTGCCGGCTGACCCGTTCACTGCGGTGACGGTGAAGATTGGTGAGACGACGGTCTCGGACAATGTTGACATCGTGAACACGCAGCAGGGTGTGCCCGAGCTGCCGCTGACGGGTGCCGCGGGTCAGGTCATGCTCATCGCAGCTGGTGTTGCCGCGGTGGCTGTTGCTGCGGGGTTCGTACTAATGAACCGACGTCGACAGAACCAGGACGCCTAAGTTGCAGGGTGTTGTGGTGTGGGCCATGCGAAGGCTCCATGGTCCACGCCACAACACCTTCAGTTCCGGAGCATGGCGACAGTTCCCAACCATCCCTCACCGTGAAGCGCCCGTTAGGGATTACAGGAGGTAAGCGTGCATAGTAATAGTTCTCGAGCTTCGAAAGAATTACCTTGAAAGATAACTTCATAACTCGGATGAATGTCCGCCACAGAGCGAAGAGACTGTGCGCTGCGGTACTGGCCTGCACCGCAGTAGTCAGCTTTGCCGGGCTTCAGAAGACCGATGCTACTCACGCCGTCACCCCCGTCTATGGGCTCGAAGGAAGCTGGGCTGCAGGTACTCCGAATCCGCTGCAGCGTGGTACTGAACTCACCGCTGTCTGGCGTTACAACGTTAATGATGCAGACCCTGCACCTGAGAACCATTCGCAGGAGAACGTGGTTGTAACTTTCACGGCGCAAAACGCTGTATTTACTGAGTTACCGTTCGAGTGTCTTACGGACGGGGTAGACCCGTCGTCTGAGATTCAAGGCGATGGGGCCAGGCTCGTGTGCAATCTCGGCACTCGGAATCTCGGTACCGCCGAGCTATTCCTCACGGGCGTCGAGGCGAGAGGTGTGGCCGGTGCTCAAGTGGGCCTCTCAGCGAACGTAGGCGAGCTGGGCGTAAATGAGGTGTCGACCTCGCTGCCGGAGCTGGACATCGTGGCCCCGTTCCGGATGGACATGAAATTCGATGGAGGAAATCCCTTGAATTCACGTGATGGGGACCAGAATGTTCTTAAGTTCCCATGGTCTCTCAGGCACGCTCCGGGTTCGAATGCGGGTCCCGGTACCGTGAGTTACGACCTCACGTTCACTGCGACCGGTGGCGAATCCGTCATGCCATCCGTCGATGGCTGCACGACTCTGGGTTATAAGATTCCGGGGCACCCGTACTCGGGAAAAGGTTTTGATGCAGCCCAGACCGCGCCATTCCCGGCAACGTGTACGTTGGTTCAGCTGGGTTCGAATCAGATGCGTCTGACGCTGACCGGGATCGACTATTCGAAGATGCTTGACCCAACCACGGACTCGAATGGTGTTGCGTTGCCAGCTGAGTGGGACGTGGTCGCTTCCGGTTTGATTTCTGTGCGGTTCACGTATGTAGCTGGCACGGCCATCTCTTTCACGTCAACCGCGCCGACATACACGTCGACCGCGCTTGAAACTAGTTCAGACGACCCGGCGAACAATCAGAATAGGCGGGCGTCGGTTCGCGGAACCTGGTCCGGAGGATGGGATCTCAGGAACATGGCTCCCCCCGTGCAGGGGCGTCTATGGAAGGACACTTACCGCAGCATGGCCGGACAGCCCGTTCTCGCGCAGTCCGGTGTTCGACCCCCCTCCGGTAGCGAGACGCGGACGCAGGTCTGCACGATCCTTGATACAAAGTATGTGACGTTCAATAGCTCTGCGGCGGGTCCGATCTCAGGCGGAGTCGTGACCCCGTATCCGGGGGTTACATATGAGTACTTCACGGGGACGGGCACTGGGGGGATCCTAAACCCCTCGAACTCTGCCTACGATCCGAACAGTTTCCAGTGCGATGGTTCCACGGGGACAGAGTGGCAGGCGACGCTTCCGTCTGATTTGTCGAAGGTGAAGGCGGTCCGCGCCACTTTCCCAGCCTCGGCGAACATTCGTGACGCTGTTGCGTACCTTCGTACGTACTCGACGGTGAAGCCGAACGTTGCTGTCGGGCAAGACATTTGGACCTGGACCAGCTACCGGACGGGATCCAACGCCTGGGTTAACTCCCATCGCACGTCGAACGCGAGTGATGTGCCGGTGCAGGGCACCGTTACTCCTGGTTCGCGGTATGCCTACGCGGGTAGCGGTCGCGATGTTCTGCGGATTGTGACGGGCCGCCCGCTAGTGAAGAAGACGGTTGACCAGTCAATAACGATGCCCGGTGCGACGGTGAACTTCACGATCACGTATCGGGTTAAAGCGCCGGGTGACATAGTGGTGGATAATCTCGATCTGAGGGACGTGCTGCCGGCGGGACTGACATACGTCCCGGGCAGCGCGAGTGTCGCCCCGACGTCAGTGAGCGGGCAGATCTTGTCGTGGAGCATCGGTAGCGTTTCTACGAATACGGATTACACGATTCTGCTGAGCGCGACGGTGGACTCGAATGCGGATCCAGGAGAAGTGTTCAGTACCCGTGTCAAAGCGGTGTTGGCTGGTGCAACTGACGAGGACACGGCATCGACGCGAGTGCGCGACGGGGGTTACACTTTCCTCACGAAAACGGCAGACGCCCAGCAGGTCCCTCATGTGAGTGGTGCCGCGCAGGACGGCTGGACTGTGCGCCTCACCTCTGCGGATTCTGTGGCACAGAGTTTCACCGACACAATCGATGTTCTTCCGTACAACGGTGATGGGCGGGGGACAAGCTTCTCCGGCACCTATCAGCTGTCCGGACCGGTGACTGCAGTTTCTGGCTCGACCGTCTATTACACAACGGCGGATCCGGCGACGTTGGTCGACGATCCGGCGGACCCGACAAACGGTGCAGCGGGTGATCCTTCGGGGAACACGGTGGGTTGGTCGACGACGTTCACGCCCGACGCGACTGGTGTGCGAGTCATTGGCCCTTCTCTGCCTGCGGCGGCATCTCAGGAATTCAAGATTGACATCACCACGACCGGTGCCACTTTCGAAGACATCTACGTGAATCGTGCCGAATCCCGTGCAGCGCGTACGCAACTTAAGATGCGGACTTCGAGCTGGTTCCAGATCGCGGCTGTGAACTCGATCTCGATCAAGAAGTACGTGCAAGATTCCGACGGCGGCTGGCATGACGCGCAGAACGTGGACGACTATCCGACACGATACGCGGGTGACACCGTCCCCTACCGGCTGGTCGTAACCAACACCGGTGACGAGACGCTGACCGATGTGCAAATCACGGATGACCGGGTCGCTCTCGCCTCACTGGACCCGCTGCCGGACGGCCTCGAAGCTGGGGCGATCATCCCCGAACTGCTCCCGGGAGAAGACAACGCGGTCACGATCGACTACTCGATCAAGCTGGGAGACGAGGCCGCAGGCGGGACCCTGGTCAATAACGCGTGTGCGGTTCCTACTGATACAGAGGTCGATGAGCCCTGCGATCCCGCGGGCATCATTGTAGAGACCTCGACGCTCGCGTGGTATTTATCGAACTCAGGAGACGAGGGCAGGTATCTCGCCGGTTCGGAGTGGTCGTTGGTGCGCGTCGATAAGAACGGCGAGCCGATCGGTGCGGCTGTCGAAGTCACGGATTGCGTCGCAGAGACCGGTGCTAATTGCAGTGGTTCTGACGTGAACCCGGAACTAGGAAAAATCAGGATTTCCGGGCTCACTGCGGGCGACTATGTTCTGACACAGACGCGTGCCCCCGCAGGGTATGTTCTTGATGACACCCCGCGTGAGATCACCGTGCGTGGTTATACCGCGTTCCAAAAGTCTTTCAGGAATACGCAGTCGGATGTTCCGCAGTTGCCGCTCACTGGTGGGATGGGAACGTTTGCGATATTCCTCGGGGCCGGCAGTGCTGGTCTTCTGGTCGCGTTCGCGCTGTGGATGCAGCGGCGTCGCTCTCGGGAAGCTATGAGCTAAGAAGACCGGCGGACCTCTGATGGAGGGGGGCGAGTTTCAAAAACGAAACAGGCCCCACCCCCTCTGCCGTGCTTAGCGGAGGGGGTAGGGCCTGGGAAATAAGAATTGAATTGGCCTGGTTTGAGTTCCGATCTTTATACAAGGATGGAACTACGATGCCAAGCAAATATGACCCTGAACTTCGCCAGCGCGCACTTCGGATGCTCGCCGAAGCCCGTCCCGAGCACGAGTCGCTGACCGCGGCCTGCCGACACGTCGGTGGGCTCCTCGGAGTGAGCCCGGAGACGCTGCGCGTGTGGCAGCGCCGCTACGACATCGATACCGGCGCGAAGCCTGGCACCTCGATCGATATGGCCCAGGAGAACCGGCGGTTACGCCGCGAGGTGAGCGAGCTCCGTAAGGCCAACGAGGTACTCAAAGCCGCGAGCGTGTTTTTCGCGAAGGAACTCGACCGGCCACGAACGAAATGATCAGATTCATCGACGAGTACCGTGATCGTTTCGGGGTCGAGTTCCTCTGTCGTACGCTGCGTGCGGCAGTTCGTGGGTTCCTCACCTCCCGCGGATACCGGGCCGCGAAAGCCCGGTCGGCCTCAGCCAGGCAGCTGCGCGACGAGTTGCTCCTCCCTGAGATCCGGCGGCTCCACGCGAAGCACTATGGCGTGTACGGGCGCCGGAAGATGCATGCCCTGCTGAAGCGTGAGGGGTGGAAGATCGGCCGCGACCAGACCGAGCGTCTGATGCGGCTCGCCGGCGTGCGCGGGGTACGGAAATCAAAGCGCGTGTTCACCACACGCCCTAACAAAACGGCGGCACTGCCTGCCGATCTCGTCAACCGGAGATTCGCCGCTGACGGGCCGCGCAAGCTCTGGGTGTGCGACGTGACCTACGTCGCCACCTGGTCTGGGTTCG
Source organism: Leucobacter muris (assembly GCF_004028235.1). Classification (NCBI taxonomy): domain Bacteria; kingdom Bacillati; phylum Actinomycetota; class Actinomycetes; order Micrococcales; family Microbacteriaceae; genus Leucobacter; species Leucobacter muris. The sequence continues at coordinate 2,812,028 of NZ_CP035037.1, read as the reverse complement.
CCTATGTCGCGTTCGTCACTGACGTGTACTCGCGCAGAATCGTGGGCTGGAATGTCGCTGCGACGCTGAAATCTGAGGTTCTGCCGATGCAGGCACTCGATATGGCTGCGTGGCAATCGGGCGGCAGGCTCGATGGCCTGATCCATCACGCCGATCACGGGTCGAATTACACCGCCATGGTCTATACGGATCGCATTGCGGAACTCGGAGCAGTGCCCTCGACCGGGACGGTCGGCGACAGTTTTGACAATGCCATGGCTGAGGCGGTCAACAACCTCTACAAGACCGAACTGATCCGACAGCAGGGCCCCTGGCGGACGGTTGAGCAGGTCGAACTCGCGACCCTCGAATACGTGTGGTGGTGGAACCATGAGCGCCTTCACGGGGAGCTCGATATGCGTACCCCGATCGAGGTCGAGCAGGCCTACTATACTGAGGCCGAGGAACTTCTGTCACCGACAGGTTGACAGGAAAACCGGTCGGAACTCAAACCAGGCCAATTCAGTAATATTTATGAACGCTGTAGTTCGGTTGGTGGCGTGTTATGGCGTCAGGGGCTTTGGGTCTCCTGCGGCTACGAAAGGAGACGTTCGGGTGGCTGAACGGAAAACGATGCGGCGCGTTGCCGCGATGGTCGGGGCTGTCGGTATGACGGCCATGGTGGGCGCGAGTTCTGCCGCGTTTGCTGCGCCGCAGAACTACGGTAACATCGGCTTTGGCCGGGAAGGCTCGTTGACGGTGCATAAGTACCTGCATCAGGTCAACGGCTCTGACGGTGATATTAGTGAGGCTCCTGCTGCGGGTGATTTCACGGATCCCGTTGAGGGTGTGGTGTTCACGGTGTACCCGCTGCTGAAGGATGGGCAGCCAGTTGACCTGTCTGTGCCGGCGAATTGGGACGCCTTGGGAGACCTTACGCCCGGTGATGGGTGCACGGCACCTGCCGGGTACACGCTTGGTGCCGGGCAGGCGATGCCGACTGCTGATGCGAATGGTGCAGCGAACGTTGCCCTTCCGATCGGCGTGTACCAGGTGTGCGAGACGTCGGCTCCCGCACAGATCATCGATTCCGCGTCTCCGTTCATCGTGACTATTCCGATGCCGCACGAGAACGGCTGGGTGTACGACGTGCACGCCTACCCGAAGAACGGTGAAGGAACGATCGAGAAGACGATCGAGGAGCAGCAGGACACTGGTCTCGGGTCGGTTGTGAAGTTCCCTGTGACGGTTCCGATCCCGACCACTGGTGAGGATTGGACCGGGTTCGCGATTCGCGACACCCTGGATAGTCGTCTTACGCCGGTAGCGCCGGCGGATATGACTGTCACGGTGGACGGTAGCCCGCTTGATGCGAGCTACTACACGCTCACTGTTGATGGTCAGCAGATCACGATGAACTTCACCGCTGCGGGGCTCGCTTGGCTGAATCAGAGCCCGAACGCTCAGGCTGGGAAGAAAATCCAGGTCGTGTTCGCGGGTACGGTGACGACGCTTGGGAACGGTACGATCACCAACGAGGCTGAACTGCGGCCGAACAACCCGGGCTTTGACCCGAGCACGAACCCTCCGGTTCTGTCGAATGAGGTCGAAACGCACTGGGGCAGCCTTGAGGTGCAGAAGCGTGCCGCTGGCACCTCGGGTAACGAGGGCCGCCTGAATGGTGCGGTGTTCGAGGTGTACAACGCTGTTGACCCGTACGCTGCCGACTGCTCGGCAGCGGAAGCTGCCGGCGACCCGGTTGTTGCCAATGGTGAGACGCAGTTCACTTCCGCGGGGACTGGTATTATCTCGATTCCTGGCCTGTTCGTGAGCGATAGCGTGAACCCGGTCATTGATGCGCAGCAGCGCTGCTATGTCCTCAAGGAAGTAGCGGCTCCTGCAGGCTACGTGCTGCCGGCTGACCCGTTCACTGCGGTGACGGTGAAGATTGGTGAGACGACGGTCTCGGACAATGTTGACATCGTGAACACGCAGCAGGGTGTGCCCGAGCTGCCGCTGACGGGTGCCGCGGGTCAGGTCATGCTCATCGCAGCTGGTGTTGCCGCGGTGGCTGTTGCTGCGGGGTTCGTACTAATGAACCGACGTCGACAGAACCAGGACGCCTAAGTTGCAGGGTGTTGTGGTGTGGGCCATGCGAAGGCTCCATGGTCCACGCCACAACACCTTCAGTTCCGGAGCATGGCGACAGTTCCCAACCATCCCTCACCGTGAAGCGCCCGTTAGGGATTACAGGAGGTAAGCGTGCATAGTAATAGTTCTCGAGCTTCGAAAGAATTACCTTGAAAGATAACTTCATAACTCGGATGAATGTCCGCCACAGAGCGAAGAGACTGTGCGCTGCGGTACTGGCCTGCACCGCAGTAGTCAGCTTTGCCGGGCTTCAGAAGACCGATGCTACTCACGCCGTCACCCCCGTCTATGGGCTCGAAGGAAGCTGGGCTGCAGGTACTCCGAATCCGCTGCAGCGTGGTACTGAACTCACCGCTGTCTGGCGTTACAACGTTAATGATGCAGACCCTGCACCTGAGAACCATTCGCAGGAGAACGTGGTTGTAACTTTCACGGCGCAAAACGCTGTATTTACTGAGTTACCGTTCGAGTGTCTTACGGACGGGGTAGACCCGTCGTCTGAGATTCAAGGCGATGGGGCCAGGCTCGTGTGCAATCTCGGCACTCGGAATCTCGGTACCGCCGAGCTATTCCTCACGGGCGTCGAGGCGAGAGGTGTGGCCGGTGCTCAAGTGGGCCTCTCAGCGAACGTAGGCGAGCTGGGCGTAAATGAGGTGTCGACCTCGCTGCCGGAGCTGGACATCGTGGCCCCGTTCCGGATGGACATGAAATTCGATGGAGGAAATCCCTTGAATTCACGTGATGGGGACCAGAATGTTCTTAAGTTCCCATGGTCTCTCAGGCACGCTCCGGGTTCGAATGCGGGTCCCGGTACCGTGAGTTACGACCTCACGTTCACTGCGACCGGTGGCGAATCCGTCATGCCATCCGTCGATGGCTGCACGACTCTGGGTTATAAGATTCCGGGGCACCCGTACTCGGGAAAAGGTTTTGATGCAGCCCAGACCGCGCCATTCCCGGCAACGTGTACGTTGGTTCAGCTGGGTTCGAATCAGATGCGTCTGACGCTGACCGGGATCGACTATTCGAAGATGCTTGACCCAACCACGGACTCGAATGGTGTTGCGTTGCCAGCTGAGTGGGACGTGGTCGCTTCCGGTTTGATTTCTGTGCGGTTCACGTATGTAGCTGGCACGGCCATCTCTTTCACGTCAACCGCGCCGACATACACGTCGACCGCGCTTGAAACTAGTTCAGACGACCCGGCGAACAATCAGAATAGGCGGGCGTCGGTTCGCGGAACCTGGTCCGGAGGATGGGATCTCAGGAACATGGCTCCCCCCGTGCAGGGGCGTCTATGGAAGGACACTTACCGCAGCATGGCCGGACAGCCCGTTCTCGCGCAGTCCGGTGTTCGACCCCCCTCCGGTAGCGAGACGCGGACGCAGGTCTGCACGATCCTTGATACAAAGTATGTGACGTTCAATAGCTCTGCGGCGGGTCCGATCTCAGGCGGAGTCGTGACCCCGTATCCGGGGGTTACATATGAGTACTTCACGGGGACGGGCACTGGGGGGATCCTAAACCCCTCGAACTCTGCCTACGATCCGAACAGTTTCCAGTGCGATGGTTCCACGGGGACAGAGTGGCAGGCGACGCTTCCGTCTGATTTGTCGAAGGTGAAGGCGGTCCGCGCCACTTTCCCAGCCTCGGCGAACATTCGTGACGCTGTTGCGTACCTTCGTACGTACTCGACGGTGAAGCCGAACGTTGCTGTCGGGCAAGACATTTGGACCTGGACCAGCTACCGGACGGGATCCAACGCCTGGGTTAACTCCCATCGCACGTCGAACGCGAGTGATGTGCCGGTGCAGGGCACCGTTACTCCTGGTTCGCGGTATGCCTACGCGGGTAGCGGTCGCGATGTTCTGCGGATTGTGACGGGCCGCCCGCTAGTGAAGAAGACGGTTGACCAGTCAATAACGATGCCCGGTGCGACGGTGAACTTCACGATCACGTATCGGGTTAAAGCGCCGGGTGACATAGTGGTGGATAATCTCGATCTGAGGGACGTGCTGCCGGCGGGACTGACATACGTCCCGGGCAGCGCGAGTGTCGCCCCGACGTCAGTGAGCGGGCAGATCTTGTCGTGGAGCATCGGTAGCGTTTCTACGAATACGGATTACACGATTCTGCTGAGCGCGACGGTGGACTCGAATGCGGATCCAGGAGAAGTGTTCAGTACCCGTGTCAAAGCGGTGTTGGCTGGTGCAACTGACGAGGACACGGCATCGACGCGAGTGCGCGACGGGGGTTACACTTTCCTCACGAAAACGGCAGACGCCCAGCAGGTCCCTCATGTGAGTGGTGCCGCGCAGGACGGCTGGACTGTGCGCCTCACCTCTGCGGATTCTGTGGCACAGAGTTTCACCGACACAATCGATGTTCTTCCGTACAACGGTGATGGGCGGGGGACAAGCTTCTCCGGCACCTATCAGCTGTCCGGACCGGTGACTGCAGTTTCTGGCTCGACCGTCTATTACACAACGGCGGATCCGGCGACGTTGGTCGACGATCCGGCGGACCCGACAAACGGTGCAGCGGGTGATCCTTCGGGGAACACGGTGGGTTGGTCGACGACGTTCACGCCCGACGCGACTGGTGTGCGAGTCATTGGCCCTTCTCTGCCTGCGGCGGCATCTCAGGAATTCAAGATTGACATCACCACGACCGGTGCCACTTTCGAAGACATCTACGTGAATCGTGCCGAATCCCGTGCAGCGCGTACGCAACTTAAGATGCGGACTTCGAGCTGGTTCCAGATCGCGGCTGTGAACTCGATCTCGATCAAGAAGTACGTGCAAGATTCCGACGGCGGCTGGCATGACGCGCAGAACGTGGACGACTATCCGACACGATACGCGGGTGACACCGTCCCCTACCGGCTGGTCGTAACCAACACCGGTGACGAGACGCTGACCGATGTGCAAATCACGGATGACCGGGTCGCTCTCGCCTCACTGGACCCGCTGCCGGACGGCCTCGAAGCTGGGGCGATCATCCCCGAACTGCTCCCGGGAGAAGACAACGCGGTCACGATCGACTACTCGATCAAGCTGGGAGACGAGGCCGCAGGCGGGACCCTGGTCAATAACGCGTGTGCGGTTCCTACTGATACAGAGGTCGATGAGCCCTGCGATCCCGCGGGCATCATTGTAGAGACCTCGACGCTCGCGTGGTATTTATCGAACTCAGGAGACGAGGGCAGGTATCTCGCCGGTTCGGAGTGGTCGTTGGTGCGCGTCGATAAGAACGGCGAGCCGATCGGTGCGGCTGTCGAAGTCACGGATTGCGTCGCAGAGACCGGTGCTAATTGCAGTGGTTCTGACGTGAACCCGGAACTAGGAAAAATCAGGATTTCCGGGCTCACTGCGGGCGACTATGTTCTGACACAGACGCGTGCCCCCGCAGGGTATGTTCTTGATGACACCCCGCGTGAGATCACCGTGCGTGGTTATACCGCGTTCCAAAAGTCTTTCAGGAATACGCAGTCGGATGTTCCGCAGTTGCCGCTCACTGGTGGGATGGGAACGTTTGCGATATTCCTCGGGGCCGGCAGTGCTGGTCTTCTGGTCGCGTTCGCGCTGTGGATGCAGCGGCGTCGCTCTCGGGAAGCTATGAGCTAAGAAGACCGGCGGACCTCTGATGGAGGGGGGCGAGTTTCAAAAACGAAACAGGCCCCACCCCCTCTGCCGTGCTTAGCGGAGGGGGTAGGGCCTGGGAAATAAGAATTGAATTGGCCTGGTTTGAGTTCCGATCTTTATACAAGGATGGAACTACGATGCCAAGCAAATATGACCCTGAACTTCGCCAGCGCGCACTTCGGATGCTCGCCGAAGCCCGTCCCGAGCACGAGTCGCTGACCGCGGCCTGCCGACACGTCGGTGGGCTCCTCGGAGTGAGCCCGGAGACGCTGCGCGTGTGGCAGCGCCGCTACGACATCGATACCGGCGCGAAGCCTGGCACCTCGATCGATATGGCCCAGGAGAACCGGCGGTTACGCCGCGAGGTGAGCGAGCTCCGTAAGGCCAACGAGGTACTCAAAGCCGCGAGCGTGTTTTTCGCGAAGGAACTCGACCGGCCACGAACGAAATGATCAGATTCATCGACGAGTACCGTGATCGTTTCGGGGTCGAGTTCCTCTGTCGTACGCTGCGTGCGGCAGTTCGTGGGTTCCTCACCTCCCGCGGATACCGGGCCGCGAAAGCCCGGTCGGCCTCAGCCAGGCAGCTGCGCGACGAGTTGCTCCTCCCTGAGATCCGGCGGCTCCACGCGAAGCACTATGGCGTGTACGGGCGCCGGAAGATGCATGCCCTGCTGAAGCGTGAGGGGTGGAAGATCGGCCGCGACCAGACCGAGCGTCTGATGCGGCTCGCCGGCGTGCGCGGGGTACGGAAATCAAAGCGCGTGTTCACCACACGCCCTAACAAAACGGCGGCACTGCCTGCCGATCTCGTCAACCGGAGATTCGCCGCTGACGGGCCGCGCAAGCTCTGGGTGTGCGACGTGACCTACGTCGCCACCTGGTCTGGGTTCGCCTATGTCGCGTTCGTCACTGACGTGTACTCGCGCAGAATCGTGGGCTGGAATGTCGCTGCGACGCTGAAATCTGAGGTTCTGCCGATGCAGGCACTCGATATGGCTGCGTGGCAATCGGGCGGCAGGCTCGATGGCCTGATCCATCACGCCGATCACGGGTCGAATTACACCGCCATGGTCTATACGGATCGCATTGCGGAACTCGGAGCAGTGCCCTCGACCGGGACGGTCGGCGACAGTTTTGACAATGCCATGGCTGAGGCGGTCAACAACCTCTACAAGACCGAACTGATCCGACAGCAGGGCCCCTGGCGGACGGTTGAGCAGGTCGAACTCGCGACCCTCGAATACGTGTGGTGGTGGAACCATGAGCGCCTTCACGGGGAGCTCGATATGCGTACCCCGATCGAGGTCGAGCAGGCCTACTATACTGAGGCCGAGGAACTTCTGTCACCGACAGGTTGACAGGAAAACCGGTCGGAACTCAAACCAGGCCAATTCAGGCTCCCGCTTCGGGGAAGCTTCGGACTTGATCACGCCCCACACCGCCCAAGTCACGGACTGGGCGTGCGAGATCGGCTTCGTCGGGTCAGACGGCTCCCATGTGAAGCCGGCGCGGCCGATCGCTCGAGTCGTCGCGAGCTCGAGCGACTTCGTCACCTCGGCCTGATCCCGGTGCAGCACGAGGCCGTCGTTCGACATCTCGATGAAGATCGAGTGCGCGGCGGCGAGCTCGTCAATGCTCATCGGCAGGTACTTCACGCCGACACGGTCGAGATCCGCAAGGATCATCGCCGCGTTCTTCGGGTCGACCACCACGAGAGCGTTCCCAAGCTCAGCCTTGAGTGCTTTCACGTCGTCGGCGACCCAGCGCACCTTGCGGTCGGTCTTGTGGTGCTCGACCGCGATGTGCTCGTCGTCGACGCGGATCGCTTTCGAGATCGTCGCGTACCCGCCACCACGGCCGACGGCGATCGCGATCACGCCCCCGTCGCCCTTCACCGGGTGGTCGCCCGCGACGCGCTTCCACACCGCGATGTCGAGCTCGGAGAGCTGCTCCGCTTCCTCTTCGCGTCGGTTCGGCCAGATCGAGAACCGCAGCCGCTTCACCGATTCCGGGTCGAGACGCGAAATCTCATCCTCGATGGTCGCCCGAGTCAGGCCCGGCCGGTAGCCCAGGCCGGGATTCCCGGCCCGCCACACCTCAGGATCTCGAATGTCGATCTTCGCCGCGACGTCTGGGTCGTGCGACCCCTTCGGGTTGAACTCCGCCCACCCGGTGCGCGGGTCAGTTCCTGCCCGGCCACGGTCGCGCACTCCTTCGAAGTACTCCGAGTTGTTCAGTTCGTCAGGGACGGTGCCGGTGAAGAGTGCCTGCGTGTTGTCCACCGCTGACATGGTCGGCAGCAGCGCATCCATAGCGGGCTGCGGGGTCTCCTGCGCCTCGTCCACGACAAGGACATCGACGGTGAAGCCGACGCCCGCGTTTCGCGACCTGGCCATGAAGATGAGCCGGTTGCCGTTCGCGAGCTCGAAGCCGCGCCACTGGTTGTTGTCCTTGATGCCACGCTCACCGCCCAGCAGCTCGCCCATGAGCAGCGGCGACGAGGTGATGACCCGCTTCAGGCGCCGGAAGGCCTCGATGGCGGTCTTCACCTCGTGCGCGGAGTGCAGGATCGTCTTCGGCTCCCCGTCAGCCTTCGGCCACAGAAACAGGTGCGCGAGCTCGAACGGCAAGATGATGTTGCCCTTGCCGTTCTGCCGGCTCACGAGCACACCGAACTCCGTGCACACCCACCGATCTGAGGCATCGATCGAGAGAATCGCGTCGAGCGTGAGCTCCTGCCACGGATCCTCCCGCAAGCCGGCGACCGCAGCGAGGTCGAGGGCCTCGCCCACCCGGGATCCGGCCCGGTCTGGGACACGGAGGAGGCTAGGCTCCTGCAGCCCGAGCAGCTTCTCGCTGCTCCCGCTCTGCCCTGGCAGCAGCAAGCTGGTCTTCAAGGGTGACCCCCTTCGTCGACTGGCCATTGCCCTGAATCTCGGAAATCTCCCGCAGGATCTCCCGCTGCTCCCGCAACGCGAGGTACGCGCGCGTCGGATCGGTCGTCGTCAACGCGGCAACCACCGAACGCGACTGCTCGAGCATCTCCCGCAACGTCTCCAGCCGGGAAACGTGCCCCTCAGGCGTCGTCGGCACCGGCTCAACAACAACCGGTGCCTTCTCGGCTTCGCGAGCGACCTGCTTCTCCCGCCGAACCTCAGCCGAGTTAGAACGCTCACGCGAATTCGCGCGCTTCGCATCCCTACACGCATCACACACCGGCGACTTCTCCCGCAGATGCCGCCGATACGCCGCGTACGTCCCACACGGGGCCTTCGGACGCGCCATATCGCACCCCCTTAACTCAATTCGCACCCCTCGCGAATTCGCAGGGTCTGTCCGATAAACGGTGTGTGGGATCCGGCGGTTTTCATTCGTGAGTGGTTTTCTCGAACCGTCCGGCGAAGGTGATCGCGAACGCGTTCAGCGCGGGCTTCCACCTCATCACCCAGCGTGCCCTTCCGCCGCCAGTCGGGTCAAGCGACCGCGTCACGAGGTAGAGACATTTCAGCGCGGCGGCCTCGTTGGGAAAGTGCCCCCGAGCTCTCACGGCGCGCCGATAGCGAGCGTTGATTGACTCGATCGCGTTGGTCGTGCAGATCACCCGCCGGATCTCGACGTCATACTCAAGGAACGGCACGAACTCCGCCCAGCTGTTCTTCCAGAGCTGCACGATCGCCGGATACCGTCCGCCCCACTCGGCGGCGAACTCCTCGAACCGATCCTTCGCCGCCTGCTCCGACGGGGCCGTGTAGACGGGTTTGAGGGAACGGACGATCGCGTCGCGGTGTTGCCGCCCGGCGTAGCGGAAGCTGTTGCGGATCAGATGGACGATGCACTGCTGGACGACCGTTTGCTCCCAAGTGGTGTTGATCGCCTCCGGGAGACCCTTCAGCCCGTCGCAGACCGCGATGAGCACGTCCTCGACACCCCGGTTCTTCAGCTCGGTGAACACCTGCAGCCAGAACCTCGCACCCTCCTGACCGTCACCGGCCCAGATGCCGAGGATGTCGCGTTCCCCGTTCACGGTGACGCCCATCACGACATAGAACGGGGTGTTCCTCACCTGCCCGTCACGGACCTTCACCACGATCGCGTCGACGAAGATCACCGGGTAGAGCGCATCCAACGGCCTGCTCGACCATTCGGCGAGTTCCCCGGCGACCTTCTCGGTGATCCGGCTGATCGTGTCCTTGGAGACCTTCGCCCCATAGACCTCGTCGAAATGCGCAGCGATCTCACCGGTCGTCAACCCCCGAGCGGAAAGGGACAGAACGATCTGATCGATGCCGTCCAGTCGGCGTTTCCGCTTGGGGACGATCACCGGCTCGAACGACCCGTCTCGATCTCGCGGGACTTCGATCTCGACGGGGCCGATCTCTGTCAGCACCGTCTTGACCCGCGTCCCGTTACGCATGTTCTCGCCGATTGGGGTCCCGCCGTGCTCGTGGCCGAGGTGCTCGGTCAACTCGGCATTCAGCGCGGTCTCGAGGACGTTCTTCGTGAGCTGGCTGAGCAGGCCGCCCGGCCCCGTCAGGCTCACGCCCTGCTCCTTCGCCTGCGCGAGCAAGCGTTCTGCGAGTTCTTTCTGATCGATGATCTCCCCGGTCACGGGATCAATCATCTCGTCGTCAACAACGACAGTGGTCGTGTCAGCCACGGCCATCTCCTTTCGGATCAGGCCGGACCCTCACACACCATTATTCAGACAGTCCCAAGACGCACGGGGGGATACCTGCCTCGGCCGAGCGGGAGAGTGGCAGCGGAGGGGTGGTCCTGGATTTTTCAGGGGGGGGAGGGGGTCAGGCGTGTGGGCAGTCGAGGACGCACTGCGCGGCACTGCGCCCTTCGGGGCAGGCGTGCGGGTCGTGCGTGATGCTCTTGAGTTCGTCGCGGAGCTCTGCGGCTGCGCGCTCAAGTGCTTCTGCGATGACGATGCGCCCGGCTTTGGTGTAGGAAGCGACGAGTTCGCCGGTGATGGGGATCTCGATGGTTCCGATCTCGAACGGTGTCCCGTTGAAGATGGATGCGTGGAGCTTGATAGGGATCGTGCCGAGGGTGCTGGCCATGGTGGGTTCCTTCTGGTTCAGGCGACGCGGTCGCGGTCGACGGTGACCGCGCACGGTGCAGCTTCTGCGAGCATCTCGTCATAGGCAGGGTGGTCGGTGGCTGCGGTGGTGGCGTAGACGGGGCCGGTGCGGCCTCGTGCGGCCCAGGTCGTGCTGGGCGTGACGGTGACGTGATGGCGCCAGCCGCGCTGCTTCGCGTACTCGGCGGCGTCGTGCATGGAGACTGCGAGGATGATCGGGTTCACTTGCCCTCCTCGTACTCGCTGCGTCGGCGCCCGCGCCATGGGTGACCCTTCGGGATGGTGAAGCGTGCTCGCCGAGTGAGAAGTGTGCAGTGTCCGCTGCTGTAGTCCCTGACGGGGTCCCCGTCAGCGTCGGGCACAGGTACGTGGGCGATGATCTGGTGGCCGTTGATCTGCCTGATCGGCTTGTCGAGCAGTGCCGCATTGGACCATGCTCGGGGCCCGGTCGTGATGATGGGGCCAAGGACCCGCGCTGCAAGTTCTCTGAAGTCGGGGTCTTTCACGTTGCCTCCCAGATCTCGACTTGGGCGGCGTCGCCCTTGTCTCGGTTGCACTTCCGATGGAACGGGTGCAGGTCTTGCTTCACGAGGTGCCCACCGTTCGCGAGCGCGTCCGGGTGGTCGGCGGTGAACGACATCGGATCCGTGTAGGGGAGGGTCGTGTCGATGGGTTGTCCGCAGCCGTAGTCGCTGCCCCATCCACAGGGGAGGTTGTCTCGGGCGGTGCGGCGCTTGAGCGCGGCCTGCTTGCGGCGGTACGCGCGGTGGCCGTGGCCGTTGCGGATCTGCTGGGTACCCACTGACTCCTCCTGGGGCATGCAGAAGCCCCGGGGCCGATGTGGCTAACCGGGGCTCTGGCAGGTGGATCTACTGGTTGATGCTCAACCGAACACGTTGACGTCGACGCCGTCAGCCCCCCGGATGACGACCGTTTCGAGGTCGGGGACATTCTGTGCGGTAAGGCTGAGGATGTTCTGGCCCATCTCCTGGGCAGTCGGCTTGTCGATCGTCTCTTGGACATAGACGCGGATAGTGCCGTCGTACATGTCTTCCCACTCGGTAATCGCGTAGATCGGCTTGGTGACTCCATCCGCGGCGGCGAGCTCGATCAGATCTGATGCTCCCCACGCGTTGAGATACTCCTGATGAGTGCGGGCCGCCAGGTCACTTGCGGGAGCGGCATCCTCGACCGGTGCTTCAGTAACTGGCGCTGGCTCAGGGGTGGCCATTTCGCGTGGCGCAGCCACCGGCGATTCCTCTTTCGCTTCGGTGCGGTCGGGACCTCCGGTGATCGCCTGCACTCCTCCGCTTATGATCCCGACAGCGAGGAATGCTCCGATCGCGATTGCCCACCATGTGCGGTACCAGGGCTTCTTGGTAGCGGGTTCATTCATGGCTCTCACGATAGCCGACGGTGTGCGCGGGCTTTGGGCGCCCTTGCCCGACGCACACCGCGGGTCGGAAGGAATGAGAAAGGGCCGGTGCCGCGAGATGCTGTCTCGCGTCCGGCCCACTTGCTCAACACTCAAGGTAGGGGGTGACACTAGTCCCTCGTCAAGAACTCGTGTCCGTCGGCGTGTCGCCCGTGATTCTGCGCATCCTCCACTGGTGCGCTGGCCAGGCTTTCAGTGCTCTTCGGTAGTAAGCGAAGAGCACCTCGCGGTGGACTCGCTTGCGGCCGTCAGGGTCGAGGCGCATGGGCATGCCGTGCCGGTTGTGCCAGCGTTGGAGTGCGCGCACGGACCGGTTGACCTCTCGCGCGGCTTCCCGGTAGGTCAGCCATCCGTCCATAGGTGGGGGTAGTCCTTCCAAGGCCAGGCGTCGCGGCAGGCGTCGCAGCGCATCGTAGGTTCGTCCGCGGAGATCTCGAAGGTGGCATGGAGCATGCGCTCGCCGCAGGTAGGGCAAGGCCGGGGACGGTAGGCCCGAAACTTCGGCTCTGCTCGTGGGTAGCGCTTCCGCATCTCCCTGATCGTGCCGACGAGGTGTTCGGGGGAGTCGCCGAGCTTCCCGTCTGCCGCGATCTGTTCCAGGTGGTGGAGCTGCGCTATCAGCCAGGTGCGGATCTCACCCACCCACGCGAACGCCTCGTCAGGGCGACAAGACGGGAGCCCCTGAGGTTCCGTTGCTCCTTGCCAGTATCGGCCGCGTACGGGGCGCGGGGCGGGCGCTCCGGTGTGCTCCGCTACCTCCCGAGCGAACAGGATCAGTTCGGCGTACAGGGCGTCCGCGTCGTCGGCCGGGTCCACGTTGTAGGGGAGACGTGCAGGGTCGCTGCCACCCGACACCCGTACTGCTTCGGTGTCCTGCGCGCGCACCGTGGTTTCGACGATCTCGCGCATGTGCAGGATCTGGAACGGGGCCTGGTCGAGGTGCCAGCGGAACCACTCGGACCAGGTGCGGTCAGTGGTCACGTCAGCTCACCCCGCTTCGCCGCTGAACTGATTCTGGTAGCAGCCTCCAGAAGTAGCGCCCAGGTGCGATCCCGATCGGACTGCGGCAGGCCGTCCCACAGCTCGTCAGTCCAATCCTCACGGCGCAGCACATCGGCCACCTTCTCTGGGTCGAGCACCGGCTGCGCAGCGAAGCGGTGCGAGCAGTCCATCTTGTGGCCCTCGGATCGATGGCACTCGGCGCACCCGCTCGGCCTCTGCGGGGTGCCTGCTACCGTTGCCTGGTGACTGCGCCCCTCGTCTTCTGGACCATCTTCACGGCCGCCGCGATCGTCATCTCCGCCGTGACCGCTATCGTCGCTTACCGTCGGAGTCGACGCGACCGGTGACGGCTCCTGCGGGGCGACACCAACAGCAGCGGTGAGAGCATCGCGCATGTCGCCTCGGATCATGCGACGCACCTCCTCGCCTAGGTCTCGCCACTCCTCCACCGTCTCGCACGAGAATGCGATGGATGCTCGCTCGATCTGTTCCTCGGTGGGGTCGCCCACGAGCAGGCCAGCAGCACGGAGGCGGGCGACGATTCGATGCGACAGCCAGACGCGCTCGGGAAAGGGGTGCAGCACCTCCTCGATGATCCGCTCGGCGGTCATTTTCGACATCACGCCGCCTCCTTCCTTTGACTTGTTGCGTTTCGGATCTTCATGCACTCTCGACAATGACGAGATCCCTTGCCACCAACTCGATAGGTGTTCTCGGGCGTGTATTCGTGGCCCCGCGAGCAATGTGTCTTCCGACCCATCCCATGCGTCCCGTGGCGAGCGCGTCATGCATGCGCCAGTCGATGAACGCGAGCAGGTGCCCACCAGGGCGGAGCACGCGGCGCGCCTCCCACCCGAACTCGCGCATCGTCCACACGAACCCACGCGTGCTCATGCCGTCGCCCGCGATCCAGGCGTCGTCTTCCATGCTGTGGATCATGCTCTTGCGGAGCGATCGCGCAGCCTCGCGGCGGCCACCGCTCGAGAACGGCGGATCCGTGACGATCGTGTCGACCGATCCGTCAGGGAGCCTCCTCATCTCCGCGAGCGCTTCGCCAAGGATCATGTTCCCCGTCGCCCTGGCGCTCATGCTGCACCGCCTCGGTGCTCGTCCGCCGACTTCTCGACGCGCTGATCCGCGCGGAACGCGGCGTGGCAGTCCTCGCACGTCGACCCTGACTGGACGATCGGCGCGGAGGAGCGCCCGCAGTAGGTCGCGCCAGGGCTGAGGCCGGGCATGCAGGTGCGCTCGTTGCTCTTCACAGCACGACCTCCCCGCCCTCAGCGACGACCATGCCGTGCACCATGCGCAGACCACGCTCGGCCATGTCCTCCGCGATCGCCCGATCCGCGGCCTCGGCTGCCTCGACAAGTTCGAGTGCGAGGTCGCGGGCCTGCTCCGACGAGTAGGTGGTGCGCTTCTTCTCCTGCCGGAGTTCGACCTGGCATTCGTCGGTGACCTGCACCTCTGCGATGTCGATGACGATGCTTTCTCTGATAGCCATTTCCTTCATTCCTTTCTTCAGAACATGCCGAGCGGCTTGGAGGTGACGCGCGCGAAGCGGCCCTCCCAGCGCAGATCTCGGCGCCCAACACGGCCGTGGCGGTTCTTCGCCACGTACATCTGCAGCACGTCACCCGGCTCATCGTCGGCCTCGAGCTTGCGCTGCAGCATCAGCACGACGTCGGCGTGATGCCCGATCGCATCCGACTTCGACAGGTCTGCGAGCGTCGGCGGGCGCTGGGCCGGCTGGTTGCCTTTGCCCTTCGTCTGCACGCTCTCTCGGTTGAGCTGCGACAGCACGATCACCGGGCACCGGAGCTCGCGGGCGAGGATCTTGAGCTGGCGCGCGATCTCGCCGACCATCTCGTGCACTGGCATCCGCTTGTCGTGCGAGGAGATGAGCTGCAGGTAGTCGACGACCACCCCGGCTATCCCGCCTTTCCGAGCGACGCCGCGCGCGAATCCCTTCACCTGCTGCACCGTCACTCCCGAACGGTCGTCGACATAGATCGGCAGACGCTGCACGGCGGACTTCGCAAGAACGAGCTGCGCCTTGTCGCTCTGGGAAAGGTCGTGCCGTGTCATAGACGACATGGGGATCTGGCCTCGTTGAGCTGCCAGGCGCTCTCGGAGTTGATCTCTGCTCATCTCCAGCGCTGAGAAGGCAACCGGTCCGTGGTCCGCGAGTGACGCGGCGATCTGCAGCCCTACATTCGACTTGCCGCCCCCTGGCCGTGCACCGACGACATACAGAGCCCCCGCTTTGAGCCCTCCTAAGAGGTCATTGATCTCGTGCCATGGGGTCGGCACGTACGTCGGGGGAGTGTCGAGTGACGCGACCCACTCGTCCCAACCTTCTCCGATCGTCTGGGCAGCGACAGTGCGCTCTCCGAGAATCCCCTCGAGCTCGACGCGGATCTGCTCGATGGTGTCGTTCGGGTCGCCCTCGCCGAGGTAGCCGGCGCGGGCGACCTTCTCGCCGAACTGGATCATGCGGCGATGCGCTGCCTTCTCCCTGACGATCTCCGCGTAGAACCCCGCATTGGAGGCGGTGGGGACGATGCTCGTCAGCTCGTGCAGGTAGAGCACGCCACCGGGGACGCCGGGGAGTTTCCCGGTGCGCTGCAGTTCGTCGCCGACGGTGATCGCATCCACGGGATGCCCGCCGGCGTGCAGGGCCGCGACTGCGTCGAAGATCGTCTCGTGCTTCGGCTCGAAGAAGTCCGTCCCGCGCAGCACGTCTGCGACCTCTGCGGCGGCTCGGGCGGAGATCATCGCGGCGCCGAGCACCGACTGCTCAGCGACCACGTCGCGCGGCTCGCCACGTTCGTCCGTCGGTGGGAGCGCCAGCTGCGCACCACCCCACGGGTCCTCGGTCTGCGGGTCGTAGTCGCTCATGCTTCCACCCCCAGCCACCTCGACCGCAGATGCGCGACCCACTCGTGGTCGTCGCGCCGTTCCGCGAACTCCTCCGCTGGGACCCCAGCAGCAGCACAGAGCATCTGCTCAGCCGCGGTGAGTGCCGGCGGTTCCCATGCGCGCTCCTGCTTCAGCCCGGTGATGCCCTCGACGATGTGCACCGGCATCAGCCACTCGTGCGACGACCGCAGATGCTCCCTGACCGCCTCAGCAGCGTCGGCGAAGTCGAACTCGCCGATGACCGCGAACCACGCTTCGACATGCTCGGCCTCCACGCGACGGTTGTCGAACGCGGACACGATCGCGAGCAGCTTCGCCACCTCTGATTTCTTCACGCCCCAACCTCCTTGCGTTCTTCGTTCTCGTACTGCTCCGCGAGCGACAGGTTCGCGACGACCGCGGCCCCGCGACGGCCTCGGGTGGCCTGCGCGCGCAACGTTTCGTACTTCTCCCGCAGCTTCGAAGCCGACAGGATGTTGCCCCGCCAGAACTCGTCTGACTGGCACCACCGGATCGCGTTCGCGATCTGCTCCTCGGAGCGCCCATCCCGGTCTATGAGGAGACGCATCGCGTCCCGATTCGTCTTGTTCCGACTCGGGAGCTTCTTCACGCCGTTCTTCGTGAGCTCGGAGTCGAGGAGATCGAGGAGCCGTTCGACGTCGGGTCTGTCCTCAGACACGACACTCTTATTGGGTACGGGTACGGGTACGGGTACGGGTACGGGTACGGGTACGGGTACGGGTACGGGTACGGGTACGGGGGCAGCGTTTCGGCCCTGGTTCGTAACCTGGTCGGTAACGTCCTCCGTAACCGGGTTACCGGGCTGGTTACTCTTTTGGTTACGCTCGCGCCACTTCCGCAGTTTTTCAGCGTTCTTGGCTCGTCGCTCCTCGGCATCAGCTCGTGAAGGCTGGCGTTCGTCCCACTGGTGGAACTGAAACCCGCCCTCGACCTCGTCCCAGAGGTCCGCAGCGACGAGAGCATCTGCTTCGTCTCGAGTGCCGAGCATCGACACCGCGGCGGCCGACACGAAACCATCGGTGAGTTGCTGCGCGCACCATGCTCCGGCGCGCACCCACAGACCCATCGCGGCGTTGCCTGCCTCAAGCACCTTCGGGTGCGTGGCCAGGCTGTCGTCGACCTTGAACCACATCTCGATCACCTCCTCACTGGGGCAACTGCCCCGACTTGCTCGCGCCATTCGTCCCACTCCTCGCCATAGACCTCGCGCATCATCTCCGCCGCCTCATCGGCATGGATCGGCAGCGCCGCCCCACCATCGGTGAGTCGCGCCCACCCGATCGAGTGCGCGTAGAACACGGGCACCGCGGACGGATCCTGCACCCAGCGCCGCACCTTCCACCCGTAGATCAGCGCGAACGTCTGCAGGTCGTGCTCGGCCCGCCAGTTGCACTCGAAGCAGAGCGTGAGCGAGTCCGTGATCGATGGGGGAGTCTTCGATCCGCCCATGCCGACCGCGCGGCGGTGCTGGTGGGTGAGCCGGTCCGTGCGCCCGCACGCCGCGCAACGATCGAGGTCGCGCTCGTACATGTCCTGACGGGTGGCCTTCGTCGGGGCGGTCATGCGAACACCGCCGACTTCGTCGCCCGGAACTCGTGCACACCTGTCCACGTCATCCGGTTCATCGCGTGCGGCGCTTCGAGCGTGAGCATCCCCTTCCGGGTCCGCCCCTCCACTCGCCACGGCTGCGGCTCGTCATCGACGCGGACGATGTCACCGACGTGGATCTCTTCGAGCTTCACCATCACGCCCTCCTCGGGTTCGAGGCGAGCTGGTAGGTGGCGAGCACGAGCTTCGACTGCGTCTGGAGACTGCTCTTGCGGGAGTCGACGAGGTCGGCGAGCCCTTTCGCATACCGGTACGCGATCTGCGCCGCGGCTTCCTCCGCCCGTTCCTGCTCGGTCGCGAGATCCACCGCCGCGGTTCGCTCGGCCGCGTTCTTCCCCTCGGCGCCTGCCTGTGCTTTCGACTTCGCCCGCAGCAGCACCTCGGCGGCGTCCCCGCGCACCCGGTCGGCTTCCTTCACGATCCACAGCGCCTTGTTCGCGACGGAGTCGACGCGCTCGAGCTGAAAGATGATCTCGTCCGGTGTGCGGATGGTGCCCGGGGCGGGCGGCTCGATCGCGATCTCCTGCCGCATCTTCGCCACCCACCCCTCGACCTCCGCGGCGGTGTGCGGCTTGGCGTTCACGCCTCACCCCTGGCTAGAATCTCGGCCTTCGCTCCGCGCAGCACCTGGTCGAGGTTCATGCCCTCCGCGACCGGGGCGCCGAGCAGGCCCTGCTCCTTCGCCTCCCCGTGCAGCGTGCGCAGCATGTCCACGCCCTGCTCCGCGCTCTCCGCGTCGAGGCACTGCTGGATCTTTGCCGCCCACTCCGCCGCGTTGTAGGCGGACTGCTCCGCGACGATCTCAGCCTCGATCGGTTCCTCGTCGACCGGCGCCGGCTGCACGCTCTTCGGCGCGGGTCGGGGCGCCTGCGGCGCGCCCTGCTTGGGTGCGTCGGCCTGGTCCATCTCCTCGGCCGAGTAGAGGCCCGACAGATCCTGCGGGAACGCTTTCCGAAGCGCCAGCATCTCCGCGCACTTCCCGAGCATCAGGGCCGGCATTTTCTTCCAGATCGGCGACCCCGCGTTGTAGGCGTCGAACGTCGCCACCGCATAGAGCGGCTCCACGAACCCCTCACGGTGGATCCCGACGCGCGCCGCACGGGGAGGCTCCTTGTCCAGCCACACGTCGAGCCACTCGCGGCCGTCAGCCGTCCACTGGGTGGGCGTCTGGCCGCGGTATTCGCGGGAGCGTTCCGCGACGAGGCGGGCGCCGTCGATCGAGATCTGCGTCGTCCATTTCCCGCCGCGCTCGATGCAGTAGATCTGTCGCGCGATGGGATCGAGCTGCGTGCGCTGGCAGTGCGACAGGAACGCTTCGACCACCGGGCGGGGCGCCAGTCGACGGTTCGCGGCGGGACCCGACACGAGGCCGGCGGCTTCGACGAGCGCGGCCTCCTGCGGCGTCCACGCGTTCGGATCTCCCGTGGTGGGGAGTGCGAGTGCGGTGCTCATACCTTCTGCTCCTTCGTCTGCTTGCCGGGCGTGATCGTTGCCCGCGCCGGCTTGCCCTTCTTCACGGCTCGCACCGTCTTCGTGTGCTGGTTCGCCAACTCGTCGAACGCGGCCTGCAGCTTCGTCACGCGGGCCTTCGCCCGGGCGAGCTGCTGCGCCTCCTTCGGGTGCGCCGCCTCCGCCGCTTCGAGGTCGACCACCTCGTCGTCGAACTCCTCATCCGGGGTGCCCGGCGTGATCGTCACCCGAGCGAGCGGAGACTCCTGCGAGATGCCCCGCGCGATCACGGCCGCGTAGGACTCCTTCTTGAGCGCCGTCCACGCCTTCTCCTCGTTGATCGCGCGGAGATAGTTCAGCGCGTGGGTATCAACCTCCTCATCGATCACGGGCCCGCCCTCCTCGCGCTGCCGATCGAGCTCCGCGAGGAACTCATCGGCGAGCTTCACGAGCTCAGCGATCAGGACGTCGTCGCGATCGATCCAGTAGCGATGCTCCGGGCCGGCGAAGAACGAGCCGTCAGGGTTCTCGAGTCGCTCTTCGACGACGAACCGGCAACGGGCGGCGCCGATCACGAACATCACCCACTGCACCTGGAACAGGTAGCCCTTCGCGTCGAAACGCTCCGAGCCCGGCGGGAGGTCATAGCCCGCGGTCTTGATCTCCGAGACATGCAGCTCGTCGTCGAACGTCACCGACAGCCCGTCAGGCGAGGCGAGGTAGCGCGAGTTCGCCGGGTGATGGAACACTCGCGACTCCGGTGCGAACCCCTCGCCCGCGAGCCGTGCCGCGATGACCGGCTCACGCTCCTTGCCCCACCCGATGACGGGCACGTGGGACAGATCCGCGACTTCGTCGACCCGGCCGAGCTTCCGATCGATAAGATCCTGCTGCGAGGTGTACGAGGAGCGGCCGATCTTCCGCAGGTAGAGGTCACGGACCTCTGTGGCGGTGATGCCCTGTCGGCGTTCGGCGAGCCAGGCCTCGCGGTCCTGGTCCGAGGCGCCGGCGCGTGGCTCGAGGTCGAGCAGCACGGGCACCGGATCGAGATCGGTGAATGCGAGGCTCACTCGGACTCACCGCCCCAGGGGATCGTGGGCAGCTCGGCGCCGTCCGCAGCATCCTCCAGCGGCAGCGGCTCGTTCCCCGTCCGCTTCACGTAGGCGTCCGTGAGGAGCTTGCGAGCCGCCTGAGCCTCCGCGCCGGTCAGCGGTTCGACTTGCTTCATGCGCACCGTCGCGGTCCGCATCCCGTCGTTCAGATCCTCGACGAGGGTGTGACCACTGATCACGACCACCGCCACGACGTCGTCGTGCTGCGCGCTCTTGAAGTGATCCTCGAGAGCTTGCAGGCCGTCGAGTTCCTCGTCGGGACGCTTCGACGTGTACTTGAGCACCATGGTGTTTCCTTCCGTTGGCCCCAGCCCGGTCAGGCGGGGGAGTCCTTGAGTTGCCGTGCTTTGAGGTCGAACCGGCGATGGCACGGCGTGCACCGGGGCTCGTAGTGGTCGAGCGAAAGGGAGTAGGCGCACAGTGAGTCGCCGAGGTACTCCTGCAGTTCTTCGGGATCGGAGTTGTCGTAGGACCACTCGTTCGCAGGGCCTCCGCAATCGACGCACTTGTAAGCCGCCGCCTTCCCGCGTTGCCGGAGCAGCCGCTTGTGGATGCCCGCATGCGTGATCTCGGCACCCTTGATCGGGCGTCCACTCGGCGCCATAGCGCGCGGGTCACCGTGCGTCCTGGCCCTCGCGTAGTGCTTGGAGCAGAGACCCTTCGCGAGCGCTACAGTCGTGCACTCATCGAGCGAGCACGACCTCTTCCTGCGAGGCTTCGTCACGAGCGGGTCGCCGTGCTTTCGCCACCTCCCGTAATGCAGGGTGCACATGCGTCGCGTGGCAGCATCCCGTTCGCAGGTTGCGACCATGCAGGGGCCAGTTGCTCCGAGCGGGTCGGTTGGTTTCAGGCAGATCTTGGGATCGCCGTGCTGCTTCCAGCGGTGGTAATGCTTCACGCACATGGCGCGGGAGAGCGCCGCGGTTGTGCACCCCTCGACGGTGCAGATCTTCGGGCTCACGATGCGCTCGCTTCGAAGATCCGAATCTCGGTTCGAGCATCGTCACCGGCCCCGTAGAAGCGCTTGATCCGGAGATCTTCGATCTGCTCATCATCGGCATACGCTGCGCCGTTCAAGGCGTCGGTAGCCAGCTTGCCCAAGTTGTCGGCATCCACTCCGCGCCGAGTCGCCCGGTAGAACCGCGCCTCGACCAGCAGCCGGCCGGTGAGCGGTTCAGCGCCCGGGTATGCCGCCCGGAACGCTGCGAGCACGCGCGCCTCCGCCTCCCGGGTGCGCTTGGGAGTGAACGAGCGCCCGCTCTTCGTAGCTCTCGGGCGTTCCTTCGGGAGCGGCTCCCCGCCGATCCGAAGCGCGAACCGCGGCACCCAGGTCACTGCTTCACTGCCTGGTCGATCCGGTGCGAGAGGCGGACGAGCCACCCCCACCACCCAGCAGGAGTACGCCCGCGACGACCCACACCGGCACCGCGGCGACCGCCACCCATCCGGGCGGGATTAGGCCGGCCACCGTGGCGAGCAGCGATGTGATCGCGAGCCCGCACAGGACCCGCCACACCAGGAGCGACGGGGAGCACCTTCGTGTCCGTGTGGCGCGCATTCACTGCTCGCCCCACTTCTGCTCCTCAGCGTGCGCGATCCGCCGCGTCTCTTCACAGTTCGGGCACTCGCACCCCATTCGGATCCGCTCGAGAATCGCCCGCCCCTCGGGGGAGTTCACCGGGATCGCGGTTAGGGGGCCGCGCCGGATCTCGTTCTCGATCGCGTCGTTCGCGAGCTCGAGCATCTTCACGAGCGCACGCTCACTCTGACGCCGGCGCCGCTCGACCCGGAGCGTGTGCACGAGGTAGGTGCCGCAGACCGCGACGAGCGCGATCCCGACGATGAACAAGGGGTCCATGATGGGGGTTCCTTCCGAAAATGGGTGTGAGAGACCGCGCCACCCAGCAGCGGCGTCGGATTGATGAAGCTGGAGAGGAGTGGGCTTCTACGCGCGCGGCTCAGATGCCGTCGAGCGGATCCACTCGGTGATGTCGGACTGTTCGTAGATGACCGTCTTCAGCGATGGCTTGAAGAAGCGAGGCTTGAGGTTCTTCTTGCGCCGCTCCGCGAGGATCTCCTCGGTCATGCCGGGGATCTGCTCGCACACGTCCGCGGGCGAGAGCCAGACCGGGGCGGACGCCTGGGCCTTACTGCCCGCCCGCAGCGGGACAACTTCGGCGCTCACGGGACCACCGCCAGGTCGGTCAAGGTGAGGAGATCGTCCAGGCTGCAGAGGGGGAAGGCGAGCTTCAGCCCGGCGATGAACTCGTTCGACGGCACCGACTTTCCCGTCGAGACCCGGTACAGCGTCGATGGGTCGACCTCCAGGCGGCGGGCGAGTTCGGCCTCCGAGGTGATCCCGTTCGCCCGCCTCAGCTCGTCGAGCTTCTGCCGGTTGAGCATGAACACCTTGCGTGTTGCGTGTGTGCTTGTGGATTGCATGGCAGCAACAATAGGCGTGGGCGTGCAGCTTCGCAACACGATTGCATGGCCGAAGATGCAGGAATGGCGCAATCGCGCCGATCTGCAACGCAAACCTATTGCACGCGTGCATGATCTGAGATACGATCGCTTCTGTGGAAACGAAGGCATGGACGCGCTATCTCGAAGCAGTCACGCACCCAGACAACGATCGAACTGTGGCGGAGAAGCTTGGCATCAGTCCGTCGACGATCTCGCGATGGGCGAGCGGCGCCGTGGATCCCAAACCGCGGCAGGTAGTCGCACTGGCCCGCGCATACGACAAAAACCCCCTGACGGCCTTGATCGCCGCTGGCTACCTCGATGAGTCTGATCTGGGGGACGAACTCACGATCACCGTCGCCCAAGACCTCGAAGAGGTGAGCACCGAGCAACTGGTCGGGGCGCTGCAAGAGCGGCTTGAGGTGATCGACCAGTATCTGTCCTGGATCGAGGAGATTGGGGGAGGCCGCAGCTCGAACGCGGGCCTCAGCGTGGATGTGCTCCGGTACATCCGTCCAGGCGTCGCGCCATCTGAGGCTCGTGGCGACGTTTACGTCAACGCCCTCGGGGACAGACTCCAGGGCGTGGAGGCAAATGGGCAACGGCTATACAGGCCGGCGGACAATGTCGGTGGTGCGCGCGAGACTTCTGAACCCAGACAGAGCGACTACGACCTGGTGTCTCATCCCTACACGGAGGAGACGGGCGAGCTGATGGACGAATAGGAGGCCCATGCAACGACTCATCGAGTACGCGTCTGAGATCGGGGTGACGTACGAGTTCGTGAAGGACCTCAGCCCGGTCCACCCTGGCAGGTACTCCGACTCGAAGCGGCACATCGAAGTGCTGGACGGGATGACGAATGTGAAAACGGTATGCGCGTTTGCGCACGAACTTGGTCACGCGACGATGCGGCACACGTCCTCGATTTTCAGCTACATCAACGCGCGGCAGGAGCGAGCGGCCGACGAATGGGCGGCGCACTTCCTCATCGACGTTGACGAGTACCGGCACGCGGAAGCGAAATACGGAACACGAACCGACTGGATCGGACAGGAGCTCGGAGTGCTCGATCGCCTTGTCGTCGCGTTCGAGCGAAGCCTCCACCGGATCGGAGACACGATCTATGTGAACCCCAAGATGGGGTCCGGTCAGTGCAACGCCAGATACTCGGCCTAAATGCAGAAGGCCCCCGAACCGCGGATCCGTCGCCAAACAGAAACCCGCGGCCCGGGGGCCCGAACACGATCCACCAGAAAGGTGAACCGATGCGAACAAAGATAGTCGAGCGCGCCCGAAAGCGGGCCCGCTGATGGCCACGATCAAGCCCTACGACACCGCGGCCGGGAAGCGGTACCGCGTGCGCTACAGGAAGCCCGACGGCGCCCAGACGGACAAGCGAGGCTTCAAGACGAAGAAGGAAGCGGAGCTCTTCCTCGCGTCAACTACGATCTCGAAGGCCACAGGGGACTATGTCGACCCGCAGGCGGGGAAGATCACGATCGGGCAACTCGGCCCAACGTGGCTGGCGGGTAAGAAGTCCGTGGTGAAGGTGTCGCAGTACGCGTCACTCGAGTCGAGCTGGCGCACGCACGTGCAGCCCGAGTGGGCCGACCGCGCCGTCGCGAGCATCAAGAAGTCAGAGGTGCAGACCTGGATTGCTGACCTGCGAGGCCGCCGCTCGGCGACGGTCGTGCTACGGGCCCACGGGATCCTCGCCGGCATCCTCGACAGTGCAATGCACGACGGGCGGATCTCGAAGAATCAGGCCCGCGCCGTGCAGCTCCCGAGGAAAGGCCGGGCCGGAAAGACCTACCTGACGCACGACCAACTGCAGCGTCTCGCGGCAGCCTCCAAGTATCCCACGCTCATGCTCGTGCTCGGCTACACCGGTCTCCGCTGGGGCGAGGTGAGCGCGCTCAGGGTGAAGCACGTGAACCAAGTGCGGCGGCGGTTCTCGATCGAGGAGAATGCTGTGCTCGTCGGCTCTGTCATCCATCCGGGCACCCCGAAGACGCACGAGCACCGCACGGTCCCGTACCCGCGCGTGCTCGCCCGGCGAATCAGGGAGCTCTGCGAAGGACGCGACCCGAACGAGCTCCTGTTCGGCGACGGCACCCACTACATGCGGCTCCCGCACCCCTCGCACTCGTGGTTGAACGAGGCGGCGCGGAAAGCGCGAGAGCAGCGGGAGCGAGAGGTCGCAGCTGCGAAGGCG
Source organism: Leucobacter muris (assembly GCF_004028235.1). Lineage (NCBI taxonomy): Bacteria > Bacillati > Actinomycetota > Actinomycetes > Micrococcales > Microbacteriaceae > Leucobacter > Leucobacter muris. The sequence goes on along the minus strand of NZ_CP035037.1, from coordinate 2,786,936 downwards.
GCGGGCCGGAAGCTGGTGCTCACGCCGGTGCCGACGGTCTCCGTGCACGAGCTCCGTCATACCGCGGCGTCCCTCGCAGTGTCGTCGGGGGCGAACCCGAAGGCCGTGCAGCGGATGCTCGGGCATGCGTCTGCGGCGATGACGCTCGATACGTACGCGGATCTCTTCGAGGACGACCTGGACGGGGTCGCGGATCGGCTCTCGGCGGCCGCGGAGAAGGCTGGTTTGGCGGCGTGATCCTTGCCCACATTTTGCCCACACTCGACCGTATTTCACACCCCCTGATACCCCCTCATGCCCCCTCATGATCCGCATGATTCCGCGGGAGGCGCCGCCCCGCCTAGGCGTGAGGCGGTTTCAAATCCCCCCGTCTCCGCCATGTGCCGAACAGCACGGAAGCCCCCGCCTCGGCGGGGGCTTCCGTTTTCCCCTCTCCCCCCGGAGTCGGGTGGCGCACCCGGTCAGTCGGGGGTGTCGAGGGAGATGTGATCCTCGTCCCGTCGTTCGGGTCCGCCGGTGTATGCGCCCGAGTCGGCCTCCTCGGCCGTCTCGAACGCGTCGGCGCCCTCGTCGGCGTCGAGCTCGGGGTCCTGATCCGCGTTCCCGCTCTGCACGGCCGCACGATCGTCAGGCTCGTGCTTGTCGGCGGCCCGCGGCGGATCCGCGGCGTCCGGCCCGACCTTGCCCGCCTGGTCGGCGGTGGGTACGGACCGATCCACCGAATCCGGCGCGGTCGCGGTCGGCTGCTCGGGATCCTGCCCCCGGCGCTCCTCCGGCGACGGCACGTTCTCTCGCTCATCCTGCTGCATGCGGGGCACCGCCTTTCGAATCGTGGGGTGCCCGATGCTACCCGCGTCTCGTCCGGCGCGGGCGGGGCTTGTTCCGCGATCCCGGCTCTGCTAAGCGGCGGTGCGGTCGCCTCTAGCGCCCGCCGCCGGACGCGTCAACCCGCTCCCATCGGGCGGGCCGCCGATCTATCGTGGCCCGAAACGATCCAGTGCGACGACAGCGACCGGGAGGAGAGCACGATGAACGCGGAGCGCGGCAACACGAAGCACGGCCCCCAGCAGGACGAGCAGCTCGAGCAGGAGACGCGAGGGATGGTGCAGGGCCACGGCGGCAGCCCGCACGTCGAACCGTTCCGCGAGAGCGAACCCCTGCCCGACGACACCGACGCGCCCGAGGTGGAGCGCGCCTTCCGAGGAGACCGCCGCGACGGGGAGGAGGGCGACGTATGACCGCCAACGCTGATCTCGCCGAACTGCTCGCCGAGCCGGGGCCGTGGACGTTCGCCTACGTCGACGGGCCGGGCGCCGAGCCCCAGGTGGTCGAGGAGTCGCGCAGGGATTCCGTGCGCGACCGGCTGCTCGAACTGGGAGCCCCCGAGCAGGATGCACGAGCGGTGCTGCGCGCCCTGGAGCAGGCGACCGGCGTGCCGAGCCCATCCGCCCGGTACCTGCTCGTGCGCGGCGGCGAGGTGGCGCTCGACGCGAGCTTCGCGCAGCCCCGCCGCGGGCCGGAACGGCTCGGGCACGGCCCGGTGCCCGAGATCCTGCCGCTGCTGCGGCATCGGGCGTCGTCGATCCGGTACCTCGTCGTGGAGGCCGGGCGCGAGGGCGCGGATGTGCGCGCCGAGTCGGCCGACCGATCCGCACCGCAGCACGTCGTCGAGGTGGAGGGCCGCGACGACAGCCTGCCGAAGGTGCAGGCTGGCGGGTGGTCGCACGCCCGGTATCAGCGCCACTCCGAGGAGATCTGGAAGCACAACCAGTCCGAGGTCGCAGAGGTGGTCGACCGCCTCGTGCGGGAGGAACGTCCGGTCGTGGTGGTGCTCGCGGGCGACCTGCGGGCGCGGCAGTTGCTGCGGGAGCGCCTCGCGCCGGCGAGCCGGGAGCTCGTGGTGGAGGTCGAAGCGCACACCCGCGCGGCGGGGTCCGATGAGCGGGTGCTCGACGACGCGATCGCCGATGCGCTGACGGAGCGCACGCACCGCGCCGTCGAGGAGGCGCTCGACCGCGCCTCCGCCGAGAACGGGAGCCGGGGCGCGAGGGGCATGGGCGCCGTCGTGGAGGCGCTGCAGCAGGCGCGCGTGGAGACGCTGCTCATCGACGGACGCTCGATCGACGCCGAGCAGACGGACGTCGAGAGCGGCGAGGACGGCGAGGGCCGTCGGGGCACGGAACGGCTCGAAGCGCTCGACTCCCCGCCGTGGGTCGCACTCGGCGGCGCGTCGGTGCCCGGCGAAGCGGCGAGCCTCGGATCGCGGCCCGCCGACGAGGCGCTCGCCCGAGCGGCGATCCTCACGGGTGCGCAGCTGCACGTGCTCGAGGAGGACTACGCGGCCGCGGACGAGCCGCGACCGGACCGCGCGCCCCGGCAGCCGGTGGCCGTGCTGAGGTGGACCGAGAGCCCTGCAGGCCCCTGAGGGAGCCCGGGCCAAAAGTCAAGGGGCTTACCGGGCGCTGCCCCACCCTCGAAGCTGGATGCGATTCCCGACGACGTGTCGGCGGCGCAGCCGACGGGCCGGAGCGGCTCGGGATCGGCTGGCCGCCGGTACGGATGACCGGCTCGAGAGCGGTGGACGGGAGGATCAGCATGGTCGCGAGGAACGCCGAATCCGCGCCCCGCACGGTCGGGGTCGAGGAGGAGCTGCTGCTGGTGGACCGCCACTCGGGTCAGCCGATCGCCGCCGTCGAAGCGGTGATCGATGCCGCAGAGGTGCTGCCCGGGGGCGAGCGCCGTGATCCCGGGCCCGGCGACGGGGAGCGCGGCCCGGGGGAGCGCCGCTCAGCGGCCCTCGGGGGCGGCACCGCCCCTCCCGGGTTCGACCGGGAGGTGAAGCGGGAGCAGATCGAGATCGTCTCGCCCCCCCTGCGCCACCCTCGACGAGCTCGCGCGGTCGATCCTCGACGGGCGACGGTTGGCGGATCAGGCGGCGCGCCGCGTGGGCGCCCGCGCGGTCGCGATGGGCACGAGCGCGCTGCCCGTCGATTCCCACCTGACGCCGAGCCCCCGCTACGCCGCGATCGGCAAGCGCTTCGGTCTCACGATGCGGGAGCAGCTGACCTGCGGCTTCCACGTGCACGTGGCCGTGTCGAGCGACGCCGAGGGCGTCGCGGTGCTCGACCGCATCAGGCCCTGGCTGCCCGTGCTGCTGGCGCTGAGCAGCAACTCGCCGTTCTGGATGGGCGAGGAGACCGGGTACGCGAGCTACCGCTACCAGGTGTGGGGCCGCTGGCCGTCGGCCGGCGCCTACGACGTCTTCGGATCGCCCGGCGAGTACCACCGGATCGTCGAGTCGCTCATCGGCAGCGGCGTCGTGCTCGACTCCGGCATGGTGTACTTCGACGCCCGGCTGAGCGATCACTACCCGACGGTCGAGGTGCGGGTGGCCGACGTCTGCATGGACGCGGGCCACGCCGTGGTGATCGCCGCCCTGGTGCGCGCGCTCGTCGAGACCGCGTCGCGGGACTGGCGGCGCGGTGCGGCGCCCTCACCGGCGGAGACCGGTCTGCTGCGGGTCGCCATGTGGTCGGCGAGCCGGTTCGGGATCGGCGGCAGCGGTCTCGTCGATCCGATCCTCGGGGCGCCCCGCAGCCCCCGTGCGGCGGTCGCGACCCTGCTCTCCCACGTCGCCTCCGCGCTCGACCACGCGGGCGATCGCGAGCTTGTGGAGAGCGGCCTCGAGCGCATCCTCGCTGAGGGCACGGGTGCCGACCGCCAGCGACGGGTGCTGCGCCTCTCGGGCGGCCTGCGCGCCGTCGTGATGGACGCGGCCGAACTCACCAACCGGGGCTCGGCGCCGTCGAGCGCGCCCACGGCGGCGTAGCGATCCGCCGGACCCTCACCGCCGGATCCTCAGCGACGCACGGCCGCACCGAGGTGCACCACCTTGACGGTGGTCATCTCGTCGAGCAGCTCGGGGCCGTAGCCGAAGCCGGATCCGCTGCGCCCGCGGGGCTGCGCCGACCCGCCCGGGGCGCCCCCGAACACGGCGTTCACCTTCACCGTTCCCACTGGCAGCGCGTCGATCGCGTGGTGGGCGTGGGCGAGATCGGCGGTCAGCACCGTGGCCGCCAGGCCGTAGTCGTCGTGCGCGGCCGACTCGACCGCCTCGGCGAAGCCGTCGACCGTCATCACCGCGGCGACCGGCCCGAACGTCTCCTCCGAGAAGATCCGCATGCTCGGCGCGCAGTCCGAGAGCACGGTCGCGGGGTAGCGGCTGCCGGCCCCCTGGGGCAGCTCCCCGCCCGTCAGCACCCGCGCGCCCGAGGCGACGGCGTCCGCGACGTGGGCGTGCACCGTCTCGCGCATCCGCTCGTCGACGAGGGGTGCGACGACCCCGCGCTCGGTGCGATCCGATGCCTCCTCCGTGAGCGCCGCCAGGAACTCGTCGGCGATGTCGCGGTGCACGAAGATGCGTTCCACGGCCGTGCAGATCTGCCCGCTGTTTGAGAAGGCGCCGACCGCCGCCTGGGCGGCGGCCCAGCGGGGATCCACGTCGGCGTCGACGATCAGCGCGTCGTTGCCGCCGTTCTCGCGGATGAGGTGCGCGCCCGTGAGAGCGACGATGCGGGCGATGCGCTCACCTGCGAGGGTGGAGCCGACGTGCGCGACGACGTCGACGTCGGGCGAGCCCACGAGCATCTCGCCCTCGCGCGAGCCGCCGATGACCGTCGCGATGACGCCGCTCGGGAAGTGCGGTTCGAGCACCTCCCCGAGCAGCCGGCCGAGATGCGGGCAGCGCTCGCTCGGCTTGTGCACGACGGTGTTGCCGACGCCGAGGGCCGCGCCGATCAGACCGGCGCTCACTGCGACGGGGTCGTTCCAGGGGGTCACGAGCGCCGCGACCCCGCGCGGTTCGGCGCGCATGAGATCCAGAGCCTCATTCGCCCCCAGCAGGCTGCGCCCGCGGTGGAGCGGGGCGAGCTCGGCGTACTGCAGCAGCGTGTCGACGGCCGCCCGCACCCCGCCCGCGGCCTCCTCCCGGTCCCGACCCGTCTCGCGGTGATTGAGGTCGGCGAGATCGCCCTCCCGCTCGCCGAGCGCGTGCGCGGCGCGGCGGAGGGCCGCTCCCCGCTCCGCCGCGGGGGTCGCGCGCCAGGCGGGAAAGGCGCGTCGAGCCCGCGCGACGGCCTCGCGGATCCCGCTCTCCGCGGTCACCGGCACGGTGCCGACCGGGGTGCCGTCGTGGGGATCCGTGATCGCGATGCCCTCGCCCGCGCCCGGGTTCGACCTCGTGCCAGGGTCGGCGTTCGTGTGCGGGTCGGTGTTCGTGCCCTCGGTCGTCATGATGCGCGCTCCTCGTCTCGTGCTCGTGCCGTCTGCGGTCCCCCTCCCCTTACCCGAACGGGGCGGGGTTCACTCGCGGAGCTGTTCGCCGGGCGCGGAGCGTGGCGGGTGGTGCGGGCGGAAGCGGTCTCAGAGAAGGCGCTCGGGCCGGTATCGGGGGAGCGGGATCGTGGCTTCGAGCTCGTCGGAGTCGTCGTGGATGTTCGTGATGGGCGGGGCCGCAGGCGGCTGCGTGCTGTCGGTCATGGCGTGCTCCTTCGTGCAGGGACACTCAGTATCGGCGAGACCGGCGTCGCGCGGGAGGGGCTGGTGCCGCCGTGCGAATGCCGGATATGATCTTCGGTTCGGCGGGCGAGGGACGCGGAGAGCGCGAGGGCGCGAGGGGCGCGGTGCGGGGCCCGGCCCGCCCTCCCGGAGAACGGGAGGACGGGCCGGAGCGGCGAGACGGCCTCAGTCGACGCCCACCACGGTTTCGGGTCGGGTGAGCGCCCGATCATCCATGCCGGGCGAGCGTTTCCGCATGGTGATGTAGATCACCGCGCCGATGCCGGCGATGAGCAGGGTCGCGAGCACCGAGGACCAGTCGGCGAGCCAACCGCCGCCGCTCTCGCGGGGCCACAGCACGTTGATCGTCTCGAACACCAGCCACGCCAGCGCGATCCACGAGACCGGGCCGCCCCAGCGGCCGAGGAACAGCGGCTCGTCGCTCGGGGGCGTCCACCGCTTCGTGGCCCTCGCGATCGCGAACCCGAGCACCGGGAACGTGAATGCGAGGAAGAAGCCGATCACTGTGAATGCGATGAGGATGTTGTACATGCCCTCGCTCTGCAGCGGGATGAAGAGCAGCATCGGGATGATGCCGGCCACGAGCGTAGCGGTGATGGGCAGCGACTGCCGCCCGCGGAGCTTGCCGAGGGAGCTGGCGAAGGGCAGCTTGCCGTCACGTCCGTACACCCAGATCACTCGGGAGACCGCGGTGTGGATGCTCATGAGGCTGGCGAGGAACGCGATGATGAACATCACGAGAATCACCTTGACCGCTTCGCCGGGCAGGTAGTGGGCGAGGATCGCGAGCACCGGGTCGGCCGCGGCCTCGGTGCTCGTGAGGAAATCGGCGCTCGGGATCGCGAGAATGAAGGCCAGGCCGGTGAAGAGCACCGTGACGGCGATGAGGACGATCGACCAGACGATCGCGCGGGGAACCGCCCGGCGCGGCTCGTGCACCTCCTCGGCGATGGTGCTCGCGCTCTCGAAACCGAGTGCCGACCAGCCGGCGAAGACGAGGGCGAGCACGAGCGGGGCCGAGAGCAGGGCGCCGCCCGGCGAGAGATCGAGGCCTTCGAAGAGGATCGCCGGGCTGTTGTGACGCTCGAAGAGGAGCAGGTAGACGCCGATGCCGATCGACGCCACGAGTTCCGCCGCGACGCAGGCGTAGGCGATCGCCTTCACCACCCAGCGCCCGGCGAGGTTCAGCGCGGTCGTCACGGCGAGCATGCCGATCGCCAGCAGCGTGACGAGGGCGACGTTGCCGGCGTCGAGGTCGAAGAGCGCGGCGACGAAGATCGCCGCGCTGTACGAGACCGAGGTCAGTGCGATCAGCAGGGCGCAGATGTAGGTCCAGCCGGCGAACCAGCCGTAGCGCTCCCCGAGCAGGCGACGAGACCACTGGTAGACGCCGCCCGCGTCCGACCAGCGGGAGGCCAGCACGCCGAGCGTGAGGGCGACGAAGGTCTGGCCGACGAACACCACCACCCAGCCCCACCAGAAGCCGGGCCCGACGGCCTGCAGCCCGACGCCGAAGACGCTGTAGATCGCGACGATGGGCGAGATGAAGACGAAGGCCATCGACAGGGCCGAGCCCGTCGTGAACTCTCGCTTCATCGTTCTGCCCGGCTCGGGCGCCGCCAGCGTGCCTGATTGGCTCATGTGAACTCCAATGTTCCTGTTCTCAACATTCCAGCGACTTGAAGGTACCCTTATCTCGGCCTAATGTGCAATACTAGCGACGAATTACGGCGCTGTAATGAAGATCAGGGGCCATAATTCGGACCGCAGTGATCGAATCGGGGTTTTGAGGGAAATATCGTGAGTGCGCACAACCAGATCAGTAATTTCGCGGCCATCTCGAGCGGGGTGATCTCGCTTCTGGGCGCCCCGCACGTGCCCACCGATGAGCTGCGCGACCGGCGCCCCAGGGCGGCGTTCCTCGGCTTCCCCTACGAGGGGGCAACGCCGCGATCGAGCGCCCGGGAAGCTCGAACGGGCCGCGCGGGCTCCGCATCGCCTCGAACATGACGTTCCCCTGGTCGTTCGAGTGGGACGTGGATCTCTTCGAGAGCTACGACCTCGTCGACTGCGGCGACAGCCCGGTCGCAGTCGGCAATCTCGAGCGCACGCACGAGATGGTGCAGGCCGAGATCGCCAAGATCCTGGATGCCGGCGCCATGCCCCTCATCGTCGGCGGCGACCACTCCGTGTGCGTGCCGGGAACCCGCGCGCTGTCGGAGCACCTCGGCAGCGATCGCAAGATGGGGTACGTGCACCTCGACGCCCACCTCGACGCGGGCGAGGACATCGGCGGCGACTATCAGACCAACTGCAGCGGGCTCGTGCGGGCCGCCGACCTCCCGAACGTGAGCCCCGAGAACGTCGTCGCTATCGGCGCGCGCGGCACGATCAACGTGCCCGACTGGTGGGAGGCCGTGAAACGGCGGGAGATCAACGTGGTCACCATGTCCGACGTGCGGCGGGGAGGCTTCGAGAAGACCATCGCCGAGGCGCTCGACCAGGCCTGGGACGGCGTCGACGGCGTCTACGTGTCCTTCGACTGCGACGTGATCGACTCCGCCTACGCCCCGGGCACGACGGGCCCCGAGCCGGGCGGCTTCACCGGTCCCGAGATCATCCGCATCGGTCAGATGATCGGGGAGCGGGGGCCCAGCGCGGTCGACAACGTCGAACTCGCCCCGCTGTACGATCCCAGCAACATCACCGCGCGGCTCGTCTGGGAGGTGCTGAGCCAGATGCTCTTCGCCAACGCGAAGCACAATCTGCGGTAGGGCGAAGCCCCGGGAATGGCGCGGGACGGATCAGCCCGAGGCGATCCGGCCCGCACCCTCCCGGGGTGTCCGGCTCCTGCCGGAGCCGCGATCCCGGCTACCCCTCAGGATGCGCGATGCTGTGCTCGGGCAGGTGCTCCTTGGTCACGTCGGGCACCTCCCACTCGTAGCCGAACTTCGCGATCCTGAGCACGTTGATGGTCTCGGTCGAGGTCACACCCTCGAGTTCGCCGATCTCCTTGAGCAGGAAGTCGGCGAGGTGCTCCCGCGAGCCGAGGAAGGCCTCGGCGAGCAGGTCCCAAGGGCCGGCGACGTGGGCCAGATAGCGCACCTCGGGCATCGCTGCGACCCGAGCCGCGACCTGCTGCAGCTTCGACCGCTCGACGTTGAAGCCGACGTAGATGCAGGTGTCGAGGCCGATGAGATCGGGGTCGATCACGGGCAGCACCTTCAGGCCCTGATCCTGCGTGAGGCGCTGCAGTCGCTTCCGCACGGTGCGCTCGGTCAGGCCGACCCGCTCGGCGATGCGGGTGTTGGGCATGCGGCCGTCCTCGCGGAGACAGGCGAGGATCATGCGATCCTTCTCGTCCATGGATCGCGCTCTGCTCATTTTCGGCCCCTCATCGAGATTCCGGGTCGTGATTCGACCCTTTCGCCCCGAATATAGCGCAAGACGGCTTGTCGTCTCTTGAAGTGGGCGTCGTTCAGGTGCCTCCCTGTCGCGAGGATCGGACGAACCGCCGGAGCCTTTATGCGGCGATCTCCCCGGCCACCTCGTCGATCTCACTCTGTGCCGCACCCACAACCGACATCAGGAGTTCGGCATAGTCGGACACGACGTCTGCGCTCAGACGATACACGGGGCAGCAGATCGAGATCGCCGCGACCGGGCGCCCCCCGACGAGGATCGCCCGCGCGACGCCTCCGACGTCGTAACGGTACCCGCCGAGGTTGAACGCGTAGCCTCGCTCCCGGGCTTCGGCGAGCGTCGTTCGGAGCGCCTGAGGCGTGGCGATGGTTCCCGGAGTGAATCTCGCCAGCGGAGCGGAGAGATAGTTCTCGACATACTCATTCGTCTGGAACGCCAGCTGGATGAGCCCGGGAGAGACCGCATGTGCCGGCGAGCGGCCGCCGACCTTGATCACCGACCTCACGGGGCGGGTCGAGACCAACTGCTCATCGTAGACGACGAGGCGGCGCTCCAGGTGGGTGAGATGGATCGACTCCTGCGTCAAGCGGTGCAACTGGGTCATGTACGGGAAGAGCGTCTCCTTGTAGGAGGCGACTCCCGTGGTTTGCTGCAGCGTGGTGCGGAGCACCGGGCCTAACTGGTACTGCTTTGCCTGGTTTTGTGACAACCATCCACGCGACACCAGTGTCTGGCAGATGCGGTACGCGCTCGCCTTCGACATGTCGAGTTCGCGAGCGATGAGCGTGGTTCCGGCGCTGCCTCGATCGGCAATCAGCTCGATCACAGTGGTGGTCTTGGTGACCAGCTCCAAAGGCTCCGAGCGTTTCTGTGCCATGTTGGCCATCGTATCCGGATGGCGCGTGTTTCACTAGGCGAAAAGCAAGATTACATTGACTGGAATATGTGGTTGTGTTTCTGAGAACGCGAACAGCAACGAAGCTTGAAAGGCGCGCACAGGCACATGAATCACCTGAGAAACGAAGAGATACCGGTCGCCTTCCTGCACAGCCTCGGGGCGGATGCCGGCTCATGGGCGCGTGTCGTCGATCTGCTGCCCGCCGACATGCTGGCCATCACACCGGAGACTCCCGCCCACGGGGAGCAGCCGCGTCCCGGTGAGCACAGCCTCCTCGATTGGGTAGCCTCGCTGCGGCGGCAGATACGAGCCGAGCACCAGGGGCCGGTGCATCTCGTCGGGGTCTCGATGGGAGGTTTCCAGGCCGTCGCATACGCGGCACTGCACCCAGAAGAAGTCCGCTCACTCGTGGTCTCCGACTCGTTCATCTATCTTCCGGAGCAGACGGTCGAGGCGCGACTGAACAGCATCGACGCGTCGGTGGTCGAGGCTGGAATGCGCGGCTATGCCGAGCGCTACGTCGAGACGACCCTGACGCGCGATGTTCCCGAACCGCATCCGGGCCGGCTAGTAGACGCAATCGCCGGTATTCCAGCCGACGACTATGCCGCGGTAGCGGCCGTCTGCTTCGGCGTCGACGCGCGGAAGCTTGCTGCTCGGGTGGTCTGCCCAAGTCTGGTGCTCATCGGAGACCGAGACGAGAAGACGCCTCGAGTCCTCTCTGAAGAGGTAGCGACCGCGCTCGGAGAAAGCCTGATCGTGGAGATCCCCGGATCGGGGCACCTGCCGAACCTGGATGCGCCAGAGGAGTTCGTCCGCGTCATCGTCGACTTCATCCGCAATCCGTCAACCCGCAAGGAGAACCCCCACCGCTCATGAGCACCATCGAAATCAATCCCTCAGTCGCACCGCAGCTGCCGAACTATTCCAAGAGCGAACTACGCGGCTTGGTCGCCGGTGCGGAGCTCCCGCCGCTCCTGGCGACCCTGGCCTTCCTGCTCGGCGATGAACGATTCGTCTCCGAACAGGTGAGACCCCCGCTCACTCCGGCGCAGGCCGAGATCTTCCCGCAGGGCGGGATGTCGCCGGAACAGCAGGAGCAGGCTCGGACACTAGCAGTGGAGGGGGTGGCGCGGTACCTCTCCGGAGAACGCGCCGCAGTCAGCGTGCCGCCCCAGCGCATTCTGGATTTCCTCACCGGTGGAGAAGCGCAGGAGTACGAAGATCTGCTGCTGCACGAGCTCGGCGAGCCCAAGCACGGCACGCCCACCGTTCCGAGGGGGATCGATCTCTCTCGCTATCGGGTGGCCGTGATCGGCGCCGGAATGTCTGGTCTCGCGATGGCGTACAACCTGAAGCGCGCCGGGGTAGACCACGTGGTGTTCGAGAAGAACGCGGGATGCGGAGGCACCTGGCTCGAGAACCGCTACCCGGGGTGCCGGCTCGATACGAACAATTTCGCCTACTCCTTCTCGTTCGCGCAGAGAGCCGACTGGCCCGACCAGTTCTCGAAGCGAGATGACATCTGGCAGTACTTCGACGTCGTGGCCGACGAGTACGAGATCCGAGACAAGATCAGGTTCAATACGTACGTCAGTTCCGCCGTTTTCGACGAGGATCAGGCGAAGTGGCTGGTGACCTCCGCCGGCTCCGACGGGCTCCCTCTCACCGAAGTCTTCGACTTCGTGGTGATGGCGGTCGGCCAGCTCAACACTCCCAAGCTGCCGGACATCCCGGGGATCGAAGACTTCGCCGGCGAGTGGTGCCACTCTGCGACGTGGCCTGAACACCTCGACATCACGGGTAAGCGTGTCGCAGTCGTGGGCACGGGCGCCAGTGCCTACCAGATCGTCCCCTCGATCGTCGACCAGGTGCAGGGGCTCTACGTCGTTCAGCGCACAGCGCCCTGGATGATGCCGACACCCACCTACCAGCAACCGCTCCCCGAGGGCATGCTCACTCTTCTGCAACTGCTTCCGGAGTACGCGAAGTGGCTGCGCTTCTGGCAATTCTGGCTCGCGGCAGAGGGCAGGATGTCCCTCGTCACCGTTGACGCCGAATGGGATCGTGCCTCGAATGCCAGCACCATCTCCATGTCGAACCTGCAGTTCCGCGAACAACTGCTCGAGAGATTCCGCAGCCAGTTCGCGGACCACCCCGAATTGCTGGAGAGAGTGATCCCCACCTACCCGCCGGGTGGTAAGCGCCTTCTGCGCGATGACGGATCATGGGCGCGGGCCCTCACCTCTCCGCACACGGAACTGGTGACCGACGGAGTCGAGCACATCACGCCAGGCGGGCTGATGCTTGTCGGGGGCCGGGAGATCGAGGTGGACGTCATCGTCTACGCCACCGGCTTCGCCGCGAGCGACTTCCTCTCCACCATCGATGTGCGCGGCACGGGCGGCACGTCGATCCGGGAGTTCTGGGATGGCGAGGCCCGCGCATACAAAGGGGTATCGGTGCCGGGCTTCCCCGGCCTCGGGATGCTCTACGGCCCGAACACCAACCTGGTGGTCACCGGTTCAGCGGTCTTCATGTCGGAGTGTGCAGCCGAGTACATCGTGCGGCTCATCATCGAGATGGAGCTCCGCGGCGGTCGGCAGATCGACGTGACCGATGAGGCGTACCGCGAGTACGCGCGGGAGATGGATCGCGAGAACAGGCTGCGCGCCTGGGGCGTCGACGGATTCGACAACTGGTACAAGAACAAGCGGGGCACGGTCACTCAGAACTGGCCGCTCTCGCTGCATCGCTTCTTTGAGGACTCGAGAAGCGTCGAAACGCAGGACTACGTCTCGGTGTCGCCGAGCAAACGAGAAGGAAGCGAGTAGAAGATGCCGTACATTCAAGTTTTCGAGGCCCAGCAGCGAAGCTCTGAGGAGGCGGGACGCATCGTCCGCGCCGTCACCGAAGCCTACGCGCAGTCGGCCGAGATCCCAGCCGCCAAGGTGCAGGTGGTTCTCTCCGCGATCCCGCGCGATCACTGGGGCGTCGGAGGGAAGACGCTCGAGGCGCAGGACGAAGAGGCGAGGTCATGAGCACGCTCGCCGACGCGGTCTCCGAGGAGGTCTCCGTCGTGATGCGGGTGAGTGGTCTCAAGAAGGTCTACGGCCAAGGAGACGAGGCGGTCGAGGCGATCAGCAACATCTCTTTCGAGGTGGCGCGAAACGAGCTGATCTGCGTGGTGGGCCCCTCCGGCTGCGGAAAGACCACGCTGCTGCGGTGCATCTCCGGGTTGATGAGCCCGAGTGAAGGCGAGGTCGAAGTGTTGGGCAAACGGGTGACCGAGCCGCCGGCCGACCTCGGGCTGGTATTCCAGGACTACAGCAGGTCGCTCTTTCCCTGGATGCGGGTAGCTCAGAATGTGGAGTTCACGCTAAAACGGCTGCCGATCGACAAGACCGAGCGTACGCGGCGTGTGAGCGAGGCCCTCGAGGCAGTCGGCCTCAGCGGTTTCGAGCGCAAGTACCCGTGGCAGCTGTCGGGCGGCATGCAGCAGCGGGTGGCTATCGCCCGCGCGCTGGCCTTCCAGCCGAAGGTGCTGCTGATGGACGAACCCTTCGCATCGGTCGATGCTCAGACGCGTAGCGAACTCGAAGATCTGGTGCTCCGGCTGCGCCACACCTACGATGTGACTGTCGTGTTCGTCACGCACGACATCGACGAGAGCGTCTACCTGGCCGATCGCGTCGTCATCCTGTCGTCCCGACCGACCCAGGTGCGTGAGGAGCTCGCGGTCGACCTGCCCCGGCCGCGAGATCAGATCACCACGAAAGAACTTCCGGAGTTCGCGCATCTGAGGGCGCACGTGTTCGAGTCCATCATGACCTCCGTGCGTCCAGGGTCGCCCCTCGGAGCGGATCGTGGTTGACCGGGACGGCAGTGAGGTTCCCGACTATCTCACGCCGGTGAGATCGGATGGCGCTGCGATCGTGTTCGGCGCCGGGAACGGCATCGGCCGACAGGCTGCGCACGCCTTAGCGCAGACGGGCAAGCGGACCATCTGCGTCGATATCGACGACCGGCGGGCGCGACGGGTGGCCGATGAGATCGGCGGGATCGCCTGCAGCGCGGACGCCACGGAGCAGGTCGGAATGGAACGTGTCATCGAGGTCATCGAGACAGAGGGTCTGGTCGTCGACTGCGTGGTCGATGTCATCGGGGTCGCGTACTTCTCGAGGGTCGACGAGATCGATGACGGTTCCTGGGATCGACAGCTTGCGATCGTGGTCGACCACGCCAGACGCATTCTGCGAGACCTGCAGCCGCGGCTTCCGGACGGCGCCACGATCACCTTCGTCAGTTCGGCGGTCGCGCACAGCGGTGGTCAGGGAATGGCGGCGTATGCCGCAGCCAAGGCCGCCCTGCACTCGCTCGTGCAATCGGCGGCCGTCGAGCTCGCCGAACGACGGGTACTGGTGAACGCGGTATCGCCCGGAGTCGTCGCCACACCCAGGATGAACGAACTGCTCGCCGGGAAGCGCGCCGAGGAGTTCGCGCGCGCGATCCCCCTCGGCCGACTCGTGACGCCACAGGAGGTCGCAGCGGCGCTGCTGTTCGTCGCGCTCGGATCCTGCGGATCCCTCACGGGCCAGTCGATCGTCATCGACGGAGGGGTCTCCGCACGATTCCCCTATCCAGATTTCGTCGACCGGGGTCGGCCGCCCCGCAGCGACGGGTAGTCCGTAGGCCAGAGAAAACGAGAGAGAAGAGAACTGCAATGAAGCACTACATCAAGAAGACGATGGCGACGGCGCTCGCCGCCACCGCTTCCATCGCGCTCCTGGCGGGCTGCAGCGGATCCGCCGGCGCCGAGCAGCCGGGTGACGGCGACGGACTCGTTCCCGTCAATGTCGGGGTCTTCGCGGCTGCCGATAACGCTGCACTGTACATGGGGGTCGAACAGGGCTTCTTCGAGGAGCAGGGCCTCGACGTCGATATCCAGGTGCTCGACAGCGGTCCCGCTGTGACGGCCGCCGTCGTCGCGGGGGATATCGACTTCGGCTACTCGAATACACTGTCGCTGGTCATCGCCAGCAGCCGAGGCCTGCCGATCACCGTCGTCTCAGGTGGTGTCGCCGCCGGACAGGACGTGCAGGGCGGGTCGGATGCGAACGCCGCCGTGCTGGTGCCCTCGGACAGCGACATCGTCGGGCTTGAGTCGCTGCCCGGGAAGACCATCGCGGTCAATGCACTGGGCAACATCCTCGAGGTGACGTTGAAGAATGCGCTTGAGACAGAGGGGATCGACACCGAAAGCGTCAACATGGTCGAGATTCCGTTCCCGGAAATGCCCGCGGCGCTCGCCTCGGGACAGGTCGATGCGGCGTTCATGCTGGAACCGTTCGTGACGATGTCGGAGATGCAGGATGACGCCCGCCCCGTGGCTTTCCCCTACGAGCTCGTGACCCCCGGGTTCCAAGCCGGCGTCTATTTCACGACGATGCCCTTCCTGCAGGAGAATGAGGCGACGGTTACCGGGTTCCAGAACGGGCTGAAGGCCGCGGTCGAGTACTCGAAGGAGAATCCGGACGCCGCGCGCGCCGTCGTGCCGACCTTTCTCAGCATTCCTGAGGACATTGTCGCCGAGATGAATCTTCCCACGTTCATCACCGAGGCCGATCCCGAGCACATCGAGCTCTTCGTCGAGCTGGGCCAGCGATACGACCTGGTCGAGGGTGAGGTCGACCTTGAGACGCTGACGGCGGGGCTTTCTCGTTGACTTCCATCACGGTGAGTGCGCCGTCCGCCGGAAGGGGAAGCCATGAGAAGCGTCTTCCCCTTCCGGCGCGGAACCTGCTGCTCGCGCTGCTCGGTATCGGGAGCATCCTCATCGCGGCAGAGCTCTCGTCGCGGCTCGGGCTCGTGGACCCGAGGTTCGTTCCTCCGGTGTCCGAGATCGTGCTTCAGATCGGACAGGAGCTTGGCTCTGCGACGCTGTGGTCGAGTGTGCTCCTGACGATGGGCGGATGGGGGCTCGGGTTGCTGATCGCCCTCGCCATCGGAGTGCCTGTCGGGCTGATCTGCGGGCTCGTCGATCCGATCTACTATGCGCTGCGCCCGATCATCGAGTTCCTGCGCCCGGTTCCCTCGGTCGCGCTGATCCCGCTCGCGATCATCATGTTCGGGGCAGGAATGGAGTCGAAGGTCTTCCTCGCGGCGTTCGCGTCGACTTGGCCGATCCTGGTGCAAACCATCTACGGTATGAGAGATCTCGATCCACTGCAGTTCGATGTGGCGCGATCGGCGCGGGTCGGAACCCGGCGCATGATTCTGAATGTGCTGATCCCGAGCAGTTTCCCCTACGTAGTCACCGGGATCCGCCTCGCATCGGCGATTTCGTTGGCGCTCGTGGTCAGCACGGAGATCATCATTGGAGCTCCGGGGCTCGGTTCTCTGATCAACGTCTCACGCTCGTCGGGCAACGTCCCGGAGATGTACGCGTTGATCTTCGTCACCGGCTGTCTGGGGGTGCTGATCAACATCGTGATGGTGCAGATCGAGAGGCGGCTGCTCAACTGGCACGTCTCGCACAGAAAGGCGGGGAGCTGATGACAACACCCTCAGACGGATCATCGACGGCGATGATCCGGATCCGTTCGCTGAAGCGTTCGAAACAGCGCCGTCCGTCAGGCGAAAACCGCCGGTGGCGTTCTTTGGAGATCGTGGTTCCGGTACTGCTCGTCGCCGTGATCTGGATCGCCAGCCTAGGCTCCGAGACGTTCTTCCTCCCTTCGATGCCGAGGATCATGGAGGCGTTCGCCGATGCCTGGCTGTTCGACCGCGTGCCGACCGATATCGCTCCGAGTCTCGGCCGACTCGCGCTGGGCTTTGCCATCGGGGTGCTGCTGGGAGCGATACTCGGGTATCTGTTCGGACTCTCCGATGCGCTCTATCGCATGTACTCGCCGGTGGTCGAGTTCTGCCGGGGCCTCCCAGCGCCCGCGGTTCTTCCCGTGCTCATGGTGGTGTTCGGGATCGGGGTGCAAACCCAGGTCGCCCTGATCGTGTTCGGAACCATCTGGCCGGTGTTGATCAGCGTGGTCGGAGGTGTGCGGAGCATCGACGCGACGAATATCGATACCGCGCGATCCTTGAGACTCAGTCGCCTCGACCGATTCTTCAGCATTATCGTCCCCGCCTCTGCGCCGCAGCTCTTCGCGGGCATGAAGACGTCGCTCTCCCTGGGCATCATTCTGATGGTGATCAGTGAGATGGTCGGCAGCTCGGACGGTATCGGCTACTTCGTGATCCAGGCCCAGCGGCAGTTCGACATGCCAGCGATGTGGGCTGGCATCATTCTGCTCGGGATGGTCGGCTACGTGCTGAACGCGGTCTTCGATCTGATCGAGAGCCGCGTGCTTTCGTGGTACCACGCCTCGAAGGGGCGGGCATCGTGACCGCCGGGGTGACCATTGTGACGGGCGCATCAGGAGGGATCGGACGCGCGACCATCGAGACGCTGACGACGCGGGGGCACCGTTGCGTCGGCTGGGATCGGGTTCCGGCGCCCGACATGCGTAGCGTCCTGATGGATCTCACGGATCCCGAACAGGTGCGCCAGGCGATTCGGGAGAGCGTCGATGATGCAGGGGTGCGAGCGATCGTGCACTGCGCCGGGGTGGTGCACTTCTCCGGCCTCGCGGGGACCGACCCTGAGGTCTGGCAGCGAGTGATCCAGATCAACCTCGTCGCCACTATCGGCATGTTCCAGCAACTGATTCCAGTCATGAACGACGGCGGGCGCGTGGTGATGTTCGGGTCTGGGACGGTGCCCAAGGGGCCAGCCGAGATGTTCGGGTACACCGCCTCCAAAGCGGGCGTCATGGGCTTCGCGAGAAGCCTTGCCCGAGAGCTCGGGCCAAGGTCGATCACGGTGAACGTCGTGAGCCCGGGCTTCACGGAGACCGGGATGGTGCAGGGATTCCGCCACACGGAAGACGCGAACGTTCGGAGCCGTGCGATCCAGAGGAGTGCTCGTCCGGAGGACGTCGTCGGCCCGGTCGCGTTCTTCCTCTCCGAAGATGCCGCGTTCGTCACGGGCCAGAACCTGTACGTCGACGGCGGATCGGTCATGCCGTGACCTGGGACGGTACATACGCGAATCAAACGAAAGGAACGCACACAATGAGTAAGAGGCCCACTGAGAGCACTGCCGCGCAGTTCCGCACGGTGAGGGCAGGAAGCTTCCGAACCGCCTACATCGAAGCCGGCCGACCGGAGCTCCCGACCGTCGTGCTGCTGCACGAGGGCGCCTATGGGGCGTCTGCGTGGCTGTGCTGGAGGGAGCTGATCGGCGCACTGGCTGAGGACTACCACGTCGTGGCCCCGGACCTGCTCGGGTTCGGCGAGACCGACAAAGCGGTATTCCTCGATCGCTCGCCGTATTCCTTCCGCGTCGATCACATCTCGGATTTCTGCCGCACGCTCGGTATCGGGGACGCGGCTTTCATCGGGGCGTCGTTCGGGGGATCCCTCGCTTTGCGAGCTGTTGCGCAGTCACCCGGGGCATGGCCGGTGAGTCGGGTTCTTACGCTGTCGGGAAGCGGGGGGCCGTACCGGCTCCCATCGGGAATCGAGGCACTCGCCGATTTCGATTCCACGCTCGAGGCGGCCCGCAAGATCACTTCGCTGGTCGTATCAAACGTCGACGATCTGGAAGATCATATCGAGACGCGTCTCGAGCTCAGCCTCATGCCAGGGCACTGGGAGGCGCAGAACGCGCCGAGGCTGCGCGCGCCGAATCGGCAGAGCCCCCCGAGAGAGGACACCTTCCTTGGCGACCTGGGGAGAGTTTCGGTGCCGGTCTGGTTCGTGGAGGGGAAGCGGGATCGTCTCCTGGAAACCGGTTGGTCGGAGCGCCTTCGTGAACTGACGCCAGGATCGAGGAGCCTGCTGGGCGACTTCGCCCACGAGCCGAACATCGATGAGCCCGAGAAACTCCTGCCGATTCTTCGGGACTTCTTGAGCGCGTGAAACGCGGAGGATCCGGCAGGTGATTATCGCCCGGGCAGCTGCAACTTTACTGGCTGCTCGCGAGCGGCGTGAGCGCGCAACTCGGCACAAGCTCGGCACCGGTTGGGCCGGAAAAGAAATCCCGGTCAGGTATGACTCCTGACCGGGATATTCTCGTGGCGCGCCCCGAGGGATTCGAACCCCCGACCTTCTGATCCGTAGTCAGATGCTCTATCCAGCTGAGCTAGGGGCGCACGTTGGTTTCACCAACCAGGAAGACATTACACGACTCCGCTCCGCTCTTCAAATCGGGGCGGGTTCCGCGGCGCACGGGCGTGTCGCCCTCGCGCGCCCTCCGCGACCGCTCGCGGGCCGGGTGGGATGGCGGTGGTCGTGCTGTTCGGATCCCGGGGATCCGCGCGCTCCGCCGCGCCGCCTGCCGGTACTCTGGTTCGCGTGACGGAGACGACGAACGAGCCCCTCGACATGCCCTACTACCCCGAGTCGAGCGCCGAGCTCGAGCGCGCCGAGTCCCTGATCCTCGAGATCCCCGATTACCCGAGCGCCGGCATCCTCTTCCGCGACATCACTCCGCTGCTCGCCGACGGGCCCGCCTTCCGCGCCACCGTCGACGCGCTCATCGCCCCGTTCCGCGGCACCTTCGACGCGATCGCGGGGCTCGAGGCGCGCGGCTTCCTGCTGGCGAGTGCGGCCGCCTACGCGAGCGGCACCGGCCTCATGCCGATTCGCAAGTCCGGCAAGCTGCCCCGCCCCGCAGCCGGGGTGGGCTACTCGCTCGAGTACGGCATCGCCGAGGTCGAGGCGCACGCCGACTTCCCGCGGGGCTCCCGAGTGCTCGTGATCGACGACGTGCTCGCGACGGGCGGCACCCTCGCGGCGGCGCACGAGGTGCTGCGCATGCTCGACTACGAGGTGGCGGGCACCGCGGTGCTCTTCGAGATCGACGACCTCGGCGGGCGCGACGCGGTGGGCGACCCGCGACTGCACACGGTGTTCCGCAGCTGACACGGGCGCCGAGTGTCGGTGGTCGTCGTTAGGGTCGAAGCATGCGAGAGACGCCGCACCACGACGATGAGCGATCGGAGCGCTTCGACCCCTTCGACCTCGACGCGTCTGATCCCGAGCTGCTGAACACGGGCAGGATCCCCGATCCGCGGCCCGAGCACACCGCGCTCTTCCGATGGCTCGCCGGCGTGCTCACGGCCGTCGAGGCCCGCCTGCGGGCGGTCGGCGGCGTCTCGCTGCGATGGGTGATCCGGCTCGCGTGCGGGCTGATCGCGGCGATCGGCGTCTTCTTGCTCGTCGGGCCGGTCATCAACGAGCCCCTCGACTTCGACGACGTGATCGCGTCGGCGAAGGTCGACGAGGTCGACTGGATCGCGCGCGATGTCGAGGTCGACTACGTCGTCGAGCGCGACGACCAGGGTGCGTTCGTCGCGCGCGTCGAGGAGAGCTACACCGCCGATTTCAGGAACGGGCCCGAGGCGGCGGTCGAGCGCACCATCGTCACGGAGTTCGAGGGCCACGACGTCGAGTTCGCCCTGCACGCCGCCACCGTCGACGGCGAAGCGGCCACGGCAGCGGTCGAACCGGCGGCGACCACCACCACGGTGCGCCTCACGAGGCCCGACGGCGAGCGCTTCGCGGGGCAGCAGCGCATCACGATCGCCTACGACCTGCACCACCTCATCGCCCCCGAACTCGACGAGGCGACCGGCCGCACCGTCGATGCGCTGTCGTGGCCGCTCTTCGCGCCCACGTGGCCGCAGGCGACGAAGGGCATCGAGGTCTCGCTCGCGCTCGCCCCCGAACTCGATGATGCCCTCGTGCGTCAGCCGCGGGCCTACGTCGGCTGGCTGCTCATCAGCGACACCGAGTGGCTGACGCCCGAGGGCGAGTCTGCCGAGGGCGTGCGCTACTCCTTCACGAACGACGACACGCTGCCGCCCAACGCCGACATCTGGGTCGACGCGAGCTTCCGCGAGGGCACCTTCGAGTTGCCGCCGAAGACGACGCTGTTCTGGGTGCAGAGCTACGGACCGCTGCTGCCGCTCGCCCTGCTCGCCGTGCTGCTGCTCTTCTCCCTCGCAGCGCGCCGCGTCGTCTGGGCCGACAGCGCCGGAGACCCCTGGTATCTGTCGCGCAGCGAGCCGCCCGAGCGCATCACCCCCGAGTTCGCGGCGCAGCTGCTGCGACGGCCGCGGCACGCCGAGCTGATGAACGCGCTCGAGCGCCCGCCCGCGTCGGCCAGCCGCGGCCGTTCGAGGCCCAAGACCGGGGGTGCGGCTCGCGCGCGCTGGATCGCCCGTGCAGCCCGGGCCGGGCATCGCGCAGGGCGCCTCGGCAACCTGCCGTCGATGTGGAAGTGGAGGGCGCGCTGGAGGCTGAGCGGCGCCGTCGAGGCCCGTGGCCTGCGCTGGGCTCCCGACAGCTACGTGCGAGACGTGTTCCTGTTCGCGCCCGTCGCCATCGCGCTCGTGCAGTGGGGGCTGCTGCGGCAGCTGTCGCATCAGGTCGTCCTGCTGGTCGTGTGGTGGCCGTTCGCGTTCGTGATGGCCTCGACGCTGCTCGCCGTCGTCACCGTTGCGGCCGTGTGGCGGCCCCGGCCGCTCACCCGCGACGGCGCGCTCGCGGTGCAGCAGCTCAAAGGCATCGATGTCTTCGCACGGGCGACCCGGCTGCGGGATCGCGGCCCGCTCGACGACCCGCTGCTGCCGTACGCGCTGCTCTTCGAGGGAGCCCGCGACGCCGGCCGAGCGGTCGTGCTGCACGCCGCCGGCGAGACCGGAGACGACGAGCCCGGCCGCGGATGGCGCACCGACCACTTCATCTCGGCCCCGGCCCTGCTCGCGATCGTCGCCGCGATCTTCGTGCTCGCCGGATCCATCTTCACGGTCTCCGCGCAACCGCCCCCGTACGACAGCTCGATCGATCGTGTCACCAGGCACGATGAGCTGCCGGGCACCTTCTACTCCGAGGTGCAGGGCTTCGAGATCGAGGCGGAGCTCTCACGAGACGAATCGGGCCGCGCGCGGCTGAGCGTCACCGAGACGAACACCGTGCGCTTCGACGGCTCGGCCTCGCGAGTGCCGCAGTTCGCCCGCGAGTGGCCCAGCGCGCGCCTCGGCCAGCGGCTCGGCGTCGAGGTCGGGTCCGTGCGCATCGACGGCGACCCCGCTCCGTTCCGCGAGGTGCCGCAGCGCGAGAGCCTGGCGGTCGTGACCCA
Source organism: Leucobacter muris (assembly GCF_004028235.1). Classification (NCBI taxonomy): domain Bacteria; kingdom Bacillati; phylum Actinomycetota; class Actinomycetes; order Micrococcales; family Microbacteriaceae; genus Leucobacter; species Leucobacter muris. The sequence goes on along the minus strand of NZ_CP035037.1, from coordinate 2,764,833 downwards.
ATTCGAGCAGGTGCTCGACGGCACGCACGAGATCGAGATCGAGTACACGCTCTCGGACGCCGCCGTCGAGGCCCCGAAGGCGGGCGGCCCGGTCGAGCAGGTGCGCTGGACCGCCCTCTACTCCTTCTGGGACGACGAGTACTACACCACGGCCGGCGCCTACTTCGACGGCAGATCGCCGGTGCGGCCCATCCGGGTGCAGCTCGTGGTCGCACCGGATCTCGTCGACGAGATCGTCGACGCCGGCTGGATCGTCTCCGACCACGACCTGCGCAAGCAGCCGGGCGAGCACGGCAACTGGATGCGGCCCTGGGTCTACGAGAACCGCGTCTACGACGACCGCAGCGGCGCGCACGAACTGCGGATCGGCTCGCAGCAGCGGCGCGACGACGCGGCCCTCGTCGTCGAACTCGACGTCGACGAGGTCAAGTCGCGCCCCGGCTCTTCGAGCGCGCTCGAAGAGCCCGCCGAGCCGTTCGCAGTCGACCCCGACCTCAACTCCTGGCTCGGCAAACACGAGCTCAACCAGAACACCGACCTCGGCGCCAGACTCGACTTCGCACCCGGCACCTTCGCGCGGGTCGACGCGGGGGCCTACGGGCGATACCTCAACTCCTACCGGCTGCCGTTCACCGCGCTGCTCGCCCTGGCCGGAGCAGTCGTCGCCGCCTCGGTCGGCGTGATCGCCTTCCTCGTGCGCACCGGCCGCCGCACCAGCCTCTCCCTGGCCGCGATCTCCTTCGTCGCGATCCCAGTCGCGGCGCTCGCGCAGTGCGTGCTCTTCTTCTGGGTGGTGCCCACCATGAGCGGTAGCGATGTCCGCGGCGGGCTCGGTGTCGCGATGGGCGGTCTCATGCTCGCCGCCGTGATCGTGCAGCTCGTGTTCGCACTCAGGCGCCGCACCGCCGAAACCGACCCCGCGGTGAGCGTGCGGCGACCCGAAACCGGCTTCCGGCCCGCGTCGCGCCGCGCATCCCGGTCGAGGGGCTGAAGAGAAGGGCAGAATAGTGACCATGACCGACATCGACGCCACGCGCGCATTCTTCGACGCCCGCGACCAACTGCTCGACCTCGCAGGCGACCCGGCCCGCGCCCGCGCCGAATTCCGATGGCCCGACGTCGGGCCGAGCTTCAACTGGGCGCACGACGTCTTCGATGTGATCGCCGAGGGCAACGACGACACCGCGCTGTGGATCGTCGACGCCGACGGCGGCGAGCAGAAGCGCAGCTTCGCGCAGATGAAGCGACGCTCCGACCAGGTCGCCAACTGGATGCGCGGCATCGGCGCGCGCAAGGGCGACGTCGCGATGCTGATGCTCGACAACCGCATCGAGCTCTGGGAGATCATGCTCGCCGCCCTGAAACTCGGCGTCGTGATCCTGCCCACCTCCGTGGTGCTCGGCGCGCACGAACTGCGCGACCGCATCGAGCGCGGCCGCGTGCGCTGGGTGTTCGCCGCGGCCGACGACGCCCTCAAATTCGCCGACGTGCCCGGCGACTACGGGCGCGTCGGCGTCGGTCTCGAGCAGGCGCACCGCGACCAGCGCGCCGCCCTCTTCGACTGGCTGCGCTACGAGGAGTCGAGCGCCGCCTCGCTCGCGGTGATCCCGCACACCACCGCCAGCGCTGATCCCTCGCTCATCTACTTCACCTCGGGCACCACGAGCCTGCCCAAGATCGTCGAGCACTCCCACACCAGCTACCCGCTCGGGCACCTCACCACCACGGCCTGGATCGGGGTGCGCCCCGGCGACGTGCACTCCGTGGTGAGCGCACCCGGCTGGGGCAAGCGCGCCTGGTCGAGCTTCTTCTCGCCCTGGAACGTGGGCGCCACCATCTTCGTGCTCGGCTACACGCGCTTCGACGCCGAGCACTTCGTCTCCGAACTCGACCGCGCAGGGGTCAACACCTTCTGCGCGCCGCCCACCGTGTGGCGCATGCTCATCCAGCACCGCCTCGACCGCAAGCCGCGCGCGCTCCGAGAACTGCTCTCGGCAGGCGAGCCGCTCAACCCAGAGGTGATCGCCCGCATCCGAGAATGGTGGGGCCTCGACATCCGCGACGGCTACGGCCAGACCGAGACCACCGCCCTGATCGCCAACATGCCGGGTGACCCCATCGTGCCGGGCGCCATGGGCATCCCGCTGCCCGGCGTCGACGCGGTGCTCGTCGACCCGCTCACCGGAGCCGAGACGCAGGAGGGCGAGATCTGCCTGCGGCTCACCCCCGAGCGGCCGAAGAACCTCATGCCCGGCTACTTCGGCAATCCCGAGGCGACCGAGAGAGCGACCTCGGGTGGGCTCTTCCACACGGGTGACGTCGCCCAGCGCGATCCCGAGACGGGGGTGCTCACCTTCGTCGGGCGCACCGACGACATCTTCAAGTCGAGCGACTTCAAGGTGTCCCCCTTCGAGGTCGAGAGCGCGCTCATCGAACACGAGCTCGTGGCCGAGGCCGCCGTGGTCGGCGCCCCCGACGACACCCGGCTCAACGTCACGAAGGCGTACGTCGCGCTCGCCGCCGGGGCCTCCGCCGACGCCGACACCGCCCGCGCGATCCTCGCTCACGCCCGAGCCGCTCTGCCGCCCTACATGCGCGTGCGCCGGGTCGAGTTCTTCGAACTGCCCAAGACCTCGTCGGGCAAGATCCGCCGAGTCGAGCTGCGGGAGCGCGAGCTGGCCGCGCACCGGCAGGGGCAGCGGATCGCCACCGAGTGGCGCGAGGAGGATTTCCCGGGGCTCAAAGGCTGAGCGCCCGCCCGCGGTGCTCGCCGCGCGGTTGCGATCACCGGGAGGCGCTGAGCAGCGCGTGGCAGCGGGCCACGCGCTCCCGCCACCACCGTTCGCGCGCGGCGGGAGCCGCGTAACGGGCGAGCAGTTCGGGATCGAGCTCTGGGCGCCGCACCTCGATCGCGCCGTCGCGCGGCAGCAGCGGATCGGAGCACACGTCGCCCTCGAGCAGCGCCACCGTGCCGAGGCCGCACGCGCCGGCGAGCACCGCACCCTGCGCCCCGTCGCGCTCGGCGAGCGGCAGCCCCGCCGCGAGGTGCAGCCCCATCGCGATGCCGACCGAGGTGTCGAGCGCGCTCGACACGACCACCGGCAGACCGGCCTCGGCCACGATCCCGACCGCGCGTCGGATGCCCCCGAGCGGTTGCGCCTTCACGATCAGCAGATCCGCCGCGCCGGCCCGCGCCACCGCGAGCGGGTCGGCCGCCTTGCGCACGCTCTCATCGGCCGCGATGCGCACGAGGGGTGAGGTGCGGACCGTTGATCCCGAGGTTGCAGTGGCTTCGCCGAGCAGCGGATCGGGTATCTCACCGGCATCGCCCGTGCTCAGCCGCCGCCGCACCTCGACCAGCTCGTCGACGCCTCCGCACGGTTGCTCGGCGTAGTCGAGGTCGAACTCGGCGAGCGCACGCAGCGCCGTCACGGCCTCGTCGACGCCCCAGCCCCCGTTCGCGTCCACGCGCACGAGCGCATCCGGCCCCATCGCCTCGCGCACCGCCCGCACCCGCGCCACGTCGTCGGCGAGATCCTGACTCCGCTCGGCGACCTTCACCTTCGCGGTGCGGCATCCCGGGAAGCGGGCGAGGATCTCGGGCACACGATCCGCCGCCACCGCGGGCACCGTCGCGTTCACCTCGACGCGATCCCGCAACGGCGCCGGCTGCTCGCGCCAGCCGAAGTCGAGGGCGGCCGCGAGCCACGCCGACGCCTCGCCGTCACCGTACTCGGGGAAGGGCGAGAACTCGCTCGCCCCCAGCGGGGAATCGAGGATCGCCGCCTCCCGCACCGAGATGCCGCGGAACCGGGTGCGGGTGGGGATCGCGACCACGCGCAGTGCCGCGAGCACCTCGTCGAGCGGGGGGAGGGCGGCCGTCTCGGGATCGGGGGCATCACTCATGCTCCGATCCTCCCACCTCGTGCGCTCGACGCGCAGTGGATCCGCCGCCGTACGGACGGATGGCGGGGAACTCATCCGAACAGCGGATCATCTACTGCGCGACGGGTGAGGGAGGTACCCTGGCGGCATGAGCACCCGGGCCGAGACCGTCGAGTTCCTCACCGACCAGCTGAGCGCGCTGCCCACCATCCGCAGCCGCAAGATGTTCGGTGAGTACTGCCTGTACTGCGATGACAAGCCCGTCGCCTTCGTGTGCGACGACGAGCTGTTCGTGAAACCCACCGACGCCGGCCGGGGGTACCTCGGCGATCCCGATGAGGCGCCCGCCTATCCGGGATCGAAGCTCTACTTCCGGGTGAGCGGCGACCGCTGGGAGGACCGCGAGTGGCTCACCGCGCTCATCGACCTGACGGCGGCGGCGCTGCCCGCCCCCAGGCCGAAGAAGCCGCGCAAGTAGGCTGGGGGCATGACGCAGCAGCCTCCGCAGAGTTCGTCCGCATCACCCTCCCCGCAGGGCGCGCAGCACGAACCGCCTCGCCCCGTCTCCGACCTCTTCGACCCCGCCGAATGGCAGACCGCACCGGGGGCCGAAGGCTACACCGACATCACCGCGCACCTCAGCCTCGACGGCCGAATCGCGCGCATCGCCTTCGACCGGCCCGAGGTGCGCAACGCGTTCCGCCCCCACACGGTCGACGAGCTCTACGACGCGCTCGAGCGGGTGCGGGTGAACCCCCGTGTGGGCGTGGTGCTGCTCACCGGCAACGGGCCCTCGCCGCGCGACGGCGGCTGGGCGTTCTGCTCGGGCGGCGATCAGCGCATCCGCGGCCGCGACGGCTACAAGTACAGCGACTCCGAGACGACCGTGGGGCCCGAGGCGCAGGCCCGTGCCGGCCGTCTGCACATCCTCGAGGTGCAGCGGCTCATCCGCTTCATGCCGAAGGTCGTCATCGCGCTCGTGCCCGGCTGGGCGGCGGGCGGCGGGCACTCGCTCAACGTGGTGTGCGACCTCACGATCGCGAGCCGCGAGCACGCGAAGTTCAAGCAGACCGACGCCGACGTGGGCTCGTTCGACGCCGGCTACGGCAGCGCCTACTTCGCCCGCCAGGTCGGGCAGAAAAACGCGCGCGAGATCTTCTTCCTCGCCCGCGAGTACGACGCGGATCGCGCCCGCGAGATCGGCGCGGTCAACGAGGTCGTCCCGCACGACGAGCTCGAGCGCACCGGCATCGAGTGGGCGCGCACCATCCTCGGCAAGTCGCCCACCGCGATCCGCATGCTCAAGTACGCGATGAACGCCGTCGACGACGGAATCGTGGGCCAGCAGCTCTTCGCCGGTGAGACCACGCGTCTCGCCTACGGCACCGATGAGGCCGTCGAGGGGCGCGACTCGTTCCTCGAGAAGCGCGAGCCCGACTGGAGCCCGTTCCCGTACCACTACTAGTCCTCGCTGGCGCTCCGGCGCGGTGCTCGCCCGCCCGGGCGCGAGTTGCGTCGGGTTGGCGTGCCGAGCGGGTGCTTCAGGCCCGATGCTCGGAGTCGGCGCTTCAGGTCAGTGCTTCAGGTCGGCGCTCGGAGTCTGCGCTCCAGGCCGGTGTTCTGACCTGCCTCGCGCCCGTCCACCCCCCTGCCGCACCGATCGACCCTCAAGCACCGCTTTCGGGCGGATCGGGGTGTGTGAGCGTCGATGGGTGCGCGTGGGTTGGGAGAGGTCGCGCGGGTCGGCACCGTCGGGGCGTGGAGGTCGGGTCCTGTCGGGTCGCCGCGCCGCCGGGGCCGCTGTGCCCCGGCGCCCCGAACACGCGTGTCGGATCCGCGTCTCGCGTGTCGAACCCGCGCCTCGTGCCCCGGATCCGCGCCCCGGATCCGCGCGTCGGGCCCGCGGATCAGTCTGCCTCCCGCCCGTCCACCGCTCCTGCCGCACCGATCGATCGTCCGGCACCGGTTTCTGGCGAATCGGGGTGTGTGAGCGTCGATCGGTGCACCTGGAGGTGGGGGATCGGGTTGCCACCACCTCCCGCACCCGCCCCCACTCCGGCACCGCAATTCCGATCCGTCCCCCCGCCCCGACCCCGCCCCGACCCCACCCCGCACCCCGTCCCAACCCAACCCACCCCACCCCACCCCACCCCGGCGACCGGGGCGCGAGCAGGCGGTGTAGCCTTGCAGGTGATGACGAGGCTCAGCAGACGACCACCGGGTTGGGCGACTGTCGGCGCACTCGCGTTCGTGGGTCTCACCTCGGCGTTCATGTTCACGCTGGTCGTGCCGTTGCAGGGCGAGCTGCCCGAGCTGTTGCACGCGTCGCGCGAGGACACCACCTGGGTGGTGACGATCACGCTGCTCGTGGCGGCGGTGGCGACGCCCATCTCGGGGCGGCTCGGCGACATGTACGGCAAGCGGCGCGTGGTGTTCGTGCTGCTCGCGGCGCTGATCGTGGGCTCGCTGGTCGCGGCGCTCTCGTCGTCGATCATCGGCGTGATCATCGGGCGCGGCCTGCAGGGCATCACGACCGGTGTGATCCCGCTCGGGATCGCAATCATGCGCGACGTGCTCCCGCCCGCACGGCTCGGCACGGCGGTGGCGCTCATGAGCGCCACGATGGGCGTGGGCGGCGCCGTCGGCATGCCGCTCGCCGCGCTGGTCGCCGAGAACGCCGACTGGCACGCGCTGTTCTGGATGTCGGCGGGGCTCGGTGCGCTCGGCATCGCGGCCGTGGTGGTCGCGGTGCCCGAGGACACGCTCATCTCGGGCGGGCGCCTCGACGTGGTGGGTGCGATCGGGCTGGCGATCGGGCTGACCGGGCTGCTGCTGTTCGTGTCGCGCGGGGCCGACTGGGGGTGGGGCTCGCCGCTCGCGCTCGGCTCGATGGGCGTCGGGGTGGTCGTGCTGCTGGTGTGGGGCGTCTACCAGCTGCGCACGAGCGACCCGCTGGTCGATCTTCGCGTGGCGGCCCGCCCGACGGTGCTGCTGACGAACCTCGCCGCGATCGGCATGGGGTTCTCGCTCTTCGGATCCAACGTGACGTTCCCGCAGCTGCTCGAGATGCCGCGCGAGACCGGTGCGGGCTTCGGCCTCACGATGCTCGAGGCGGCGATCTGCATCATGCCGGCCGGCCTCATCATGATGGTGCTGTCTCCGCTCTCGGGCAAGCTGGAGCGCGTCTTCGGGCCGCGGCCGCTCTTCACGGTCGGCACGTCGTCGATCGTGATCGCCTACGTGTTCGTGCTGCTGTGGTCGAGCGAGGTCTGGCACATCGTGGTCGCGAACGCCATCATCGGCGTGGGGATCGCGTTCTCGTTCGCGGCGATGCCGATGATCATCATGGGGGCGGTGCCGGCGCACGAGACGGGCGTCTCGAACGGTTTGAACGCGCTGTTCCGCTCGGTCGGCACGTCGAGCGCGTCGGCCGTGATGGGCGGTGTGCTCGCGGCGATGAGCGTGGAGCACGAGGGCCGCGCGGTGCCCACGGCGGGCGCGTTCGCGACCTGCTTCTGGATCGCGATCGCGGCGGCGGCGGTGGCGACGGTGCTCACGCTGCTCATCCCCAGGGGGCCGTGCCCCGAGCCGCGCCCGTCCCTGCCCAGGCCGAGCGAGTAGCCTGGAACGGTGACTGCGCCCAACGGACTCCGCACCATCCCCACCGATGATCGAGCCTGGCTCATGGCCGCGCTCGGCGACGCGCTGAGCGGCGGCGCCCCCATCCTCCCGGTCGCAGACGAGCAGGCGGATGCGCAGGCGATCGAAGCGCTGCAGGGCGCCGAGCTGCCCGAGCGCACCGCCGTCGTGGTGCGCACCTCGGGTTCGCGGGGTGTGCCGAAGGCGGTCGCGCTGTCGGCCGGGGCGCTGCGCGCGGGCGCCGAGGCGACGCACGAGCGGCTGGGCGGTGACGGCCAGTGGCTCGTCGCGCTGCCGGCGCACCTGATCTCGGGGTTGCAGATGCTGGTGCGCAGTGAGGTGTCGGGCATCGCGCCGCGCTTCTTCGACGTCGCGGGCGGCTTCGACCCGGCGGCGCTGCTCGAGGCCGCCGACGGGCTCGAGACCCGTCGCCGCTACGTGTCGCTCGTGCCGGTGCAGTTCTCGCGCCTGCTCGACCTGGCCGAGCGGGATCTCGATGCCGCCGATGCGCTGCGCCGCTTCGACGCCGTGCTGGTGGGCGGGCAGGCCGTGACGCTCGAGATGCGCCGACGGGCGCACGAGCTCGGGGTCGCGCTGAAGCGCAGCTACGGCATGACCGAGACGGCGGGCGGCTGCGTCTACGACGGGGTCGAGATCGGCGATACGCGCGTGCGAATCCGAGGGGGCGAGGTGCAGTTGGCCGGTTCGTCGCTGGCACTGGGATACGTGGGCGATCCCGAGCTCACCGCGCAGCGGTTCGTCGAGGATCGGGATCGCGACGGATCGGCGACCCGCTGGTATCGCACGGGCGACGCCGGCGAGCTGCTCGGCGGCATGCTCACGGTCACGGGCCGCATCGACCGGGTGATCATCTCGGGCGGCGTCAACGTGTCGCTCGACGAGGTCGAGCGCGCGGTGCGCGAGTTCGAGGGCTGGGCGAGCGCGGTCGCGGTGGGCACACCGCACCCGGAGTGGGGGGAGCGTGTGAGCCTCGTGGTCGAGACCCCGGCCGTCGAGGCCGCGGGCGCAACGGTTCCGTCGCGCAGCGGCGCCTCGCGCGCTGCCTTCGAGGAGGTGCGCGCCGCGATCCGGGATCGCCTCGGCCCCGCGGCCGCCCCCGAGTGGGCCACCGAGACCGACGAGCTGCCGCGCCTCGCGGGCGGCAAGCCCGATCTGCGGGCGATCGAGGAGTGGCTGAATCGGCTGCGGGCGAGCTTCCGGGAGACCCGGATCGCCGCGGGGGAGGAGCAGGAGTGAACGCGAAGGATCGGCGCAGATCGGGCAACCCCGCGGTGCGGGCGGCCGCCGAACGGCAGGTGAGCTCGGGCGAGGCGCCGCGCATCACGTGGCGCAACTGGGTGGGCGGTGCGCGCCTGCGCACACTCCCGCTGGCGGTCGCCCCGGTGGCGGCCGGCTCGGGCGTCGCGCACATGGTGCAGGGCTTCTCGCTGCCGCTCGCGCTGCTCGCGCTCGCCGTCGCCGTGTTCCTGCAGATCGGCGTGAACTACGCCAACGACTACTCCGACGGCATCCGCGGCACCGACGAGTTCCGGGTCGGCCCGGCCAGGCTCACGGGATCGGGCCTCGTGAACCCGAAGCGGGTGCTCGCGACCGCGCTGGTGTTCTTCGCGCTGGCGGCGGTCGCCGGGCTGGTGGCGGTGGTGCTGAGCGAGCGCTGGTGGTTCCTGGCGCTCGGTGTGCTCGCGATCCTCGCCGCCTGGTTCTACACGGGGGGCAAGCGGCCCTACGGCTATGCCGGTCTCGGCGAGGTGATGGTGTTCATCTTCTTCGGGCTCGTGGCGACCGTGGGCACGGTCTACCTGCAGACCGACGTGCAGACCCAGGAGGCGTGGGTGACCGGCGCAGGCGTCGGTTTCTTCGCGGTGGCCGTGCTCGTGATCAACAACGTGCGCGACATCCCCACCGACCGTCTCGCGGGCAAGAGGACCCTCGCGGTGCGCATGGGCGACCGCGCCTCGCGCGCGCTCTACATCGTCTGCGTGCTGCTGCCGTTCGCGGTGCCGGCGCTCTACGGCTTCGTGAACCCCGGCATGGTGCTCGTGTGGTTCGTGCTGCTGATCGTGGCGCCCTGCGTGCTCATCGCGATCACGGCGAAGACCCCGCGCGAGCTGATCCTCGTGCTGCAGCTCACGAGCCTCGCGGCGCTCGTCTACGGCGTGCTCGTGGGCGTCGCGTTCGCCTTCTGAGGCGCTCTCGCCGCTTCGCCGGCCGGGGTGCTCACTCCTTGCTCGCCCGCTCGGCGACGCGCACGTCGAGCGGGAAGTCGACGGGGGTCTCGCCGAAGAGCAGCCGACCCGCTGCCTCGGCCGAGGCCCGCACGGCGTCTGCGACGGCTTGAGCCTGCTCGCTCGGGGCGTGCACGATGACCTCGTCGTGCAGGAAGAACACGAGGTGCGGGCGGTACTCGAAGACCGGGCCCGACGCCGTCGCGGGGGCGGGCGCCGCGGCGGGCATGGCGGCGAGCCTGAGGCGCAGCTCCGCGAGCCAGGCGAGCGCCCACTCGGCGGCCGTGCCCTGCACCACGAAGTTGCGGGTGAAGCGCCCGAAGTCGCGGGCGGCGCGGCAGGCGCGGGCCTCGTCACGCGGCGTGGCCGAGGGCAGGCTCGCGAGCGACTGCGTCTCGGTCCACTCGGCGCCGGGGACGGGCGACGAGCGACCGAGCCAGGTCGAGACCGTGCCGCCCTGCTCGCCGACCTCGGCGGCCCGATCCACCAGCCGCATCGCGGCGGGGAAGCCGCGCCGCAGTCGAGGCACCAGCCGACCGCTGTCGCCCGTGGTGGAGCCGTACATCGCGCCGAGCACCGCGAACTTCGCCTCCTGCCGCGTCGAGACGAGGCCGCTCTGCACGATGCCGGAGTAGAGATCCTTGCCGGAGCCCGCGGCGGCCATCGCCCGGTCTCCGGACATCGCGGCGAGCACGCGCGGCTCGAGCTGTGCGACGTCGGCCGACACGAGCATCCAGCCGGGGTCGGCGCGCAGGGCGGGGCGCAGCCCGCGCGGCACCTGCAGAGCGCCCCCGCCGCTCGACGCCCATCGTCCGGTGACCACGCCGCCCGGCACGTAGACGGGTCGGTACCTGCCGTCGCGCACCCACTCGTCGATCCACGCCCAGCCGTTGGCGGTCAGCAGGCGCGAGAGCTTCTTGTAGCGCAGCAGCGGTTCGATCGCCGGGTGCTCGATCTCCATGAGCTCCCACTGCGAGGTCGATTCGACGTCGATGCCCGCCCGCTTGAGCGCGCGCAGCAGCTTGGGCGGGGAGTCGAGGCTCGCCTCGGGCTGGGCGAGCGCCGCGCGCACCTCGTCGGCCAGCGCGAGCATCTTCGCCGGCTTCGCGCCGCCGGCGGGGCGCGGGCCCAGCTGCTCGCGCAGCAGGCGGTCGTGCTCGGCGGCGTCCCAGGGCACCCCGGCTGATCGCATCTCGACGGCAACGAGCGCTCCGGCCGATTCGGCGGCGAGCAGCAGGCGCAGCCGGTTCGGGTCGGCGCTGGACGAGATCGCCGCCAGCTGCCGTTCGAACTCGGCGCTCGCCGATTCGGGATCGTGCGGCACGGTGGGCGCGGCCGCGCCTGCCCCCTCGAACTCGAAGAGCGCCGAGTCTTCGGGCGCCTCTTCGGCCTCGAGACCCGGCGCCGCGTCCCACTCCTCTGCCGCGAGCAGGGCTCCGCGCTCGCGCACCAGCTCCGACCGCCGCAGGATGGCGTGCGACAGCCGCAGGTCGTGGCACCGTTCCACCCGCACCCCGGTGGCGAGCAGCTGCGGATACCAGCTCGGGGCGTCGCTCCACACCCAGCGCGGCGGTGAGGCGCTGCGCTCGCGCCGCGCGATGAAGCCGGTCAGGTCGTGCGGCTCGACAGGGACGGGCTCGCCGCGCGACCCGTCGGCGCGCACGTCGATCACGGTCGCGGCGCCGTCGTCGTCGCGACCGAGGACGCTCCACCGGGGCGCCTTCTGCGCCGTCGTCTCGCTCACGGTTCAACGCTACTGCGCACCACCGACGTCGAGGGTGGGCTCGGGGCCGGGCTCGGCTCTCAGCGGTGCCGGCCGGCCGGTGCCGGCCGCGAGTGCCGGTGCGCGTCGCGGGCGGCGACGTCCGACGGCTGCGGACGCTAGGCGCGCTCGGGGCGCGCGGCATCCGTCTCGTCATCGGCGACCGCGGTGCCGGTCGCCTCCGCCGCCCGGGCGTCCGCTGCGGTCTCCGCGACAGGGGTTTCGGTCTCGGCCGGGGTGCCCGCGTCGGAGACGGGGCCGGCGGTCTCCGAGGCCTCGATCGCCTCGTCCTCGACGATGTCGTCGGCGGTGCGCTCGCGGTTGCGCCACTCGTAGATGCTCTCGGACGCCGCCTCGCGCGGCTTCGAGAGCAGCAGCACCGACAGGGACACGCTGATGAGCGCGGACAGCACCGCAGCGATGAGCGCCGACAGCATCATCGAGAACTGCAGCGAGAGCCCCAGCGCGTAGATGAGGGCGAACGGTGCCGCGAAGAACAGCAGGCGCAGTGCGGTGTAGGTGATCCAGGCGGAGCGGGGGGTCTTCACCCGCACGAGTGTACCGGCGGCGGCTGAGCCGTCGCCGAGGGGCCGGCGGGTGCTCCCGTCGATGCGCTCGGATGACGGAGGGGAGACGGGATCGGGAATCGGCAGTGCTCCCGCCGCCCGAATCAAGGGTCGGAATCGACACAGTCGGGATCGGTACCATGGGTGTATGGTGCGATTCGTGATTATCGGGATCGTCATCGCCGTGGCGTTCACGCTGTACGCTCTCGTCGATGCGGCGATGACTGATGGATCGCGCGCGCGCGGCGTCTCGAAGCCCGTGTGGGTCGTGCTCGTGGTGCTGCTGCCGGTGATCGGCGGGGTGCTCTGGTTCATGATCGGCAAGGGGGCGACGCCGGCCAAGCGGCCTGCTGCGCCCGACGATGACCCTCGATTCGCGGGGACCCGCATGTCGTCGGCCGACCTCGACTCGCACATGCGCGATCTCGAACAGCGGCTGCGCGAGCTCGACGACGAGAAGTTCCCGGGCGAAGAGGCATCCGATCCCGATGCCGAGCCGCGCGGTGAGGAGCAGCCGGGCCCCGACGACGACGCGGCGCAGAAGTGAGCGCCGGGCCGCACGGCTCGGGCTCGCCTGGCGGTGACGGGTCGGGAGCCCCCGCGGGGCCGGCCGCGTCTTCGGTGTTCGCGGTGGAACTGCTCGGAGAGCTGATCCGCCGCGGCGTGCGCGACATCGTGGTGTGCCCGGGGTCGCGCTCGCAGGCGCTCGCCCTCGCGGCGGCCGCGGCCGAGCGGGCCGACGCGATCCGTCTGCACGTGCGCCTCGACGAGCGCTCGGCGGCGTTCTTCGCGCTGGGCGTTGCACGTGAAACGGGGGTGCCCGCCCCGGTCATCGTGACGAGCGGCACGGCCGTCGCCAACCTGTCCCCCGCGGTGCTCGAGGCGCATGAGGCCCGGGTGCCGCTGATGCTCATCACCGCGGACCGCCCCGACGAGTTGCGCGGCATCCGCAGCAATCAGACCACGAGCCAGGCCGGCCTCTTCGGCTCAGTCGCCCGCCTGTCACTCGATGTGCCCGCTCCCGAGTTCGAAGCGGGCGGCGACCTGCCGCGGGATCCGGGCCGCGACCCCGGCGCCCTCGCCCAGGCCGCGCTGCGGGCCTCGCTCGGGGCGCCGGGAGCGGCCCCCGCCGGTCCGGTGCAGCTCAACATCGCGTTCCGAGAGCCGCTCTCGGGAACGCGCGGCTTCGACGCGATGATCGGCCGCGGCTTCGAGGTCGCCGCCGACGAGGGGTCGGCGATCCGGGCCGCGTCGGTCACGCCGCGCGACGGTGCAGTCGACTCCGCGGATGCCGACGCCTACGTGCACCGGGGCGACGCACTCGCGGTGGTGATCGCGGGGGAGGGCGCGGGACCCGAGGCCGAGGCCTTCGCCCACGCCGCGGGGCTGCCGCTGCTCGCCGAGGTGGTGAGCGGCTCGCGCTTCGGGCGCGAGACGATCGCGGCCTACGCCACCCTGCTCACCGCTCCGCGCGAGGACGGCCCGCCCCTCGGCGAGCTCGTGGAGCAGGCCGTCGTGTTCGGCCACCCCACGCTCACCCGCCAGGTGCCCGCTCTGCTTCGACGCGACGACGTCGACGTGGTCGTGGTCGATCCGCACCCCCGCGCCGATCACTACGATCCCGCCCGCGCCGCCCGCGTCGTGCCGCGCGTGCGGGTCGCCGATGATCACGATCCGCGCGCGCTGCGCCGCTGGCTGGGGGCCTGGGTGCTGGCCGACCGCGAGCTGCTGCGCGAGCGCACCACCGTGCACGAGCCCGACCTCGAGGCGGCCCTCGCCACCGGCTACAAGGAGCGCAGCGCGTATGCGCGCGCCGAGGTCGCCGCGATGCGCGAGCCGATCTCGCGAGAGCTGCTCGTCGAGAGCGTGTGGCGCGCCACCTGGCCGCACGACCGGTTGGTGCTCGCCGCCTCGCGACTCGTGCGGGTGCTCGACGGCCTCGCCGCCGCGCGCAAGGTCGACGTCCACGCCAACCGCGGCCTCGCCGGCATCGACGGCACGGTCGCGACGGCGCTCGGGATCGCCGCAGCCAGTCAGGGCGACGCGGATCCCGCGCGGGCCGCTGGCACCACGCGCGTGCTGATCGGCGACCTCGCGCTGCTGCACGACGCGGGCTCCCTGCTGCTGCCCGAGGGAGAGCCGACCCCGCGCATCCAGCTCTTCGTCGGCAACGACGGCGGCGGAACCATCTTCGACGGCCTCGAGGTCGCCGGTGCGGCCGATCCCGAGCTCTTCACCCGTGTGATGCGCACGCCGCAGCGGGCCGATCTCGAGTCGCTCGCCCGCGCCTACGGCTGGGAGTACCGCTGCGTCGCCACGCGCGGCGAGCTCGAGAACCTGCTCACGGAGCCGGTGACGGGCCCGAGCCTCGTCGAGATTCCGCTGGCGCCATAGCTCCGTCGGAGCGCGGCTGCGGGCGATACTCCCAGCGGGAGGCGCGCGCCGCGGCGGCGAGGACGGTCCGACGGCGCGGCGGCGAGGACGGTCCGACGGCGCGGCGGGCATACAGTGGAGGGGACGCCGACGGAGGAGGACGCATGACCGGGGGATTCTGGACCGACGATGTGACGCGGCTGCTGCGGGTGGGGCCCGGCTTCGACCTGCGCGACGTGGATCCCGACGCGAAACCCGGCACCGAGGCCCGCAAGCGGGAGGGGATCGAAGAGCTGGTCCGTTCGGCGCAGCAGCTGCGCGGCCTGCAGGAGAAGCTCTTCGCCCAGAGCCGGCTCGGGGCGCGCGACCGGCTGCTCGTGGTGCTGCAGGCGATGGACGCGGCGGGCAAGGGCGGCATCGTGAACCACGTGTTCAGCCAGGTCGAGCCCTACGGGCTCGCGCTCTCGGCGTTCAAGGCCCCCACGGAGGAGGAGCGCGCCCACGACTTCCTGTGGCGGATCGAGCCGCGCGTGCCCGCGCCCGGCATGATCGGCGTGTTCGACCGCTCGCACTACGAGGACGTGCTGATCCAGCGCGTGCGCGGATTCGCGCCTCCCGAGGAGATCGAGCGCCGCTACGGCGCGATCGTCGACTTCGAGCGGCGGCTCGTCGACGACGGCGTGCGCGTCGTGAAGATCATGCTGCACATCTCTCCCGAGGAGCAGGCCGAGCGCCTGCTCGCCCGTCTCGACGACCCCGAGAAGCACTGGAAGTACAACGCGGGCGACGTCGACGAGCGCGAGTTCTGGCCCGAATACATGGACGCCTTCGGCATCGCGATCGAGCGCACCGCCACCGAGCGGGCGCCCTGGTACGTGGTGCCGGCGAACGCGAAGTGGTATGCGCGAGCCGCGGTGCAGCGCATCGTGATCTCGGAGTTGCAGCGGATCGATCCGCGGTGGCCCGAGGCCGACTTCGACGTCGCGGCCGAGCGCGCCCGCATCGAGCGCACCGCCGGCATGCGCTGGCCCGCCTGAGCCTTCCGCACGCCGAGGCGGCCTGACCCCGCCGAGGGGCGAGGCGCGGAGCCTACTCGGCGAAGGCCTCGGTGATGGGGCGCAGCTTCGAGACCGTCTCGCCGAGCTCGTGCTCGGGATCCGAGCCCGCCACGATGCCGCCGCCGGCGCTCGCCACGATCGGGCGCGACCCGTCGGCGGCGGGCTCGCCCAGCTGCGCGCACCGCAGCGCGATCACCCACTCGCCGTCGCCGGCGGCGTCGATCCAGCCGACGGCGCCCGAGTAGCGGCCGCGGTCGAAGGGCTCGAGCTCGGCGATCGACTCGACCGCGGCCGCGGTCGGCGTGCCCGCGACGGCGGCGGTCGGGTGCAGTGCGCCGACCAGCTCGATCGCCGAGCTGAGCTCGTCGAGCGTCGCGCCGAGGTCGGTCGCGAGGTGCCACACGTTCGGCAGGCGCAGCGGGAAGGGCTCCTCGCTCGTGCGCAGATCGCGAACGTGGGGCGACAGCGCCGTCACCACGCTCTGCACGGCGAAGGCGTGCTCGTGCTGCTCCTTCGCGCTCGTC
Source organism: Leucobacter muris (assembly GCF_004028235.1). NCBI lineage: Bacteria > Bacillati > Actinomycetota > Actinomycetes > Micrococcales > Microbacteriaceae > Leucobacter > Leucobacter muris. The sequence continues at coordinate 2,748,780 of NZ_CP035037.1, read as the reverse complement.
AGCAGCTGGGCGCGGGCGCGGGCGTCGCGCTGCGGGTCGTCGTCGTGCCTGGCGCGGGTGCCGGCGAGCACGCGGGCGGAGACGGCGCCGCCCGTCGAGCGGATCAGCGTCTCGGGGCTCGCGCCGACGAGGCCGTCGACCGCGAAGGTCCAGCAGTCGAGGTAGCGCTCGGCGAGCCGCCGCAGCGGCACCCGCAGATCGGCCCCGGCTTCGACGCGCCCCTCGATCTGGCGGGCGAGCACGATCTTCTCGGCCTCGCCTCGGGTGATGCGCTCCACCGCCTCGTGCACGCCCGAGATGTAGGCGTCGACCGAGTCGCGCGTCGACCGCCCGCTGCCGTGGGGGAGGGCCCGCGGCGCGAAGGCGGTGCCCCGCCACTCGCCTGGCGCGGCAGCGGCGGGGAGCTCGGGCGCCGACGATCGCGCAGGGGAGCCCGGGGCTTCGGCACCGGGCACTTCGACGCCGGGGGCTTCGACGCCCGTGATCTCGGAGCCCCCTGCCTCGTCGACTCTCGAGATCTCGGTGATCCAGGCGGCGTCGCGATGCCGGGCCACGACGAGGCGGGGCACCACCAGCACGCTCTCGGCGGTGCTGCGGTCGTCGAAGGCGAAGGCGCCGAGCGCGACGAGGCCCGTGCCGGGCAGACCCACCGGATCGTCGATCTCGGCGGCCGCGGCGAGGCGGCGCCAGTGCTCGGCGGCGTCGCGGAAGCGGTTCGGCCCGCGGAAGCCGAGGCGCAGCACTTCGCCGAGGCCGACGCTGCCGCGGTCGTCGCGGTGCCAGAGCATGGGCCGCTGCGGGTCGGCGAGGGAGAGCAGATCCGGGATGCCGGCGAGACTGCGGGTCACCGCACGCAGCCGGGGCACCTCGGGATCGCTCGTCACCCGCACCAATCTACCGGCTCGGCCTGGGTGCCGCCGAGGCGCCCGGACCGGGCCGACGCTCTCCGCGGAGACGACGCCACGAGTCGGCCCGGGCGAACGCGCGAGCGCGTGCGGTTCGCGCGGGCATCGCGCGCGGTGTCGGACGGCGGCGGGCTCCATGCCAGTCCCGAGGTGCGAAGGACTAGCATGGAGGGGTGACCCGACCCGACACCGAGACCAAGCATGCGGCCGATGTTTCAGCCATGTTCGACGAGGTGTCCCCTCGCTACGACCTGATCAATGACGTGCTCACCGTCGGCAACGACCGGCTGTGGCGCATCGCCACGACTCGTGCGATCGCCCCGCGCAAGGGCATGCGGATCCTCGACCTCGCCGCGGGCACGGGCACCTCGTCGGCCGCTCTGGCCGCGCACGGCGCGCACGTCACGGCCGCCGACTTCTCGGAGGGCATGCTCGCCGAGGGGCGCCGCCGTCACGCCGATAACGACCTGATCGACTTCGTGTGGGCCGACGCCACGCAGCTGCCCTTCGACGACGACAGCTTCGACGCGGCCACCATCTCCTACGGGCTGCGCAACGTGAGCGATCCGCGCAAGGCGCTCGCCGAGATGAGCCGCGTCGTGAAGCCGGGCGGGCGGGTGGTGATCGCGGAGTTCTCGACGCCTCCGTCGTCGCTGATCCGGAGTCCCTACCAGTGGTACGGCCGCCATGTGCTGCCCCGCATCGCGGGCCTCATCAACCGCGAGGCGGCCGAGGCGTACCGCTATCTCAACGAGTCGATCGAGGCGTGGCCGGATCAGGCCGAGCTCTGCCGGTGGATGCGCGGGGCCGGCCTCGACCGCGTCGCCTACCGCAACCTCACCTTCGGCATCGTGGCGCTGCACCGCGGCTTCGTATCCAGGGCCTCGACCGACGCTTCGAAGACCGACACCCCGAAGGGCGGAGCCACCCAGTGAGCCGTTCCATGGCCGAAGACACTGCGACCCAGGCGTTGCCCATGCGCCTCTTCCGTGGCGTGCAGGATCGCCGGCACGCGAAGGAGCTGCAGCAGCAGCTCGAGCTGATCGAGTCCGAGCTGACCGAGCACCTGCGCTTCGCGTCGCCGGTAGCCGACGCGCCTGCGCGGTACCTCATGGAGGCCGGCGGCAAGCGGATCCGACCCATGCTGACCCTGCTCACGAGCGAGCTCGGCAGCGGCCCGAACGAGCAGGTGCGCCGCGCCGCGCAGGCGGTGGAGATGACGCACCTGGCGTCGCTGTACCACGACGACGTGATGGACGACGCGAAGCTGCGCCGGGGGGTGCCGGCGGCCCAGACGGTGTGGTCGAACTCGGTGGCGATCCTCGCCGGAGATCTGCTCTTCGCGCGAGCCTCGACGCTCGTCTCCGGCATGGGCGAGGAGGCGATCCTGCTGCAGGCGCGCACCTTCGAGCGCCTCTGCCTGGGCCAGCTGCACGAGACGGTGGGACCGCAGCCGGGCGACGAGCCGATCGAGCACTACATCCAGGTGCTCGCCGACAAGACGGGCGCGCTGATCGCGACGGCGGCCCGCATGGGCGTGATGTTCGGCGGTGCTCCGGCCGAGTACGCCGACCCGGTGATGGAGTACGGCGAGCGCATCGGCGTGGCGTTCCAGCTGATCGACGACGTGATCGATCTGTCTCCGAAGAAGGAGCAGACGGGCAAGCGCGCCGGCACCGACCTGCGCGCGGGTGTCGCGACGCTGCCGCTGCTGCTGCTGCAGCAGCGGGCCGCGGCGGGCGGCGCCTCGGACGCCGAGCTGCTGGGCAGGATCGAGACGGGCGTCTCGGCCATCCGCGAGGGCGCGGATCCGGCCATGCTCGACCCCGAGGTCGAAGAGCTGCGGGCCCACGAGGTGACCCGCGAGACGGAGGCCACGGCGCACCGCTGGGCCGAGGATGCGAAGGCCGTGCTCGAGGTGCTGCCGAAGACCTCGGTGCGGCGCGCGCTCGAGCGCATGGCCGATTCGATCGTGAACAGGGAAGGCTGAGAATGAGCAAGATGCGACTGGCGATCGTCGGGGCAGGGCCGGCGGGGATCTACGCCGCCGATCTGCTGCTGAAGGCGGAGCGCGACTTCGAGGTCGAGATCGACCTGTTCGAGCAGCTTCCGGCGCCGTACGGCCTCGTGCGCTACGGCGTCTCGCCCGATCACCCGCGCATCAAGGGCATCATCACCGCGCTGCGCGAGGTGCTCGACAGCGGTGACATCCGCTACTTCGGCAACGTGCGCTACGGCGAGGACATCACGCTGGCAGACCTCAAGAAGCACTACCACGCGGTGATCTTCGCGACGGGCGCGATCCGCGACGCCTCGCTGAACATCCCCGGCATCGACGCCGAGGGCTCCTACGGCGCCGCCGACTTCGTGAGCTGGTTCGACGGGCACCCCGACGTGCCCCGCACCTGGCCGCTCGAGGCGCGCGAGGTGGGCGTCGTCGGCAACGGCAACGTGGCGCTCGACATCTCGCGCATGCTGATCAAGCACGCCGACGACCTGCTGCCCACCGAGATCCCCGACAACGTGTACGCGGGGCTCAAGCAGAACCCGATCGAGGAGCTGCACCTCTTCGGCCGCCGCGGCCCCAAGTACGTGAAGTTCACGCCGCTCGAACTGCGCGAGCTCGGCGAGGTGCGCGACGTCGACATGGTGGTGGACGAGCGCGACTTCGACGTCGACGACGCCTACGCCGACGAGACGCTCTCGAAGAACAAGCAGGTCGTGGTGATGACCCGCATCATGGACAAGTGGCGGGCCGAGCAGCAGCAGCGCGAGGCCGGCGAGGTCGAGCCGGCGTCGCGCCGCCTGCACCTGCACTTCTGGTCGAAGCCGGTCGAGGTGGTCGTCGAAGACGGTCGCGTGGCCGGCCTGCGCGTCGAGCGCACCGCGCCCGACGGGCAGGGCGGCGTGATCGACACGGGCGAGTTCGAGGTGATCCCGATGCAGTCGCTCTACCGCGCGGTCGGCTACTTCGGTTCGCCGCTCGACGAGATCCCCTTCGACGACGCCCGCGGCGTGATCCCGAACGCGCAGGGCCGCGTGCAGGATCTCGAGGGCGAGCAGATCCCCGGCGTCTACGCGACGGGCTGGATCAAGCGCGGACCGGTCGGTCTCATCGGTCACACGAAGAGCGACGCCATGGAGACCCTCGAGTGCCTCATGGAGGATCGGGCGAACTGGTGGCAGCCCGAGGCTCCCGAGGCGGAGGCGATCCCCGAGCTGCTGCACGCGCGCGAGGTGCCGTACACGACGATCGAGGGCTGGCACCGGCTCGACGACCACGAGCTCGGCCTCGGCGAGCAGGCCGGCCGCACCCGCGTCAAGGTGGTGCCGCGCGACGAGATGACGCGCATCGCACGCGCCGAGTAGCGCACCGCGCCCTCGCGGGTTCCTTCGGGTCAGACGGCCCCGACTCCGCAGCGCAGCTGCAGCCACGCTGCGAGCAGCGTATCCGGATCGTAGAGGTCGACGCCGTGGTGCTCGTGCGCCCGCTTCAGGCGGTAGCGCACCGTGTTCTCGTGGATGCCGAGTTCGCGCGCCGTGCGAGCGACGTTGCCGAAGGCGCCGCACCAGGCGATGAGGGTGTCGGCCACGAGGGGGTCGGTCTCGCGCAGGAGCCCGATCGCCGGCGACCCCAGTTCGGAGGCTTCGGCGAAGAGGGCGGCGGCCCGCTCGAAGACGAGCGCGGGTCGCAGGGCCTCGACGGTGAGCAGGCGCGCGTCGGGCGCGTCGGCGGGCGCCGCGGGCGCGACGTCGAAGAGGCGTGTCGCGAGGTCGCGCAGCGGTGCGATCTCGCCGGGCCTCGACGCGACGCCCGGCAGCGCGACGCGCACGCCGGGCCCGAGCAGCCGGTCGATGACCGGCAGTACGGGCTCGACGAGATCTCGCGGCGACCGGGATCCGGCGTGCTCGACGAGCGCGTAGACGCGGCCGCCGCGCACGGCCGTGACCGCCTCGGGGCGCTGGAGCACGAGGTGGCGCTGCAGGAGGGAGCGCAGCTGCGCCGGGAGGGGCGAGTGCTCGCGCTGCTCGGGGAAGAACACGAGGAGCTCTGCGCCGTGCTCTTCGGAGATGCCGAGTTCGGCGAACTCCGAGCCGCCGGCGTCGTCGCCGTCGAGCAGGGTGCGAAACCGGTCCTCGCGGGGCTGCTGGGTGGCGCGTCGCACGCGCAGGTCGTCGAGCATGTGCGATGCGGCGAGGGCTGCGGCGGTGCGCATGCGCTCCTCCTGCTCGGCGGTGAGCTCCGGGGCGCCGCTCGCATCGATCGCCCACACGGTGCCGAGGGGCAGGGTGCCGGCGTGGATGGCGAAGGCGACGCGCGGCTCCTCGTCGTCGAGGCGCGGGTACTTGATCGGCTCCGTCGACCGGAGCACGGTGCGGTACTGGTCGTCGTTGAACGGGGAGTCCGGCACCTTCCGGGTGAGGATGCCCTGGGTGCGGAGGCGGTCGATGACCTGCCCGGGCACTGAGGAGTAGGCGATGATGCGACGGCCGAGGTCTTCGATGGCGACGGATCCGCCGAAGAACTCGGCGAGCTCGTTCGCCAGCGCGAAGAGCGGTTCTGCGCCCTGGTCGCGGTGGGTGTCCTCGCTGTAGCGGTGCTCGCCGAGCAGCTGGGCGATGAGCGCGTCGAAGATGCGCCAGCTCACCCGCTCGCCGACGCGGATGAGGGGGATTCCGGTGCGGCGCGAGATCCCCGCCAGCGCGTCGACGTCGGCGTCGCGGCACTTCAGCGCGATGGCGGCGTAGCCGAGTCGCGCCGCGAGAACGGCGAGCGCCTCGAACTCGGCCGCCGCGGCCTGCGTGGTCGAGGGGGCCAGGAGGAGCGTGTCGGGCTCGTCGGGCAGCTCCTCGAGCGCGTCGTGGAACTCGGCGGCGCGCACGGTGCGGCCGGCCGGGTCTGCGCCGACCGCGGTCGCCGTGTGCGGGCCCAGCTCCGAGACCAGGGCCTCGAGTCGCAGCGCACCGTCCGCAGGACTTGTCGAAATCTTGGATTCCATGCCGTAAATATATAAGAAAACCACAATATAGGCGGGGGCCTAGGTGCCTAAAGTGGGTGTCACGACGACGTGAACGGAGATCCCAGTGGCCCACACACAGACGCTTGCCCGCACCGCCCCCGACGGCACCAGGCTCGATGACCTCTGGAGCATCCTCCCCGAGGAGTCCGCTCGCATCGACGGCCCGCGCGGCGGCGAGCTCGCGATCGGCGGCGTCGGGGTCACCGAGCTCGCCGAGACGTACGGCACCCCGCTGCACATCATGGACGAAGCCGGGCTGCGGCGCCAGATCCGCCGCTTCATCGACGGCCTCGCCGAGCGCTGGCCGAACTCCGAGGTGCTCTTCGCCTCCAAGTCGCTGCCGGTGCCGGGCATGTACCGCATCGCGCACGAGGAGGGCCTCTCGGTCGACGTCGCAGGCGGTGGCGAGCTGCGGCTCGCGCTCGCGGCCGGCGTGCGGCCCGAGAAGCTCCACTTCCACGGCAACGCGAAGACCGACGCCGAACTCCGCATGGCGCTCGAGGCGGGCGTCGGGGCGATCATCGTCGACAACGAGGACGAGCTGGATCGGCTCGAGCGGCTGCTCGAGCGCCCGCAGGCCCTGCTCCTGCGAGTGATCCCCGGCGTCGAGGCCGAGACCCACGCCTCCCAGGCGACCGGCGGCGCGAAGTCGAAGTTCGGCCTGCCGATGGACCAGGCGAAGCGGGCCATCGCCCGGATGCAGGCGCACCCGCTCATGCACTTCGAAGGGGTGCACCTGCACATCGGCTCGCAGATCCTGAACACCCGGCAGTTCGCCGAGGCGGTCGCCAACATCTCGACCGTCGGCACCTTCGGCACCTACGACGTGGGCGGCGGGCTCGGGGTGCAGTACACCTACGACGAGACCCCGCCGTCCGTCGACGAGTACCTCGACGCGATCGTCGCCGCGGCTCGCGAGCACCTGCCGGCAGACGCCCGCCTCATGATCGAGCCGGGCCGATCGGTCGTCGCGCGCGGGGGTCACCCTGTACCGCGTGGTGTCGGTGAAGCGCACGGGCGACGTCTTCGTGGCGATCGACGGAGGCCTCGCCGACAACCTCGACATCGCCCTCACCGCGCAGCGCTACGAGGCGCTGCTCGCCGACCGCATCGACGAGCCGTGGACCGAGACGGTGCAGCTCGTCGGTCGCCAGTGCGAGTCGGGCGACCTGTTCATCGACGGCGCCCCGATGCCCGCGGCGCGGGTGGGCGACCTCGTGGTGATGCCCGGCACGGGCGCCTACAACTACACCCTCGCGAACAACTACAACGGCGCCCTCAAGCCCGCCATCGTGCTCGTGCGAGACGGGGGGCCCGCCTCGTCACCCGACGCGAGACCTACGACGACCTGTTGCGCCTGCACGAGCCGGTGCTCGGCGCGCGCGACTGACGCCGGGCGCGGCGTCCGCCGCGCCCTCCGACCCCCATCCTCCTCCAACGACGAAGGACCCCCATGAAGAAGACATCCCTCACCCTGCTCGCAGCTGCGGCCGCGCTCGCGCTGGTCGTCACCGGCTGCTCGAACACGACGACCTCGGGAGCCGGCGCCGCGAGCGGGTCGGGCGCCGATGACGGTCTGCCCGTCGGCGATGAGATCAGCACGACGACCGACGCTGCGCTCACCGAGCTGCTGCCGGAGGAGATCGTCGAGAAAGGGCGGATCGACATCGCCGTCGACATCCCCTTCCCGCCGATGGCGATGTACGACGAGACCAACCGTGCGGTCGGCTTCGATCCCGAGCTCGGCCGGCTCATCGGGCAGTAGCTCGGCATCGACGTCTCGCTCAACAAGCAGGCCTTCGACTCGGTGATCCCGTCGCTGCAGGCGGGCAAGAACGACATCATCATGTCGGGCATGAACGACACCCCGGAGCGCCAGGAGACCCTGAGCTTCGTCGACTACACCCACGGCGGCTTCGCCATCGCCGTGAAGCACGGCAACCCGGAGGGCATCACCACCCAGCGCGATCTCTGCGGGCTCACGGTGTCGGTGCAGAAGGCGACCATCCAGGGCGAGCTGCTGCGCGCGATGGACTGCGGCATCAACGTCATGGAGCTCCCCTCGGATCTCGACGCGCAGACCGCCCTCCGCGCGGGCAAGAGCCAGGCCTATACCGCCGACGCCGTCGTCGCCGAGTACGTCGTCGCGACGACCGACGACGGGAAGGCGTTCGAGATCGTGCGCGACCCCGAGAACCCCTCCGGCTTCAATCCCGTGTTCAGCGGTATCGGGATCCTCAAGGACGACACCGAGCTCGTCGAGGCCGTGCGCGCCGCACTCCAGGCGCTCATCGAGGAGGGCGCCTACCAGCAGGTGCTCGACCGCAACAACATCGGCGCCTACGCGGTGGAGACCGCCGCGGTGAACCAGGGGAAGGCCGCCTCGTGACCGCGCCGACGATCTCACGAGGCTCGGCTGCGGCAGACCAGGGGTTCTCCACCGACGACGACGTCGAGGCGATTCCGCTCCGGCGCCCCTGGCGCTGGATCAGCGCGGTCGTCGTGCTCGCCCTGATCGTGTGGTTCGTCGGGATCATCGCGACGAACCCGAACCTCGACTTCACGACGGTCGGCGCGTTCCTCTTCGACGCCCGCATCCTCGAGGGGGTCTGGCTCACGATCCTCATCACGGTGATCTCGATGGCGGTGTCGACGGTGCTCGCGATCGTCATCGCCGCGATGCGGCTCTCCTCGAACCCGGTGCTGCTCAGCGTCGCCTGGTTCTACGTGTGGGCGTTCCGCGGCACGCCGGTGCTCGTGCAGATCGTACTCTGGGGCTACCTCGGGCTGCTGTTCGACCAGATCCGCCTCGGCATCCCACTCACCGACGTCGTCTTCTGGTCGATGGACACGAACGCGCTCGTCACGCCGTTCATCGCCGGCCTGCTCGCGCTGACGCTCAACCAGGCGGCCTACTCCTCCGAGATCGTGCGCGCCGGCATGATGTCCGTCGACGAGGGGCAGCGCGAGGCCGCCTACTCGCTCGGCATGTCGCCGCTCTACACCTTCCGGCGGGTGCTCCTGCCGCAGGCGATGCGCGTGATCATCCCGCCGATGGGCAACGAGCTCATCTCGATGCTCAAGAACACGTCGCTGCTGTCGGTGATCGCGGTGATGGAGCTCTACACCCAGGCCTCGGTGATCTCCTCGTCGAACCTCAAGCAGGTCGAGCTGCTCATCGTGGTGAGCATCTGGTATCTGCTCATGACGAGCGTGCTCTCGGTACCGCAGTACTACCTCGAGCGCCGCTTCGGCCGGGGCAGCACCCGCAATCTCCCGCCCACTCCGCTGCAGCGCCTCCGGGCGGCGCTGCAGAGCCGCAAGCCGGGCCCCGCGCCCGCGCCACCCACCCACGCCGTCGAGGTGATCGGAGCATGACCATGACGCAGACCACGACCGCGCCCGAGACTTCGCCGGCCGAAGCCCTCGTGCAGATCCGCCGCGTGCGCAAGAGCTTCGGAGCCCACGAGGTGCTCCGCGACATCTCCCTCGCCGTGCCCGCGGGCTCGGTGACCGTGCTCCTCGGCCCGTCGGGCTCCGGGAAGTCGACGCTGCTGCGCTGCGTGAACCACCTCGAGACGATCGACGGCGGCCGCATCATCGTCGACGGCGAGCTCATCGGCTATCGACAGGCGGGGAACAAGACCCACGAGATGACCCCGCGGCAGATCGCGAGGCAGCGTCAGGGCATCGGCATGGTGTTCCAGCGTTTCAACCTCTTCCCGCACCTGACCGCGCTCGAGAACATCATGGAGGCGCCGGTGGGCGTCGCGGGGCGCTCCCGGGCGATGGCGAAGGGCCGGGCGCTCGAACTGCTCGACCGCGTCGGCCTCGGCGACTTCGCGGGCCACTACCCGGCGCAGCTCTCGGGCGGCCAGCAGCAGCGGATCGCTATCGCACGGGCGCTCGCGATGGATCCGAAGCTGATGCTGTTCGACGAGCCGACCTCGGCGCTGGATCCTGAGCTCGTCGGCGACGTGCTCGACGTGATGCGCGAGCTCGCCCGGGACGGCATGACGATGATCGTCGTGACGCACGAGATCGGCTTCGCGCGAGGCGTGGCGGACCAGGTGGTGTTCATGGACGGCGGCGTCGTCGTCGAGGCCGGACCGCCCCACGAGGTGCTCGACCGCCCGCAGCGGCAGCGGACGCGCAACTTCCTCGAGAGCGTCAAGTGACGGAGGCGGCCCGTGCCGCGGGAACGACTCGCGGGCGGGCCGCCGCCGTCAGACGCGGACGTCGAGTGCGGAGGCCAGAGCGCTGAGCGTCTCGCTCGTGCCCCCCTCGATGCGCACGGCGACCGAGTCGCGGCGGTCGACCGCGGTCGGCCCGCGGTTGATGACCGCGATGGGGATCCCGCGCCGTTCGGCGCGATGCAGCAGCCGCATGCCGGTGTTCACCGCGAGCGAGGTGCCGACGAGCAGCAGCGCGCTCGCGTCGCGCACGAGCGTCTCGGCGGCGCTGAACACCGCCGGCGGCACGGTCTCGCCGAAGTAGACCACGTCGGGGCGCAGCAGCCCGCCGCACGGGGCGCCGCGGCCCGGGCACGACGGCACGACGACACGCTCGGTGCCGGAGACCCTGGCGTCGCCGTCGGGTGCGATCTCGGCGTGCGCGTTGCGCTCCGCGAAGCCGGGGTTGAGGTCGTCGAACCAGCCGAGCACGTCGGCCCGGCTCCAGCGCGCGCCGCACCGCAGGCAGCGGATCACGCGGCCGTTGCCGTGCAGCTCGACGACGGTGCGGGATCCGCTGCGCCGGTGCAGGTCGTCGACGTTCTGGGTGATGACCCCGCCGATGCGGCCCGCCGCCTCGAGCCGCGCGAGGGCGAGGTGGCCGGCGTTGGGGGCGACCCCGCTCGATCGCAGGAAGCCGATGCGGGCCCCGGCCCAGAAGCGGCGCCGGTAGGCCTCGTTGTCCATGAACTGCGCGATGCTCATGGGGGTGCGCGGGGGCGTGCCCGCGCCGCGGTAGTCGGGGATGCCCGAGTCGGTGCTGATCCCCGCGCCCGTCAGCACGGCGGCCGGGCCCTCTGCGAAGAGCCGGGCCAGTTCCGCGGTGGCCTGCGGCTCACCGGCCTGCAGTGGTGACATGAACCCTCCCTGCACTCGAATCTAGGGCACGGGGCTGGGCGCGCCCGCTGCACCGGCGGCGATCCGAGCGCGAGTAGGATCTTCTGCATGACGACTGCGCGCGAACAGCTCATCGACCTCATCAAGAGCGAGGCCGTGTTCCACGGCGATTTCACGCTCACGAGCGGCAAGAAGGCCACGTACTACATCGATCTGCGGAAGCTGAGCCTCGACCATCGCGCGGCTCCGCTCATCGGCCAGGTGATGCTCGACCTCATCGACGACATCGATGGCGTGGTCGCCGTGGGCGGGCTCACGATGGGCGCCGATCCGATCGCGTCGGCGATCATGCACCAGGGCGTCGCGCGCGGCAGGGTCTACGACTCGTTCGTGGTGCGAAAGGAGCCGAAGGATCACGGCCGCGGCCGCCAGGTCGAGGGGCCCGACCTCGAGGGCAAGCGCGTCGTGGTGGTCGAGGACACCTCGACGACCGGCGGTTCGCCGCTCGCGGCCATCGAGGCGCTGAAGAAGGTGGGCGCCGAGGTCGTCGCGGTGGCCGTGGTGGTGGATCGCCAGGCGCCGGCGAAGGCGCGCATCGAGGGCGAGGGATACGAGTACCGCTTCGCGATCGGGCTCGAAGACCTCGGCCTGCAGCCGCAGTAGCCGTCGCTCTCCAGGCTCAGGAGGGGCTCCGCGATGTATCGCGGGGCCCCTCTTCTGCGTGCCCGGGCGGTGCCGAGAGGCGGATTTCGCATGAGACCGGTCTGCGCGGCGTGCGGAACCCGCCTCTCGGCCGCAGGTGCCTCGGTCTCAGGGTGACTCGGGCGCGGGGAGCCGCGGGCGCAAGGCGCTTCCCGAGGGGTGCTGTGTGACGACTTCGTTGCGGTCTCGAAAAATCTCCGCTGAAGGCTTCCCCTTCCGCTTCCGCCGCTATAAGCTCATGGACAGTCGGTCATTCGGTCAGACCAATAGTCCTGACTCAGCCGACACCTCAAGGACGAGAAGAAGGAGAAATATAGTGTCTGTCTCATGCGAAGCCCGCGTGGCCGAGCTTGGTCTCGATATCCCCGACTACAGCGACGGCGGCTACCACGGCACCTACTACGGCACGATGAAGGCGTTCCACAAGACCGGGAACCTGCTCTTCCTCTCGGGCCACGTCGCCGACATCGTGGGCCACAACGGCCAGCCCACCCACGCCGGCCGTCTCGGCGCCGAGGTCACCGTCGAGCAGGGCTACGCCGAGGCTCGGCAGACCGCGCTGAACTGCCTGGGTACGATGCGCCTCGCGCTCGGCTCGCTCGACCGCGTGAAGTGCCTCGTGAACTCTCTGAACTTCGTGGTCGCGGCGCCCGACTTCGTCGACGTGAACCTGGTCTCGTGCGGCGCCACCGACCTCTTCCGCGACGTGTTCGGCGAGGAGAACGGACTCGGCGGCCGCGCCACGATCGGCGTCACGTCGCTCGCCGCGAACCACTGCTTCGAAAACTGGATGACGATCGAGACGGTCGACTGACCTCCGAACCGACGGATGTGATGAGAATGTTGAGCAAGAGAACAGCCAAACTGGCGGTCGTGACGGGCGTTGCGCTCCTCACGCTGAGCGCGTGCTCCTCGGGCGGCTCTGGCGGCTCTGGCGAGGGAGGCGGCTCCGAGGGCGCGATCCCGATCGGATACACGGCGACCCTCTCGGGCGACTTCGCGAGCTACGGGCTCGAGATGCGCGAGGGCATCGACCTGGCGATCGAGGAGATCAACGCCGACGGCGGCGTGCTCGATCGCGACCTCACCCTCGAAGGCGTGGACGACGAGGGCAAGCCCGCCAACGGCCCCGTGGTCGCGCAGGAGTTCTGCGACGACGCCGAAGTGCCGGTCGTTCTCGGCTTCAGCTTCTCGAGCGTCGCGCTGTCGGGCCTGCCCATCTACACGCAGTGCGGCCTGCCGATCATCGCGTCGGCTGTCACGTCTCCCGAGCTGAGCGGCGCGAGCGACATCTTCTTCCGCACCGTGTTCACCGACGCCTACCAAGGCGCCGAGGCGGCGAAGTTCATCGCCGAGAACCGGGGCGTGGAGAAGGTCGCCGTGCTGTATCAGCAGGACGACTACGGCAAGGGCGTCGCCGACGCGTTCAGTGAGGGCTTCGAGGAGGCCGGCGGCACCGTCACCAGCTCCCAGGCCTACCAGCTGGGCACGGTGAACTTCGCGAGCACGGTCGACACCGCACTGCGCGACGACCCCGACGCGGTCTTCATCGGCGGCTTCTACACCGAGGCCGGCAAGATCGTGAACCAGGTGCGCGACGCCGGATCCGACGCGCCGATCTTCGCCTCCGACGGTGCCGCGAGCCCGCTCTTCATCGACCTCGCAGGCGCCAACGCCGAGGGCGTCGAGGTCTACTCGGCCTTCTCGGCGAGCGACGACAGCCCCGAGGCCGCCGCGTTCGTCGAGGCCTTCACGGCCAAGTACGACAAGGAGCCGAGCTCGTGGGCCGCACTCGCCTATGACGCCACGTACATCGCGGCACAGGCGATGGAGACCGCCGGATCGACCGATCGTGCGGCCGTGGCCGAGGCGATCGCGGCCACCGAGGGCTTCCCCGGGGTCTCGGGCGAGATCAGCTTCGACGACGAGGGGAACCGTGTGGGCAACCTCACCTTCCAGCGCATCGAAGACGGCGCCTTCGTGGTCATCAAGGAGTAGCACCGCCCCGGTGGGCGCCGGCGACGGCGCCCACCGGGATCCTCATCCGGTTCCCCAGCAGGCTACGGAGATTAGGCAATGCAGGAAATCATCAACGGGCTCGCCGTCGGCGGCATCTACAGGCTTCTCGCCGTCGCGTTCAGCGTGGTCTACGGCGTCCTCGGCATGGTGAACTTCGCCTTCGGCGAGATCTTCATGTTCGGCGCCATCGGAGCCCTCGTCGCGGGCCAGACCAACATCCTCATCGCGGACGCGAGCGTCGACGGCCCGGGCCTCCCCGGCTGGGCGGCGATCCTCTTCGGGCTCGTCGTCGGCTCGCTCATCGGCTGGCTCATCGAGAGGATCGCGTATCGGCCGCTGCGCAACGCGCCGATCCTCTCCATGCTCATCACCGCGATCGCGGTGTCCATGCTGCTGCGCGCGGTCGCGACCTTCCTCTTCGGCGCCGCGCAGCTGCCGGTGCCCCGCCCCGACCTCGGGGAGTCGCTCAACATCCTCGGAGCGAGGGTGCAGCGCATCGACCTCATCGTGCTCGGCGTCGCGGTCGCAGTGACCCTCGCCTTCTGGGCCGTGATCCGCTTCACCCCCATCGGCCGCGCGATCCGCGCGACCGCCGAGGACAAGGACGCGGCGAGGCTCATGGGCATCGGCGTCGACCGGGTCATCTCGACGACGTTCGTGCTCGGCTCGGCGCTGGCCGCGGTCGCCGGCCTCCTCTACTCGCAGCGGTACGGATTCGCGGCCGCCACGATGGGCTTCCTGCCGGGGCTCACAAGGCACTGGTCGCGGCCGTGCTCGGCGGCATCGGCAGCATCCCGGGCGCCTTCGTGGGCGGCCTCGTGCTGGGCGTGAGCGAGGAGCTCGCCGCGTCCTACGTCCCGCAGGGATCTGCCTACCGCGACGTCATCGCGTTCGGGATCCTCGTGATCATCCTGTGGCTGCGCCCGCAGGGGCTGCTCGGCCGCCGAGAGGTACAGAAGGTCTAACGATGTCGAACACGTACACCGCCCCCATCGTCATCCTCAAGCAGGATCACGGCCTCAAGCGCTGGATCTGGCCCGCGGTCTTCCTCTTCGTGGGGTTGCTCGCACCGCTCGCGCTGCCCGGCGACAAGTGGATCCGAGTGGCGGCCCTCGCCCTCGTCTACGTCGCCCTCGCCTCCGGCCTGAACATCCTCGTCGGCATCACCGGCCTGCTCGACCTCGGCTTCATCGCGTTCTTCATCGTGGGCGCCTACACGACGGCCATATTCTGCACGAGAACGTTCGGCGTCGACCTCGCCGACAATCCCGCGGCGCTCGCGTGGGTGCTTCCACTGAGCGTGGTCGCCGCGATCGTGTTCGCGGGGATAGCGGGATCGATCATCGGCTATCCCACGCTGCGCGCCCGCGGCGACTACCTCGCCATCATGACCCTCGCCTTCGGCGAGATCGTGCGCATCGTCTCCATCAACTGGACCGAGTTCACCGGCGGCGCGGTCGGCATCCGCAACATCCCGGCGCTCACGCTCACCGGTAAGATCGTGCGGCCCCTGACGACGTACTACATCGTCTTCCTCATCGTGGTGATCCTCGTCGTGGCGCTCGCCTCGCTCATCGCGTCGCCCGTCGGCCGCGCCTGGGTCGCGATCCGCGAGGACGAGCTCGTCGCCTCGTCGATGGGCATCCGCACCCGCCGCTACAAGCTGCTCGCCTACGTGGTGGGGGCGTCGACCGCCGGTGTCATCGGCGTGTTCTTCGCCCACATGAACCAGTTCGTGAACCCCGACAGCTTCACGCTCGAGGACAACTTCATCGTGCTGAGCCTCGTGATCCTCGGCGGCGCCGGCACCCTGTGGGGGCCGGTGACCGGGGCGGTGCTGTGGATCTTCTTCCAGGCCGTCGCGAAGGACATCCCGCTCATCCAGGCCCACCCCGAGTTCCGCACGGGCTTCCTCGCCCTCATCGTCGTGATCCTCATGATCCTGCGGCCCGGCGGCATCATCTCCAAGCGCCTCGAGCTCACCCGGGCGCGGGGCCGCACCGAGGCGCCCGAGGGCGAGCTCATCGTGAACGAGCGCGACACCCCCGTCGCCGCCGGGGAGCCGGTGCTGAAAGTCGAGAACGTCAAACCGGTCTTCGGCGGCCTCGTCGCCCTCGAAGCGGTGACGTTCGAGCTCAGGCACGGCGAGGTGCTCGGCCTCATGGGCCCGAACGGCGCCGGCAAGTCGACGCTGCTCAACGCGATCTCGGGCGTCACCCGGGCGACCTCCGGCACCATCGAGCTGGGCGGCGAGCAGACGCAGAGCCTCGAGTCGAGCGCGGTATCGATGCGCGGCATCGCGAGAACCTTCCAGACCGTGCGCCTCTTCTGGGACATGACGGTGCTCGAGAACCTGCTCGTGGGCGGGCACTCGCGACTCGCGGGGTTCGCGCCGAAGTTCCTCTCGCCGTTCCCGTTCGTGCGGAAGCCGGAGCGGGCCACGGTCGACGAGGCCGAAGAAGTGCTCGCGTTCATGGACGTGTGGGACAGCCGCGACAAGCGCGCCTCGTCGCTCGACGCCTACCAGCAGCGCCGCGTCGAGATCGCCCGCGCCCTCATGACCCGACCGAACGTACTGCTGCTCGACGAGCCCGCAGCGGGCCTCAACGAGAGCGAGACCCGCGATCTCGCCCGCCTCATCAAGCGGATCCGCGAGCGCGGCATCGACGTGATCCTCATCGAGCACGACATGGATCTGCTCATGGGGGTCTCGGACCGGATCATCGTGCTCGACCACGGCGTGATCATCGCCGACGGCACGCCCGCCGAGATCCGGGTCAATCCGGAAGTGCTCGAGGCCTACCTGGGGAGTGATGCGAAGTGAGAATTCTCGAGGTCGAAGGCCTGAACGTGCGCTACGGCGTCGTCAGGGCGGTCACCGACGTCGACATGCACGTCGACGAGGGCGAACTCGTCGTCGTGGTCGGCGCGAACGGCGCGGGCAAGAGCAGCCTGCTGCGCTCGATCGCCGGGCTCAACAAGAGCCGCGGCAGGATCTCCTTCCTGGAGAAGGACGTGTCGTCGAGTCGAGCCGAGCAGCGCGTGCGCGCGGGGCTGTCGCTCGTGCCCGAGGGCCGGCACATCTTCGGGCGCATGACGGTGTTCGAGAATCTGCAGATCGCCCACTGGGGCGCGTCGACCGATTTCTCCGCCGAGGTCGCGAGCGTCTTCGAGCTCTTCCCGCGGCTCGAGGAGCGCCGGCACCAGACCGCCGCGACGCTCTCGGGCGGCGAGCAGCAGATGCTCGCGCTCTCCCGAGCGCTCATCAGGCGCCCGCGATTGCTTATGCTTGATGAACCGTCGATGGGTCTCGCCCCGAAGGTGGTCGCGCAGATGTTCGAGGTGATCGAGGAGATCAACCGCTCGGGCACGAGTGTGCTGCTCATCGAGCAGAACGCCAGGATGGCGCTCGCGATCGCGCATCGGGGCTACCTCATGGAGACCGGCAGGATCTCGGGCGGCGGCGACGCGAAGGCCATGCTCGAGGACGAGCAGCTGCACGAGGCCTACTTCGGCAAGAGCACGGACACGTGATGATGCTCGGAGTGGACGAGTGCGGCCGGGCGGGCCGGCGGCGAGGCTAGCGAAGTGAGAATGGAAGTGCGCAATGGACTGGGATTCGATCAACAGGGGGGCGACCCTCTCGGTGCCCGACCGGCTCTCGGTCGACCTTGAACGCCTGATCCTCGAGGGCGAGCTCGCGCCGGGCGAGAAGCTTCCGGCCGAGCGCGAGCTCGCGCAGCACCTCGGCGTCTCGCGCGTCTCGATCCGGGAGGCGCTGCGGGAGCTCGAGAACCGCGGGCTCATCGACCGCAAGCCCGGGCGGGGCACGATCGTGCTGCGCCCCGGGGAGCGGGCCACGATCGCCGACGATCTGCTCGACACGGTCGCGGCGCTGCGGCCCGAGATCCACGACATCATGGAGCTGCGCGCCATCGTCGAGCCGCCCATCGCCCGCCTCACCGCCAGCCGGGCGACGCAGCGCGATCTGGCGCAGCTGCGGGAGCTCGTCGAGTCGATGGAGAAGGACGTCACGAAGGAGCGGTACGCCGAACTCGACCGCGCCTTCCACCAGTCCATCGCGCAGTACACCCACAACCCGCTGCTCGCGCTCATCAACGAGCAGATCGCGCAGCAGATCGCTCCGAGCCGTGCGAGCCGCTACCAGACGAAGGAGCGCCGCGAGGCGTCGAGCATCGCGCACCGGCGCATCTTCGAGGCGATCGCGGAGGGCGACGGAGACCTCGCCGAGAGCGAGGCCCGGGCGCACGTGCTCGACATCGCGCAGCAGATCGCCCTGGCCGGGCGAGAGAAGGGAGCGAAGCAGTCATGACCGGAGCAGGCGGAGCGATCTCCACCTCTCACCACCTCGCCACCGAGGCCGGCGCCGCCGCCCTCGAGGCCGGCGGCAACGCGATCGACGCGGCCCTCGCCGCCGCGGCCGCCCTGTGCGTGGTGTACCCGAACAACGTCGCGCTCGGGGGCGACCTCATGGCGCTCGTGCGCAGCCCCGACGGCGAGGTGCGCTTCCTCAACGCCACGGGCACCGCACCGGCGGGGCAGTCGCTCGACGCGCTTCGAGCGTCGTACGGCGAGATGCTTCCGCTGCGCGGCATCGACACCGTGACGGTGCCAGGTGGCGTGCGGGGCTGGGAGGCGCTGCACGAGCTCGGGGCGACGCGCACTTGGGCGCAGCACCTCGAGGCCGCCGTCCGGTACGCCGCAGAGGGGGTGCCCACCGCCCGGTCGGTCGCCGCTGCCATCGTCGAGGAGCGCGAGGTGCTCGAGCTCGACGCGGGCTGCCGCGGCGTGTTCATCCCGGAGGGCCTGCCGCTCGTGCAGGGGCAGCCGCTCGTGCAGCCCGCGCTGGCCGCCTCGCTTCGCCGGCTCGCCGAGCGCGGGGCCTCGGAGTTCTACGAGGGCGAGCTCGCGCAGCGCTGGGTCGCCGGGCTCCAGGAACTCGGGTCGAAGATCGCGCTCGAGGACGCCGCCTCCTACGCCGCCTTCTGGGACGATCCGCTCGAGGGCGACTACGCCGGGCACCGCGTCATCACCGGGCCGCCGAACACCTCGGGGTTCATCCTGCTGCGCGCCCTCGAGGCCATCGCGGGCGGCATCGAGGATCCTCTCGAGTCCGGCGCCGGGGCGCTCGCCGACTCCTTCCGCGGCGGCAACGCCGTGCGGGCGGCGTTCCTCGCGGATCCCACGGCGGGAGGCCCCACCGGCGCCGAGCTCATCGCGATGCGCCGCCCCGAGCACCCGCCGCCGCGCGAGGCGAAGCCGAGCGGCGATACCGTCGGCCTCAGCGCCGTCAGCGCCGACGGCTGGGCGATCTCGCTCATCAACTCGGTGTACTTCGGCTTCGGCGCGGCGGTGCTCGAGCCCGAGACGGGCATCCTGTTCCAGAACCGCGGCACCTCCTTCTCCCTCGACCCCGCCTCGCCCAACGCGTTCGCGCCGGGCCGTCGGCCGCGCCACACCCTCATGCCGGTGCTGATCCTGCGCGACGGCGAGCTCGCGTGGGTGCCGGCGACGATGGGCGGATCGGCGCAGCCCCAGATCCATACCCAGCTGCTGCTGCGCTCGCTCGCGGGCAGCACGCCGCACGAGGCGACGCACGCCCCGCGCTGGATCGTCGAGGAGCCCGGCGCCGACGGGGTGGTGCGCGTGCTCATCGAGGAGGACGTGGCCGTGGAGGCTCGTGACGCCATCGCCGCTGCGGGGTTCCCGCTCAAGACGGTGCCCGCGTACAGCGAGGATCTGGGACACTCGAATCTGATCCGCGTCACGCCGCAGGGGTACGAGGCGGCGAGCGATCCGAGGTCGGACGGGTCGGCGATCGTGGTCGACGGCACCGGCTGAGCCGGGCCGTACGCTCCGCCCGCAGATCAGCCACACCCTCGAGAGAACGAATTCCATGACTCAGCCCAGCCGTCCCAGCATCCTCATCCTCGCCGTCCTCGGGGCGGTCACGGGCCTGCTCTCAGGCCTCTTCGGCATCGGGGGCGGTGTGGTGCTCGTGCCGATGCTGGTGATGTTCCTCGGCTTCCAGCAGCGTCTCGCCGCGGGCACCTCGGTGGCCGCCATCCTGCCGGCGGCGGTCGTGGGCGGCATCGGCTACTCGCTGCAGGGCAACGTCGACTGGTTGGCGGCGCTGCTGCTCGCCGCCGGTATCGTCGTCGGCGCGCAGATCGGCAGCTACCTGCTGTCGCGCATCCCGACGGGCTTCCTGCGCTGGATGTTCATGGCGTTCCTGCTGGGCGTGGTGATCAGCCTGTGGTTCGTGATCCCGCAGCGTGACGCGGTGATCGACGTCACCCTGCTCACCGGTGCACTGCTCGTGGTGACGGGCCTGATCACGGGCGTGCTCTCGGGGCTGCTGGGCGTGGGCGGCGGTGTGGTCGTCGTGCCGGTGCTGATGTTCTTCTTCGGCGCGAGCGACCTCGTCGCGAAGGGCACGTCGCTCATCATGCTCATCCCGGGCTCCATCTCGGGCACGCTCGGCAACGCGCGACGCCGCAACGTCGACCTGCGTTCGGCGGCCGTGCTCGGCATCGCGGCGAGCGTGCTGTCGCCGCTCGGCTCGGTGATCGCCACCCACATTCCGCCGTTCTGGTCGAACGTGGCGTTCTCGGTGCTGCTGGCCTTCATCCTCGGCCAGATGCTGTTCAAGACGCTGCGCTCCGGCAAGAAGTAGCTCGGCGGCACTCTCTCCCGGGTACTGCCCGCCGAAGGGCGCGCACCGTCTCGCGCCGCGGGTGTCGACACCTCCTGCGAGCTGCAGGCGCGGTGACGGGTCAGCCCTTCGGCTTCGCCGGCGCCTTGCCCGTCTGCGGCAGCAGCTCGGCGACCGACGAGAGGATCTCATCCGGCCGGAACGGGAACCTCTCGATCTCGCGGCGGTCCGAGATGCCCGTCATCACGAGCACCGTGTGCAGCCCGGCCTCCATGCCGGCCACCACATCGGTGTCCATGCGGTCGCCGATCATGCCGGTGTTGTGCGAGTGCGCGCCGATCTGGTTGAGCGCCGAGCGGAACATCATCGGGTTCGGCTTGCCCACGATGTAGGGCACCTTGCCGGTCACCTTCGTGATGAGCGCGTTGATCGCGCCCGTCGCGGGCAGCGGGCCGTCGGCGCTCGGGCCGGTCGCGTCGGGGTTCGTCGAGATGAATCGCGCGCCGTTCATGATGAGGCGCACCGCCTTCGTGATCGCCTCGAAGGAGTAGTTGCGGGTCTCGCCCACCACCACGAAGTCGGGGTTCGACTCTGTCATCACGTAGCCCGCGTCGTGCAGGGCGGTCAGGATGCCGGCCTCGCCGATCACGAACGCCGAGCCGCCGGGCTTCTGCTGCTTGAGGAACGCGGCGGTGGCGAGCGCGCTCGTCCAGATCCGCTCCTCGGGCACGTCGATCCCGGAGGCGGCCAGCCGGGCGCTGAGGTCGCGGGCCGTGAAGATCGAGTTGTTGGTGAGCACGAGGTAGGGGATCTCCTGGGTGCGCCAGTGCTGGATCAGCTCCGCGGCGCCCGGGATCGCGCGCTCCTCGTGCACCAGCACGCCGTCCATGTCGGTGAGCCAGCATTCGATCTCGTCGCGCCTGGAGGTGATCACGCTCTCGTCCATGCCTCCAGAGTAGTCGGGGTCTGTGAACGAGCGGTATCGCCGAGTGCCTGCGATCCGGCCCCGCCCGACGCCGGCCTCGCCCGTGCCCGCTCGACGCCGCCTCGCCCGTGCCCGCCGCTCTGCTCGCTTTGCCCCGCTCCCTCCCCACCCCCTGTGCTCAGGGCGGCCCGCTCCGGGCCGCTCCGCTCCCTCTGCCCCGCTCCGCTCTGCCCCTTCTGCTCCGCTCTGCTCCCTCTGCTCCGTTCCCTCCGCTCCCTCCGCCCCGCTCGGCGCACCGATCGAGCTTCAGGCACCCGATCTCCGCCGATCGGGGTGTTTGAACGTCGATCGGTGTCTTTGGAGGTGGGACTGTCTGAATAATGGTGTGTGAGGGTCCGGCCTGATCCGAAAGGAGATGGCCGTGGCTGACACGACCACTGTCGTTGTTGACGACGAGATGATTGATCCCGTGACCGGGGAGATCATCGATCAGAAAGAACTCGCAGAACGCTTGCTCGCGCAGGCGAAGGAGCAGGGCGTGAGCCTGACGGGGCCGGGCGGCCTGCTCAGCCAGCTCACGAAGAACGTCCTCGAGACCGCGCTGAATGCCGAGTTGACCGAGCACCTCGGCCACGAGCACGGCGGGACCCCAATCGGCGAGAACATGCGTAACGGGACGCGGGTCAAGACGGTGCTGACAGAGATCGGCCCCGTCGAGATCGAAGTCCCGCGAGATCGAGACGGGTCGTTCGAGCCGGTGATCGTCCCCAAGCGGAAACGCCGACTGGACGGCATCGATCAGATCGTTCTGTCCCTTTCCGCTCGGGGGTTGACGACCGGTGAGATCGCTGCGCATTTCGACGAGGTCTATGGGGCGAAGGTCTCCAAGGACACGATCAGCCGGATCACCGAGAAGGTCGCCGGGGAACTCGCCGAATGGTCGAGCAGGCCGTTGGATGCGCTCTACCCGGTGATCTTCGTCGACGCGATCGTGGTGAAGGTCCGTGACGGGCAGGTGAGGAACACCCCGTTCTATGTCGTGATGGGCGTCACCGTGAACGGGGAACGCGACATCCTCGGCATCTGGGCCGGTGACGGTCAGGAGGGTGCGAGGTTCTGGCTGCAGGTGTTCACCGAGCTGAAGAACCGGGGTGTCGAGGACGTGCTCATCGCGGTCTGCGACGGGCTGAAGGGTCTCCCGGAGGCGATCAACACCACTTGGGAGCAAACGGTCGTCCAGCAGTGCATCGTCCATCTGATCCGCAACAGCTTCCGCTACGCCGGGCGGCAACACCGCGACGCGATCGTCCGTTCCCTCAAACCCGTCTACACGGCCCCGTCGGAGCAGGCGGCGAAGGATCGGTTCGAGGAGTTCGCCGCCGAGTGGGGCGGACGGTATCCGGCGATCGTGCAGCTCTGGAAGAACAGCTGGGCGGAGTTCGTGCCGTTCCTCGAGTATGACGTCGAGATCCGGCGGGTGATCTGCACGACCAACGCGATCGAGTCAATCAACGCTCGCTATCGGCGCGCCGTGAGAGCTCGGGGGCACTTTCCCAACGAGGCCGCCGCGCTGAAATGTCTCTACCTCGTGACGCGGTCGCTTGACCCGACTGGCGGCGGAAGGGCACGCTGGGTGATGAGGTGGAAGCCCGCGCTGAACGCGTTCGCGATCACCTTCGCCGGACGGTTCGAGAAAACCACTCACGAATGAAAACCGCCGGATCCCACACACCGTTTATCGGACAGACCCTTGGAGGTGGCTTTGGAGAAGTCGGGGGTGGGGTTCGGGGAAGAGGGGAAGGGAAGGGGCGGGTTGGGAGAAGCCGGGGCGGAGGTTCGGGGAAGGGCGGGGCGGGGTTCGGTGAAGGGAAGGGGGCGGGCTCGGAGGAGGAAAGCGGATGGGGCGGACCCGGGGCCGGCGGGATACGGCGCGAGGTGGGGCGGGCGGGATGCGGCGCGAGGCGGGGCGGGGAATGCGGCGTGGGGTGAGGTGGTGAAGACGCCACGTGCGGGCCGCCGCGGGGGCTGGCACACTGGAGACATGCATGAGAGAGCAGGGCAGCCCGCGCAGCAGGACGACCTCATCGACGTCGAGGCGCTGCTGGCCGCGTACACCGACGTGGTTCCGGATCCCACCGACGAGTCCCAGCGGGTCGTGTTCGGCACCTCGGGCCACCGGGGCTCGTCGCTGCGGGGCTCCTTCAACGAGGCGCACATCGTCGCGATCAGCGCGGCCATCGCCGAGTATCGCGCGGCGCAGGGCATCGAGGGCCCGCTCTTCATCGGCTCCGACACGCATCCCCTGTCGTCCCCGGCCGAGCACACGGCCCGGGAGGTCCTGTCCGCCGCGGGCGTGAAGGTGCTCGCGAAGGCGGGAACGGGCGACGAGGTCTTCGTGCCGACGCCCGCGGTGAGCCACGCGATCCTCACCCACAACCGCGGCCGCACGGCCGACGACCCCGGCCGCGCCGACGGCATCGTCGTCACCCCGAGCCACAACCCGCCGGCCGACGGGGGCTTCAAGTACAACCCGCCGCACGGCGGGCCCGCCGACACCGACGCGACGAACTGGATCGCCGCCCGCGCCAACGAACTGCTCGCGGGCGGGCCGGCCCCTGCCGCCGACGGCCCGGCTGAGCGGAGCGGCGGGCGGCGCGGCGTCGATGCGATCCCGCGGGCCTCCGAGGACGGCCTCGGCGGAGAGCCGGTGGGGCGCTACGACTTCCTGGGCGAGTACGTCGAGGCGCTCGGCGAGGTCATCGACGTCGACGCGATCCGCGAGGCCGGCGTGCGCATGGCCGCGCACCCGCTCGGCGGCGCGAGCGTGGCCTACTGGGCCGCGATCCGGGATCGCTTCGACCTCGACCTGACCGTGCTCGGCCCGGGCGTCGACCCGCAGTGGGGCTTCATGCACCTCGACTGGGACGGCAAGATCCGCATGGATCCCTCCTCGCGCCACGTCATGTCGACGGTGGCCGACTACCAGCCGCTCTACGACCTCGTCACGGGCAACGACGCCGACGCCGACCGGCACGGCATCGTCACCCGCGACGGCGGGCTCATGAACCCCAACCACTACCTGGCCGTCGCCATCGACTACCTGCTGACGCGCCGGCCCGGCTGGGCGGCGTCGGCCAGGATCGGCAAGACCCTCGTCTCGTCGGCGCTCATCGACCGCGTCGTGGCCTCGCACGGGCGCGAGCTGCTCGAGGTGCCCGTGGGGTTCAAGTGGTTCGTGCCCGGCCTGTCGTCGGGCGAGGTGGTGTTCGGCGGGGAGGAGAGCGCCGGCGCCTCGTTCCAGCGCTTCGACGGCAGCGCGTGGAGCACCGACAAGGACGGCATCCTGCTCGCCCTGCTCGCCGCCGAGATCCGCGCGGTCACCGGCCAGTCGCCGTCCGAGCGCTACCGCGAGCTGACCGAGCGCTTCGGCGATCCCGCCTACGCCCGCGTCGACGCGGCCGCGACGCCCGAGCAGAAGGGCCGCCTCGGCGGGCTCTCGCCCGACGACGTGACCGACACCGAACTGGCGGGCGACCCGATCACGGCGATCCTCACCCGCGCCTCGGGCAACGACGCCCCCATCGGCGGCCTCAAAGTGCAGACCGAGCACGCCTGGTTCGCGGCGCGCCCCTCGGGCACCGAGGACGTCATGAAGATCTACGCCGAGTCGTTCCGCGGCCCCGAGCACCTCGCCGAGGTGCAGCGGGCGGCGCAGCAGCTCGTGCAGCGGGTGCTCGGCTGACCCGAGGCCACAGGCGGCGCCGACCCCGTCGTCAGATCGGGAGCGCGAGATCGTCGAGCTCGGTGACCGTGCCTCCGGACGCGAGGACCTTCTCGTACGCGGCGAGCCGCTCGGCGTCGATCTGCGTATTGGTCGTGCCACGCTTCCAGTAGCCGAACACCGCGACGTCCTCCTTCGCGAGGCCCGCCCCGGTGCGGAAGAACCGCCGCACCTCGCGCATCTCGTCGCGCTCTCCCGCACCCCAGACCACCGCGGCAGACGGATCCGCGACGGTGGCGAGCTGGGAGCCGAATCCGACGCCGGGCCGGATCCGGGAGAGGGGCAGGCCGGGCAGCTGCGGCAGTTCCGCGAACGCCGTCTCGTCGTCGGTCGCGATCCAGCCCCGACCCGTCAGCGACTCATCCGCCTGCTGCAGGATCGCGTACAGCGCGGGAAGCGAGGTCGCGTCCGCGAAGATCAGGGCTTCGCGCCCATCGACGTCGGGGATCGTGAAGTGGGGGCGCGGGCCGCCGAACTGCACGGCGTCCCCGATCTGCAGCGCCTCGAGCCAGCGCATCATCGGGCTCGCGGCGCCGTGCCGCACCACGTCGACCTCCACGGTGCCCGCCGCGGGGTCCGCCGAGCGCACGGTGTACACCCGGGAGGCCGCCTCGAAACGGTCCTCGAGGTAGAACCGCAGCGCCGTGTTCGGTCGCTCCCAGAGCGGCTCGGCGGCGAGGTCGGGGATGCGGAGCACGACCCGGACGAGGTGCGCGGAGATGTCGTGCAGCTCGTGCACCGTGGCGGTGCCCAGCACGAGGCCGCGGTTGTGGTCGTCGGACTGGATCGCGGCGGAGCGGTGCAGCGGGGTCTGGGAAGTCATGGGTTCTCCTGATCTGTCGGGGTCGGTCGAGCCGCGCGCCGGTCGCGCGGGATGATGAGCGGCCGCCCGGTCTCGGGGTCGGGGATGATCCGCGCGCCGAGATCGAAGACGGTGCGCAGGAGCTCGACCGTGATGACCTCGTCGGGCGCGCC
Organism: Leucobacter muris; assembly: GCF_004028235.1. Lineage (NCBI taxonomy): Bacteria > Bacillati > Actinomycetota > Actinomycetes > Micrococcales > Microbacteriaceae > Leucobacter > Leucobacter muris. The sequence continues at coordinate 2,722,707 of NZ_CP035037.1, read as the reverse complement.
CTGGGCGACGATCGCTCCGTCGCGCATCGCCACGACGTGCGATGCGTATCTGCCTGCGAGGTTCAGGTCGTGCAGCACCGCCACCAGCGTGCGACCCTGCTCGTGCAGGCGGGAGCACAGATCCAGCACGTCGATCTGATGGGCCACGTCGAGGTAGGTGGTGGGCTCGTCGAGCAGCAGGATCGGGGTCTCCTGCGCGAGCGCCATCGCGATCCAGGCCCGCTGCCGCTGCCCCCCGCTCAACTCCTCGACGAGGCGGTCGGCGTGAGCGGTCATGCCCACCTCGTCGAGCGCGGCCGCGACGGCGCGCTCGTCATCCCGGCTCCACTGCCGCAGCAGCGTCTGATGAGGGTTCCTGCCGCGCGCGACGAGGTCGGCCACCGTGATCGCGGCCGGCGTGGTCGGCGCCTGCGCGAGCGTGCCGACGCGTCGCGCGATCTGCTTGGCGCGCAGAGCGGCGAGATCCCGCCCGTCGAGCAGCACCGATCCTCGACTCGGGCGGATCATGCGCGAGAGCGATCTCAGCAGCGTCGACTTGCCGCAGCCGTTCGGCCCGATGATCACCGTGAAGCCCCCGGTCGGCACTGCGAGATCCAGCCGGGAGACGACCTCGTGACCGCCGTAGCCGACCGTGAGACCCCGTGCCGAGAGGGCCGCGGGTGCCACGGTGGCCGTGGTCGGAGCGGGCGGCGCGCCGACCGCCGCGGGCGCGCGGCCGAGGTCGGATGGGACGTTCGCCTCCGCGATCGGAGGGGGTGCGGTGAGAGGGTGTTCAGCCATGAGGATCCGTTCAGATGCGGCGGGCCAGCAGCCACAGCAGGTAGAGGCCGCCGAGCACGCTCGTGACGAGCCCCACGGGTGTGCGCAGCCCGACATCGAGGTTCTGCGAGAGGAGGTCGGCGCCCGCGAGCAGCGCGGCGCCGATGAGGGCGGAGAGCCCGAGCAGCACGCCCGGCACCGGGGCGAGGCGTCGGGCGATCTGCCCGGCGGCGAAGGCGATGAAGGCGATGGGGCCCGTCGCAGCGGTCGCGGCCGCTGCGGCGGCGACCGCGACGATCACGGCGACGAACCGGGTGCGCTCGACCTGCACGCCCACGCCGTGCGCGCTGTCGTCGCCCATCTCGATGAGCGCGAGATCGCGGCCGAGCCGTAGCAGCACCGGTCCGACCACCGCGAGCGCCGCGAGGGTCGCCCAGACGTGCGGCCAGCCGCGGCCCGTGAGCGAGCCGGAGCTCCAGAGCTGCGCGAGCAGGGCGTCGTCGATGTCGGCGCGCGCGATGAGCAGCGCCGATATCGCGCTGACGACCGCACCCACCCCGATGCCGACGAGCACGAGGCGCAGCCCGCCCGTGATCCCGTCCCGGCGGGCGAGGAGGTAGACGATCAGCGCCGTGACGATGCCGCCCAGCACCGCCGCGATCGCCGTGGCGATCATGCCGCCGCTGAGCACCACGATCTGGAACACCGCAGCTGTCGCGGCCCCCGAGGTGAATCCGATGATGTCGGGGGAGCCGAGCGGATTGCGGGAGAGCGACTGGAAGGCGGCCCCGCTCATTCCGAGGAGCGCGCCGACGAGCGCGGCGGTGAGCGCGCGCGGCAGCCGTCGCCCCAGCACCGAGCGGGTGAGCGACGGCCGCGCCTCACCCGTGACGACCGCCGCCAGATCGGAGAAGCCGAGCCGTTGCGATCCGATCAGCAGCGACGCGGTGACGATCGCGAGCAGCACGAGGAGCAGGAGCGCGCCGACGAGCAGCACCCGGGGCCGCACGCGCAGCGACAGCGGGCCGACGCGCAGCACCCGACCGCTCGGAACGGAGAGCGCAGCCGCGCTCACAGCGACGCCACCCGTCGCGAACGCACGAGTGCGATGAAGAGCGGGCCGCCGAAGAGGGCGGCCGCGATGCCCGTCTGCAGCTCGGACGGCGCGACGATGGCGCGGCCCGCCGTATCGGCGGCCACGAGCAGCGCGGCGCCGACGAGGGTCGCCGCGGGGATGAGGCGGCGGTGCTCGTTGCCGGTGAAGTGGCGCGAGATGTGCGCCGCGCCGAGGCTGATGAAGCCGATGGGCCCCGCCGCCGCCGTGGCCGATCCGGCGAGCAGCACGACCGCGAGGGCGGTTCCCGCGCGACCGGCGGCGACTCGCGTGCCGAGCGCCGCGGCCGTCTCGTCGCCCAGGCTGATGGCGTTGAGCGGGCCGATCAGCACCAGTGCGGCGAGGATGCCGACCGCGATGAAGGGCAGCACGGTGAGGATGACCTCGGCCCCGCGCCCCTGGAGCGAGCCGACCACCCAGTACCGGTAGGTGTTGAAGGAGGTCTCGTTGCTGATCAGGATCATCTGGGTGACGGCGCCGAGCACGATGCTCACGGCGGTGCCCGCGAGTGCGATCCGCACGGGGGTCGCTGCGCTGCGCCGAGCCGATCCGAGGAGGTAGACCACCACCGCGGCGGCGGCCGCTCCGAGGAACGCGAACCAGATGTACCCGCCGATGCCCGTCACACCGAGATAGGCGATGGCGATGGTCACGAGCAGTGACGCTCCCGCGTTGACGCCGAGGATCCCGGGGTCGGCCAGCGGGTTGCGGGTGACCGACTGCATGAGCGCGCCGGCGAGGCCGAGGGCCGCGCCGACGATGATCCCGAGCACGACTCGGGGCAGTCTCGACTGCACGACGACGAGGTGGGCGTCGTCGGAGGGGTCGTACGCCGTCAGCGCCGCGACCACCGTCGCGGGATCGATCCGGTTCGAGCCGAGTCCCAGGCCGAGCACCGCCGAGACCGCGAGCGCGATCCCCGCGACGGCGATCAGCGCCGCGGTGCGGCGGACCGGAGCGGGGCGGCGCTCGCGCGCCGCCCCGCTCTCGGCTCGAACCGTCAGGGTCATCGGCTCAGCCCGCGAAGGTGTCGACGAGCAGCTCGACGGTCAGCTTGGCGCTGTAGTAGTCGAGGCGGAACGACTGGGTGCCGAGGGAGAAGACGCGGTCGTTCGCGACGGCGGGCTGATTGGCGAGCAGGGGATCCCCGGTGAAGTCGGCGACCGGGTCGCCGCCGCCCATGGCGACCGTGAGAATGGTCTCGGCCCCGGCGAGGCCCGCCGCGGAGTTCTCGCTGGTGAGCACGTCGACGCCTCGACCGCTCTGGTCGTCGGCGCGGTACTCGGCCGCGACCGGCTCGTAGGTGAACCCGAGCGATGTGAGGAGCTCGGCCTGGGGGCTGTCGGCGGTGAAGGCCCACGAGCCGTCGGCCCCCATGTAGACGAGGGCGGTGACGGGCTGCTCCGGCAGCGAGATCTGCTTCGCCTGCTCGGCGACCCAGTCGTCGTACTCGGCGATGCGCTCGGCGGCCTCCGCTTCCATGCCCGTGATCTCGCCGAGCTCGGTGGTGAGCTCCTGCCAGGTGATGCTGCTGTAGTCGAGCATCACGGTGGGTGCGATCTCCGAGAGCTGCTCGTAGGCGTCGCCCGTGGCGTCGCCGCCGTTCGACGAGCCGATGATGAGGTCGGGCTCGAACGCGTCGACGGCGTCGACGTCGAGGGTGAGGTTCTTGTAGGCGACCTCGACGCCGCGCTCCTCGGCGGTCTCCGCCCACTGGGTGAAGAAGCCCTGGTCGTCGGTGAGCGGGGTCACGGTCGCCGCCCCGGATGCGATGAGCGGGGCGTCGATCGCCAGCAGGCTTCCGGTGATCGAGGGCGAGGTGGAGACGATGCGCAGCGGCTTCTCGGGGATCTCGGTGGTGCCGAGCTCGTGCTCGACGGAGCGGGGCCAGCCCGCGGCGTCGGCCGAGCCCGTGGCGGTGTCGGATGCGGGGGTGGCCGCACCGGGTGCGCTGCATCCGGTGAGCAGGGCTGCGACGGCAGCGGCGACGATGAGGGCAGACAGGTGTCTCGCCATGCGGGGACCTCCGGGCGGTGTGGGGTTCTGGGCGCGGTCGGATCACCGCGCGGTACTATCAAGTTAGCCAACCCTTGCTAACGTCTGTTGATTGAGGACGACACCGTGTTACCACCCCGAGCCACTCGGCTTCCGGAGCCCCTGCTCTACGCCGTCGTGCGCGGTTCGGCGAGGATCATTGCGGACGGCGACCGCCACCTGATCCAGAGCGGGACCGCGCTCTGGGCACCCGCCGGAGCGACGGTCGAGGTGCGCGCCTCGTCGGAGGCGATCGTCATCCCCGTGCCCGCCGCATCGACCGGGCCCGTGAGGCCCGCGAGCGTCAGAGTGGATCCGGCTCACCTCCCCGGCCTCCTCCATGAGTTCTCACGCGCGCTCGGCCACCTGGATGCGGCGCACGAGGACGCGGCCCCCTCCGAGCCGGGCGTGCGGGTGCGGACCGCGACGCGGAGCCGCGCCGGCCACGGCCTCTCCGCTCCGCCCGCTCCCGCCTCACCCGAACTCCAGGACCTCGCCGAGATGCTCGCCGACGACCCCCACCTCGATCTCGCGAGCGCGGTCGAGGCCGCCGTTACCGGCTGGAGCGTGCGCACCGCGCAGCGCCGCTTCGCTGCCGAGACGGGGCTCACGCTGAGCGCGTGGGTGCGCCGCGCACGGGCCTGGACGGCAGCGGAGCTGCTCGCCGAGGGACGCGACATCGAATGGGTGGCCCACCGTGTCGGGTACCACAGCAGCGCGGCGTTCGTGCGCGGCTTCGCCGAGGTCGTGGGGACGACCCCCGGGCGGTGGCGGCGCTCCCCGGACGCCGAGGAGCCCGCGGCCGAGCTCGTCGTCTCCTCGGCGTGGCGTCGCCGCACGCACCGTACCTGGGCCCGCGTGAACGGCGGGCACGTCGCGGTCTGGGTGGCCGTCGGCTCCGCCGCGATCGCGGTCGGCGGCCGAGAGCTGCGCCTCCGCGCCGGAGAGGCCGTCGTGCTGCCCGCGGGGGTGCGCAACGACATCGGCATCGAGCCGGGATCGCTGCTGCTCCCCGTCGGATTCCGCTCGGGGCGCACCGGGGCGATCGGAGCGCCGCTCGCCCCCGCCCAGGTGGGCGGCATCGACTCTTGGCACATGGTGTCCGCCATGCTCGCCGCATACACCGGCACGGGCGGAGGCGGCGCCGACCCCTCACGAGGATTCGACGCGGTGCTGCGGGGGTCGACGCGTGCCGACGTCGGCGACGACGACACGGGGCTCGCCGCGCTCGCGAGCCTCATCGCCCTCGAGCCTCACCTCACCATCGAGGAAGCCGGGCGCCGACTGGGGCGCGGCGAGCGGGACCTGCGCAGGATCGTGCGCGAGCGCAGCGGCGAGACACCGGCCGCGTGGTCGCGGATGGTGCGGATGACTCGGGCCCGCAATCGCCTCGGCCTCGGGGAGACGGCGACCGAGGTGTCGCGGGAGCTCGGATACGCGCACCTCCCCGCATTCTCGCGGGCCTTCCGCGCGGTGCACGGCACGGCCCCGGCCTCGGTCGGATGCCGCGCGCCCTCGGCGCTCCTCCCCGCCCGCTCGGCGCAGCGCGTGCTCGCGCCGCACGAGCGGTAATCTGGTGAGCATGTCGCAGAGCCCCGCCCCCGCCCGCCGCTACTCCTACCTGGGGCCGGTGGGAACCTTCACCGAGGCGGCGCTCAAGCAGGTGCCCGAGGCCGTCGGCCAGCAGTGGAACCCCGTCGCGAACCTCGGCGAGGCGCTGAACGACGTCGTCACCGGCTACAGCGACGCCGCCATGATCGCGATCGAGAACTCGATCGACGGCGGTGTGACGGTCGCGCAGGACGCCCTCGCGACCATCCCGGGCCTGCGCATCATCGGCGAGTACCTCGTGCCCGTGCGCTTCGTGCTCGTCGCCCGCCCGGGCACCGGTCTCGAGGACATCGCGGTCGTCTCGGGGCACCCCGTCGCCTACGGTCAGTGCCGCGCCTGGCTCGACGACCAGGTGCCGAGGCATCGCCACCTGCCCGCGACGTCGAACGTGCAGGCCGCGCGCGACCTCTTCGACCCCGAGAAGGGCATCGACGCGGCCATCGCGCCCCCCGGCATCGAGGAGCACTACGACGTGGAGGTGCTCGCCGAAGGCATCGCCGAGAACCCCGACGCCGTCACCCGCTTCGTGCTCGTCAGCCGCACTCAGCCGGTCGGCGAGCCGACCGGGGCCGACAAGACCAGCCTCATCGTCGAGCTGCCCGAGGATCGCGCCGGTGCGCTGCTCGAGCTGCTCGAGCAGTTCTCCACGCGCGGCGTGAACCTGACGCTGCTCGCCTCGCGTCCCATCGGCGACCGCATGGGGCGCTACCGCTTCGTGATCGACGCCGAGGGGCACGTGGCGGACGAGCGGGTGGCCGATGCCCTGCTCGGGGTGAAGCGGTTCAGCCCCCGCGTCGTCTTCCTCGGCTCGTACCCGCGCGCCGACCGCGTCGTCGCGTCCATCCGCGACGCCCACGACGACGAGACCTTCCGCGACGCGCGCGACTGGCTGAGCAAGATCCGCTCGGGTGAGGACGCGTAGACCCGCGCTCGACGCCGACGCCGCGCGGGATCGGGGGCCGCGCCCGACGGCACGGGCCGGTCGCAGCGGTCCCGCCGCAGGCGAGCGGATCCGGCCCCCACCTCAGCGCGATCCCGCGCCGCGGGCGGATCAGACGGGGGCGTTCCACTCCGGCAGCACGCGCACCGTCAGGGCGCCGGGATCGACGGTGCCGTTCACCGCGAGTGCGAGGCCGAAGTCGTCGCCGTCGAGCTGCACCGGCTCGGGCCGCGGCACCGACAGCGCGTAGCGGGTGGCGCGCAGGTAGTTGACGCTCTTCGTGTCGTTGACGAGGTCGATGATGCGCCGCCCGGCCTTCGTCTTGCGCAGCACCCCGTTCTCCCAGCCGATCTTGTTCCAGATGCGCAGCCACGAGAAGGGACCGAGCGGTCGCAGCGCCACCACGTCGAGCTTGCCGTCGTCGAGCTTCGCGTCGGGGATGAGCAGCACCCCGCCGGGCATCAGGCCGCAGTTGCCGATCATCACGGTGTAGACCGACAGCGATTTCACGGGCGAGCGGTCGACCGAGTAGTGGATCTGCAGCGGACGGTCCTTGAGCATGGTGCGCACGCCCGCGTCCACGTAGGCGAGCCAGCCCAGGCGCTTCTTCAGCGTCGCCCGGGTGGCCGAGATCGCCCGGGCGTCGAGTCCCATACCGGTGAGCACGAGGAACACGTGCTCGTCCTCGCTCTCGTCCTCGCGCACGATCCGCAGCACTCCGAGATCGATGGGGCGCCCGCGCCCGTAGAACGCCGCGCGCACCGCCTCGTCGGGTCGGCCGAGTGGCATGCCCAGGTTGCGGGCGAGCAGGTTGCCGGTGCCCTGCGGCACGATGGCGAGCGGGATCCCCGTTCCCCTCAGCGCCTCGGCCACCGCCCGCACGGTGCCGTCGCCGCCGCTCGCGAGCACGACGCTCGCCCCCTCGGTCAGCGCCCTGCGCGTCGCCGCCGTTCCGGCGTCCTCGGCCGCGGTCTCGTACCAGCGCGTCGGCGCCCAGCCCGACTGGCGCTCGTGATGCGCGATCGCGCTGCGCAGCGCCGCGAGGTCGGTCTTGAACGGGTGGTAGACCACGGCGGCGACGGGCAGGCTGCGCGCGGGGGTCTGAGACATGCAACCAGGGTAGCGGGGGAGTGCGCCGCGCAGCTGACGGCGCGACCTCCGCGCACGGGTAAGCTGGGGGCGTGATCGATCCAGTCCTGCTCCGCACCGATCCCGAGGCCGTCAAGCGCTCCCAGCGCGCGCGAGGAAACGATGAGGCGGTGGTAGACCAGGCGCTCGCCGCGGATGCGGCCCGTCGCGCCGCGCTCACCGAGTTCGAGGGGTTGCGCGCCGAGCAGAAGGAGTTCGGCGGTCGCGTCAAGGCCGCCTCGAAGGACGAGAAGCCCGCGCTCATCGCGCAGGCCCAGCGGCTCGCGGCCGGTGTGAAGGCGGCCGAGGCCCGCGCGAAGGAGGCGGAGGCCGAGTTCGAGGCCGTCGCCGTGCGCATCGAGAACGTCGTGATCGAGGGTGTGCCCGAAGGCGGCGAAGAGAACTTCGTCACACTGCGCGAGGTTGGCGAGCGCGCCGAGTTCGACTTCGAGGCCCGCGATCACCTCGAGCTCGGCGAGCTGCTCGGCGCGATCGACATGGAGCGGGGCGCGAAGGTGTCGGGGGCGCGCTTCTACTTCCTGCGGGGCGTGGGCGCGCGGCTCGAGCTGGCGCTCATGAACCTCGCCCTCGACCGGGCGCTGCAGCACGGCTTCACGCCCCTCATCACGCCCACGCTCGTCAAGCCCGAGGTGATGCGCGGCACCGGCTTCCTCGGCGAGCACGCCGCCGAGGTCTACCACCTGCCCGAAGACGACCTCTTCCTCACCGGCACCAGCGAGGTCGCCCTCGCGGGCTACCACGCCGACGAGATCGTCGACCTGTCGAACGGCCCGCTGCGCTACGCCGGCTGGTCGACCTGCTACCGGCGCGAGGCCGGTTCGCACGGCAAGGACACCCGCGGCATCCTGCGCGTGCACCAGTTCAACAAGCTCGAGATGTTCGTGTACACCGACCCGGCCGAGGCCGAGGCCGAGCACGACCGCCTCGTCGCCTGGCAGGAGGACATGCTGCAGTCGCTCGGCCTGCACTACCGCGTGATCGACGTGGCCGCGGGCGACCTCGGGTCGAGCGCGGCCCGAAAGTTCGACATCGAGGCCTGGGTGCCCACGCAGGGCGCCTACCGCGAGCTCACCTCGACCTCGAACTGCACGACCTACCAGTCGCGACGGCTCGCCACGCGCTTCCGCGGCGAGAACGGCAAGACCGCGCCGGTCGCCACGCTCAACGGCACGCTCGCGACCACCCGCTGGCTCGTCGCGATCCTCGAGACCCACCAGCAGGCCGACGGCAGCGTGATCGTGCCCGAGGCGCTGCGACCTTACCTGGGCGGTCTCGAGCGGCTCACGCCGGTGGTCGGAGCCTGAGATGACCCCCGGATCCGCCTCACCCGTCAAGGTCGCCGCGGAGCAGCGGCACATCATCGCCCTCGATCTCGACGGCACCGTGCTCGACCACGGCTTCCACGGCGCCGGCGACGACCCCGATGGGGGCCGCATCGACCCCGATCTCGCCGAGGCGATCCGCGCCCTCCACGAGGCGGGGCACGAGGTCGTCATCGCGACCGGCCGATCGGTGGACGCGACGCTGCCGATCGTGGAGCGGCTGCGCATCCGCCCCGACTGGGTGATCGCCGCCAACGGCGCGGTGACCCTGCGCCGCGATCCGCTCGCGCACCGCGCCTATCGCCGCGAGTACGTCGAGGCCTTCGACCCGAGCGACGCGCTGCGCAAGATCCGCACCCAGCTCGTCACGGCGCGCTTCGCGGTCGAGCTCGCCGACGGCGGCTTCCTGTACACCGAGCCCATCCCCACCGGCACGCTGCCGTCTCGGCAGCGCATGGTGCCGTTCGAGCAGCTGCTCGGCGTGCAGGCCTCGCGCGTCGTCGTGGTGTCGCCCGACCACCGGCTCGAGGAGTTCCTCGACGCGGTCGAGACGCTCGGCCTCACGCACGTCTCCTACGCGGTCGGCAACACGTCGTGGCTCGACATCGCCCCCGACGGCGTGACGAAGGCGAGCGCGCTCGAGGTGGTCGCCGCGCGCCTCGGCATCGACCGCTCGCGGGTGTTCGCCGCCGGCGACGGCCGCAACGACATCGACATGCTGCGCTGGGCCGCGCACTCGGGCGACTCCGTCGCGATGGGGCAGGCCGTCCCCGAGGTGCAGGCCGCCGCGGGCCGCGTGACCGGCACGGTCGAGCAGGGCGGTCTGCTGTCGGCGCTGCGGGTGCGCTTCCCCGAGCTGCTGGGATAGCGGCCGGGCCCGCCGGGGAGGTGGGCTCGGATGTCGGGCAGACGTGGACGTCGGGCAGACGTGGATGTCGGCCGGGAAGCGCCTTGCGCGAGCTCGGGATCGTCCCGGCCCGCGCCCGCTCGGGGAGCCCGTGCTCGCCCGCGAGCGGTCGAAAAGTGCTGTGCTCTCGGCAATCGCGAACCCTTTTCGACCTCTCGCGCGGCTGCCAGGCCCGCGCGGTCGCCCGGCGCCGCCCCGGTGGCGGCTTTGCTAAGCTCTTCGGCGGAGGGTTGTCCGAGCGGCCGAAGGAACTTGTCTTGAAAACAAGCAGGCGGTAACCCCGTCTCAGGGGTTCAAATCCCCTACCCTCCGCCAGCACGGCAAAGGCCCCCAGCCCGGGCGAACCGGGTCGGGGGCCTCTGCGCAGGAGCCTCGGGTCAGTCCGCGGCGCCCTTGCGGCCGACGATGAGGCCGTAGATCAGCAGCACCACGATGGAGCCGCCGATTGCGAGCAGCCACGTCTGCAGCGACCAGAAGTCCTCGAGGCTCGCCCCGAAGATCACCGAGCCCAGCCAGCCGCCGAGCATCGCTCCCACGACGCCGAGAAGCAGCGTCACGATCCAGCCGCCGCCCTGCCGACCCGGAAGGATCGCCTTCGCGATCGCGCCGGCGATCAGGCCGAGCACGAGAAAAGCAATGAAACCCATGTCCTGCTCCTTTCCATGAGGCGGCCCGCATCTGAGCAGGACCGCTCGTGTGCACTCGACGCTACTCCCGTCGTGGAACACGCTCCAGGGGCTTGCGCAGCGCCTTCGAAGTGCGGTAGATGCACGAGACACGCGAGCGCGGCGGCCGCGAAGGGGGGGGGGAGGAGAGGAGCGGGCAGGGCGGAACGGAAGAGACCCTCGAGCCGCGGGCGCGGATCGAGGGCCTCTTCCGGGATCAGCTGGGCTGCGGCGGTTCCTCGACGAGTCGCAGCCCGCCCTGGGAGTTCGCGAAGGCGAGCAGTTGCTCGATCCAAGCGGGGTTCAGTTCATCGGTCGAGCGCTCGTCGAACTCGAAGTGCACCGGCACCGAGGGGTGCAGCCAGATGCTGTGCTGCTGCTGGTCGTCGCTCCACGTGAAGACGAGGCTCTCCTGCAGGTTCAGCTTTGCGAGGATGACGGTGCGCAGGTGCGTGAGCAGGCGGTCGTCGAAGGTGAACCTCGCGCCGCTGCCGTAGTTCAGATGGCCCATGTGTGCTTCCCCTATTTCTGATCGCTCATGTGCTGCTGGGCCTCTTGCTCGGAGACCACGATGAGCCCCCTCGGAGTGTTCGACAGCTCGTTCAGCACCGCGAGCCACTGCTTGTCGAGCTGCGGTGCGCGGCTGCCGGCGAAGCGGAAGGCCAGCGGGATCGATGGCGTGAGCCAGATCGAGACCCGCCCGCCGCCGCGCTCCGCTGGAACGGTCCAGCTCATGAGGAAGCTCTCCTGCCTGCGCAGCTTGATCGTGATGGCGACTTTGAGGTGCGCGAGCGTGCGATCGTCGAACTCGTACTCCTGCACGCCGCCGTATGTGAGGAAGCCCATACCCCCCATCGTGGCACCTTTCCGGGGCGTACGGGAGCGCCTCGCCGAAAGAAAGTGTCACACCGGTCTCAGCCGAGGGGGTGCGGCACCATCCCGCCCTCGCCCGGGTGCTCATCCTCTTCGGGCTTCGGATCGCGGGCGTCGGCGTAGGCGAACACGATCGAGGCGATGAGGAGCGCGAACGCGAGGATGCCGAGCGGGTTGCAGAGCGCGATCGACATCTCGCCCGAGAACGCGGATCCGGCGGCGAGGCTCAGCACCGACACGAGCCGGTCGTCGACGAGATCTGGCACGGTGAGGCCGAAGCCGATCGCGCAGGCCCAGGAGAGCGCGAGGGAGACGACGGTGCTGCGGCTCGTGCGGCGCCCGCGATCCCGAGTGATCCGCACCCGCCGCGCCATCCAGAGCTGCAGCGCGATGAACACGAGCCCGATGGTGGGCAGGTACCACCAGGTCAGCGGGCCGCCGATGCCGAACAGCCACCGCCCGACGCACATCCACAGGGCGAGCACCACTCCGACGACGGCGAAGACGCGGTTCATCGCAGAGGCTCCCGGCCGGCGCCGCCCAGCTCGCGCAGCCGCTCGACCGCGGTGCGCAGGGTCCGCTCGTCCTTCACGAAGGTGAAGCGCACCCAGGAGGAGAGCGCCTGCGCCGCAGCCGACCCCTCGTGGCAGAACGCGCTGATCGGCACCCCTGCCACGCCGATGCGGCCCGGCAGGGCGCGCGCGAACGCGGCGCCGTCGTCGCCCTCGGCGAGGAACGGCGCCGCGTCGGCGCAGACGAAGTAGGTGCCGCCCGGCACGACCACCTCGAAGCCCGCCTCGCGCAGACCGGCCACGAGCAGGTCGCGGCGGGCGGAGAGCGAGTCGCGCAGCTCGGCGATGTCGGCGTCGCCGTCGACGAGGGCGCGCGCGATCGCGGGCTGGAAGGGTGCGCCGCCGGCGTAGGTGAGGAACTGCTTGATCGCGGTGACCGCCTCGATGAGCTCGGCGGGGCCGGCGATCCAGCCGATCTTCCAGCCCGTCAGCGAGAACGTCTTGCCCGCCGATGAGATGGTGAGGGTGCGCTCGGCCATGCCGGGCAGCGTCGCCACCGGCGTGTGCGCGTCGCCGTCGAAGGTGAGGTGCTCGTAGACCTCGTCGGTCACGAGCAGCGCGTCGGCCCGCCGGGCCGCGTCGGCGACGAGCTGCAGCTCGTCGCGGGAGAGCACGGTGCCGGTCGGGTTGTGCGGGGTGTTGAGCAGGATCAGGCGCGTGCGCTCGGAGACCGCCGCGTCGAGGGCGGCGGAGTCGAGGCGGAAGCCGTCGGGGCCTGGCACGAGGGGCACGGTGACGTGCGCGGCGCCGGCCATCGCGATCGCGGCGGCGTAGGAGTCGTAGAAGGGCTCGAGCGTCACCACCTCGTCGCCCGGGCCCGCGAAGGCGAGCACCGCAGCGGCGATCGCCTCGGTGGCGCCGGCGGTGACGAGCACCTCGCGCTCCGGATCGAGCTCGATGCCGTAGTGGCGCAGCTGGTGCGCCGCGATCGCCTGGCGCAGCTCGGGAATGCCGCGCCCCGGCGGGTACTGGTTGGCCCCGTCGCGGATCGCGGCCGAAGCGATCTCGCGGATCCACTCGGGACCGTCGCCGTCGGGGAAGCCCTGGCCGAGGTTCGCGGCGCCGGTGCTCTGCGCGAGCGCTGTCATCTCGGCGAAGATCGTCGGCCTCGTCGAGCCGTCGGGGGAGGCGAGACCGCTCGCCCGGGCCACATCTCGCCATCTCTGCAACACCCCTCCAGTCTAGGCCGCGGATCGGCGTCGTCTCTGGTCGCGTGTCGTCGCGGGACACGGCCCCGGGCGCCCCGGATCCGGGGCGCCCGGGGGCCGAGCACGAGCGGGATCCGGGCGGGCTCGGGCGGCCCGTGCCGCGGTGAGCCTCAGGCCGCTGCAACGGGGCGTAACGCGTGGGCGGGAGCGCGCGGTGCGGTGGTAGCTTGGCGCATCAGAGTGCACGCTCGCGGGCGGGCGGGTCTCCCGCCGCGAGCCCGGATCCGCAATCCGCTACGTTCCACGGAGGTACGATGCCCGCGACGATTCCAGTGACCGCCGACGCGGTGGTCGTCGACCTCGAGGGGACGACGAGCGCGGCGGGGTTCATCCTGGGCGACCTGTACGACTACGCGCGGCCCCGCCTCGAGGAGGTGCTGGGGCGCGACGACGGAACGGTGCGCGAGGCGCGGAGGCAGGCGATCGCCGAGACCGGGATCGCCGAGGACGCCTCCGACGCCGAGGTCGCCGACGCGCTGCGCGCGCTGATGGCGTCCGACGTGAAGTCGACGCCGCTGAAGACGCTGCAGGGCATCATCTGGGCCGAGGGCTTCGCGGCGGGCGAGATCACGTCGCACTTCTTCGACGACGCGCCCCCGCGGCTGCGCGCCTGGCACGAGCGCGGCATCCGCCTGGCCGTGTACTCGTCGGGGTCGATCGCTTCGCAGAAGCCGTGGTTCCGCCACGCCCCGCAGGGCGACCTCTCGGCCATCGTCGAGGCCTGGTTCGACACCGTCAACGCGGGTCCCAAGAAGGAGCCCGCCTCGTACGAGCGGATCGCAGAGGCGCTCGGCACGGATCCGGGTCGCACCCTCTTCCTCACCGACCACCCCGAGGAGGTCGCCGCCGCGCGGGCCGCGGGCTGGCAGGTCGTCGCCCTCGATCGCGAGGGCGAGCCGTGGGCGGGATCCGACTTCGCCGCCGCCGGGGCGCCGGCGGTCGCGAGCTTCGACGAGATCGAGGTGGCGTCGTGAGCATCATCGCCCCCGAACTGGTCTCGCGCGAGCGCGTGCGCGAGGCGGGCCGAGCCCTGGCCGCCGAGTCGGCGCGCTTCGCCGGCTACGGCTGGATGCGCGGCACCGGCGGCAACCTGTCGGTGGTGGTGGAACGGCACCCGCTGCTGCTCGCCGTCACCGCATCGGGACTCGACAAGTCGGAGCTCACCGAGCGAGACGTGGTGCTCGTGGGCGAGGACGGCGGATCGGCCGATCCCGGCGATCCCCGGCCGCCGTCGGCGGAGGCCGGCCTGCACGCCCACATCGCGGCCCGCACCGGGGCCGAAGCGGTGTTCCACGTGCACGCGATCGACGCCGTCATCGCCGGCCATCGCTGGCCCGACGGCGTGGAGATCCGGGATCTCGAGATGCTGAAGGGCATCGGCCACCCCGCCCACGACGCGGTCGTGCGGATCCCGGTGATCCAGAACCACCAGGACATGGCGGTCGAGGCCGCCCGCTTCGACGAGGTCTACCGCACGCCCACCGACGAGGTGCCCGAGGTGCCCGCGCTCATCGTCGCCGGCCACGGCATGTACGCGTGGGGCGGCAGCATCTCGGCGGCGCGACGCCACCTCGAGGTCGGCGAGTGGCTGCTGCGCTACCTCGTGGACGTCACCGGCTGAGCGCGTCCGCGAAGCGCGGCCCGGGGCGCGCGGCCGCGGCGGGCGCGAGACGCGAGCCGCCCGGGCGGCGACCGGGCGGCGCGCGGCGCGAAGCCCTTCGGAATGTTACGCCGGGGCGTCGTTGTGTTACCTCCTCCGTGCGGGCCGAGGGCGCCGGGTGAGAGGATGGGCCCGGAATCAGCGCTCGTTGGTGGCCATCGGGTGCCCGCACACAGAGGAGACACCATGACGCTGCTCACGGTCTGGAACGAGAACGACCCTGAGACCCCCGTGCTCGAGACCACCGACGACGCCGAGATCCTCGCGGAGCTGACGAAGCTCGGCGCGCGCTTCTCGCACTGGGAGGTCAAGGACTTCGCCGACGACGCGACGCTCGACGAGATCTTCGCGCTCTACACCGACGAGATCGAGGCCGTGAAGCAGCAGGAGGGGTACACCCTCGTCGACATCATGGGTCTGACCCCGGGCCAGCAGGGCTACGACGAGGCGAAGGGCCCCGCCCGCGAGAAGTTCCTCTCGGAGCACCGGCACGACGACGATGAGGACCGCTTCTTCGCGAAGGGCGCGGGGGTGTTCTACCTGCACGTGAACGGCCGGGTGCACGCGCTCTACTGCGAGCCGGGCGACCTCGTGTCGGTGCCCGCCAACACGACCCACTGGTTCGACATGGGCACCGAGCCCGAGTTCACCTCGATCCGCTTCTTCCACGAGCACGACGGCTGGGTCGGCCACTTCACCGGCAGCCCCATCGCCGAGAAGTTCGCGACCTTCGACCAGCTGCACGCGCGCCGCAAGGAGCTGGCCGCCGCCTGAGCGGACGCGCACGCGGAACGGCCGCGGCTCCCCCGAGAGACGGGGAGCCGCGGCCGTTCGCTTCCCTGCCGGAAACGGTGCCGGATCGGGCGCGGGCGCCGACCGGCTCAGGCGCCGGGGGCGGCGATCCGCACCGACGCCAGCTGCTCGGCGCGCGTCGGCGCCGCGTGCACGGTGATGAGCTCGTCGGCGTCGGCGAAGCGCGCGAACGCCTCGAGCTCGTCGCGCACCCGGTCGGGGCCGCCGATGGCCGTGTACTTGAGCATGCCGCGGATCTCGAGCCCCGCGGGGGTGTCGACGAGGGTCGACGCCTCGTCGGCGGTGAGCTCGCGCTCGCGGCCCCGCGACAGGAAGCGCCGCACCCGGTCGACCTCGGCGCGCGCGAACAGCGCCTCGGCCTGTTCGTCGGTCTCGGCCGCGACCACGTTGACACCGGCGCTCACGTAGGGCTCGGGGTGGGCCTCGCTCGGCACGTAGTGCGAGCGGTAGTGCTGCACGGCCGAGGTGAGCTGCTGCGGGGCGAAGTGGGAGGCGAAGGAGTAGGGCAGGCCGAGCTGCGCGGCGAGGCTCGCGCCGAAGAGGCTGGATCCGAGGATCGTGAGGGGCACCCGCGTGCCGCGCCCCGGGTATGCGTTGACCGCGTTTCGGGGCAGGTCGTCCGAGAGGTAGCGCTGCAGCTCGATCACATCGCTCGGGAAGCTCTCGGCGGCCTGGTGGGTGCGGCGCAGCGCGCGGAAGGTGGCGCCGTCGGTGCCCGGCGCCCGCCCGAGGCCGAGATCGATGCGGCCGGGGTGCAGCTCGGCCAGGGTGCCGAACTGCTCGGCGATGACGAGCGGCGAGTGGTTCGGCAGCATGACGCCGCCGGCACCGAGCCCGATCGTGTCGGTGCGCGCCGCGATGTGCGCGATGAGCACGGCCGTGGCGCTCGAAGCGATCGACGGCATGTTGTGGTGCTCGGCGTACCAGATGCGGCGGTAGCCGCTGCGCTCGGCGAGGCGGGCCACCTCGACGGAGTGCCGGAACGCGTCGGCGATGCTGCCGTCGGCCTCCACGGTCGCGAGATCGAGGATCGAGAGCGGGGTGCGTGCCATGAGGGGTGCAACCGCCGGGGGCGCGCTGCTATTCCGGGGACGCGAACGGCGGGGCGGATCCGCTCTCGGGATCCGCCCCGCCGTGGCTCGCGAGACGCGCGTTCGCGCGGCTCGCGCGAAGGGGCCCTAGCGCTTCGCGGGCGTCCAGGTGTGGATGAGGCCGCTGTGCTCGAACTCGGGATCGAGCGGGATGTTCGAGCGGTCCTTGAGCAGCGTGCTCGCCAGCAGACCGAGGCCGGTCATGATGAGCAGGTACACCACGATGGCCCAGGTGGAGCCGAAGGTCTGCAGCAGGATCTGCGCGATCGTGGGCGCGAACGCGCCGCCGATGACGCCGCCGATCGCGTAGCTGATCGAGATGCCCGAGTAGCGGATCGAGGCCGGGAAGGTCTCGGCGTACCAGACCGCGGTGGGGCCGTAGGTGAGGCCGAGGCCGATCGCCAGCAGGCTGGTGCCGATGAGCACGCCGCCCACGCCGCCGTTGAAGACGAACTGGAAGAGTGGGATGACGGCGGCGGCCTGCAGGAACCAGCCGACGGTCATGACCGGCTTGCGGCCGAAGCGGTCGCTCAGCGGGCCGGATACGAAGGTGAAGATCGCCCACACGACCGCCGAGGCGAGCACTGCGAGCTGCACCTGCACGGGGTCGTAGCCGAGGCCGCCGTCGGCCTCGGGGCGCGACGCGAGGCCCTGCACGTAGCCGCCGGTGAGCATGTAGCCCACGGCGTTGTTGCCCGCGAACAGCAGCGCGGCGAGGATCACGAGCGGCGTGTGCGCCTTGAAGACCTGCACGATGGGCGCGGAGGCCTGCTTCTTGGTCTCCTTGATCTCACTGAACACGGGCGACTCGTCGACGGTGCGGCGGATGATGAAGCCCACCACGATAAGCACGACCGAGAAGAGGAACGGCACGCGCCAGCCCCACTCCTCGAACGCCTCGCCGGGGGCGATCACGCGCATGAGCGCCAGCATCGCCGAGGCGAGCAGCATGCCGAACGGCACACCCAGCTGCGGGAACACGCCGAAGAGGCCGCGCTTGCCCTCGGGGGCGTGCTCGACCGACATGAGCACCGCGCCGCCCCACTCGCCGCCGGCCGAGAGGCCCTGCAGGATGCGCAGCACGATGAGGATGATCGGCGCCATGATGCCGATCGACTGGTAGGTGGGCAGCAGGCCGATGCCCACGGTCGCGACGCCCATGAGCAGCAGGGTGATGACGAGCATCGGCTGACGGCCGAGCTTGTCGCCGAAGTGGCCGGCGAGGAACGCGCCGAGCGGGCGGAAGAGGAACGAGAGGCCGATCGTCACGAGCGAGAGGATCTGCATCATGCCGGGGCCGGCGGGCTCGAAGAAGAGCTTCGCGAGCACGAGGTTGGCGGCGAAGGCGTAGATGAAGAAGTCGTACCACTCGATGGTGGTGCCGATGATGGAGGCTGCCACCACCTTGCGGCGCTCGTGCGGGGTGCTCGCGGGTCGAGCTGACGCGGTTGTTGTCATTATTTGACGTCCTTGTCCAAATATCGGATGAAATGATGCCGAGGAGCATTCTACGCCCTTCGAGGCGAGTGTCGCGCATCTCGCTCCGGGGCACAACGCCTCACGGGCCCTCCGCGGTCGGAGGCGCGGCCCGGGCGCCCCGGTTCGGGGCCCGGTTTGAGGCGCTCCCGGTCGGAGGCGATCCCGGCTCGAGGCGCCCCGGACGCGCGAAGGGCCGCCCCGGTACGGGACGGCCCTTCGCGAAGCGGCTGAAGACGCGCAGCGCTACTCGGAGTCGACGATGCTGAGCAGCACATGCCCGTTCGGCACGGTCTGCCCGACCGGCGCGTCGATGTTCACCACGACGCCGTCGCGGTGGGCGTAGAGCGACTGCTCCATCTTCATGGCCTCGAGCACCGCCACGAGGTCGCCCTCGGCGACCTGCTGGCCATCCTCGACGGCCACCTTCACGACCGTGGCCTGCATCGGCGCGGCGACCGCGTCGCCCGTCGCGGTCGCGACGCCGGCGCCCTTCGCGCGCCTCGGCGCCGGCCCGCGGGTGACCTCCTGGTCGACGAGCGGCAGCAGCGTCGCGGGCATCGACACCTCGACGCGTCGGCCGGCGACCTCGACGACCACGGTCTGGCGCTTCGGATCCTGGCCGATCGGCGGCACCTCGCCCTCCCAGGGCTCGATGTCGTTCTCGAACTCGCTCTCGATCCACAGCGTGTACACGCCGAACCTGCCGTCGGGGGCGGTGAACGCGGGATCGCGCACGATCTTGCGATGGAAGGGCAGCACGGTGGGCAGGCCCTGGATCTCGAACTCGTCGAGGGCGCGGCGGGCGCGATCGAGCGCCTCCTCGCGCGTCGAGCCCGTGACGATGAGCTTGCCGAGCATCGAGTCGAAGGAGCCCGAGACCACGTCGCCCGACTGCACGCCCGTGTCGATGCGCACGCCCGGGCCCGCGGCGGGCTTGAACAGCGCGACCGGTCCGGGGGCGGGCAGGAAGCCGTTGCCGGGATCCTCGCCGTTGAGCCGGAACTCGAAGGAGTGGCCCCTGGTCACCGGGTCGTCGTAGTCGATGACGCCGCCCTCGGCGATCCGGAACTGCTCGCGCACCAGGTCGATACCCGTGACCTCCTCGGAGACTGGGTGCTCGACCTGCAGACGCGTGTTCACCTCGAGGAACGAGACCGTGCCGTCTTTCGCCACCAGGAACTCGCAGGTGCCGGCACCCACGTAGCCGACCTCCTTGAGGATCGCCTTCGACGCCGAGTAGAGCTTCTCGTTCTGCGCGTCGGTGAGGAACGGCGCGGGCGCCTCCTCCACGAGCTTCTGGTGCCGGCGCTGCAGCGAGCAGTCGCGGGTCGAGACGACCACGACGTTGCCGTGCTGATCGGCGAGGCACTGGGTCTCGACGTGGCGCGGCTTCTCGAGGTACTTCTCGACGAAGCACTCGCCGCGGCCGAACGCCGCGACCGCCTCGCGGGTGGCTGACTCGAAGAGCTCGGCGACCTCGTCGCGCTCGTAGGCGACCTTGAGGCCGCGGCCGCCACCGCCGAACGCGGCCTTGATGGCGATGGGCAGGCCCACCTCGTCGGCGAACGCGAGCACCTCGTCGGCGTTCGCGACGGGGTCGCTCGTGCCCGCCGCGAGCGGGGCGCCCACCTTCTCGGCGACGTGACGGGCCGAGACCTTGTCGCCCAGCCGCTCGAGCGCCTCGGGGCTCGGTCCGATCCAGGTGAGTCCCGCCTCGGCGACGGCGCGGGCGAAGTCGGCGTTCTCGGCGAGGAAGCCGTAACCCGGGTGCACGGCGTCGGCGCCCGAGCGGCGGGCGACGCCGAGGATCTTGTCGATCACGAGGTAGGTCTCGGCGCTGGTGGTGCCGTTCAGGGCGTACGCCTCGTCGGCGAGCTGCGCGTGCATCGCGTCCCGATCCTGGTCGGCGTAGACGGCGACGGAGGCGATGCCGCTGTCTGCGGCGGCCCGGATGATGCGAACGGCGATTTCGCCACGGTTGGCGATGAGCACTTTACGAATGCGCGACATGGGGTACAGCCTATTCCAGGACCCGGGGCGAGCCTTGGATATAAGGCACAAACCTTTTCCCGTTTCGTTGCCGATGCGCATAGGTCGGCTCGGGATCCGCCGCCCTTCGGGACGTCCGCGATCCGCCCCTCCCCGGCGTCCGCCGCCAGGCGCCCGCCCTGCCTCGGCGCCCGCCCACGGTACCCCGACCCCCGGCCCCACCCCGGCGCCTGCCCCGCGCCCTCAGGCGTCCCCGGCCCTACCCCGGCGCCTGCCACCTTCCCGCGATCGCCCCGGTACCGGTACCTGCCGTCCCTGCTCCCCGCGCCCCGCGCCCCGGCGCCCTCAGGTGCCCGCTCCTGCCGACTCCACCCACCCCTGCACCCGCACCGATCGACGTTCAAGCACCTCGATCCGGGTTGTCGGGGGACTGTCTGAATAATGGTGTGTGAGGGTCCGGCCTGATCCGAAAGGAGATGGCCGTGGCTGACACGACCACTGTCGTTGTTGACGACGAGATGATTGATCCCGTGACCGGGGAGATCATCGATCAGAAAGAACTCGCAGAACGCTTGCTCGCGCAGGCGAAGGAGCAGGGCGTGAGCCTGACGGGGCCGGGCGGCCTGCTCAGCCAGCTCACGAAGAACGTCCTCGAGACCGCGCTGAATGCCGAGTTGACCGAGCACCTCGGCCACGAGCACGGCGGGACCCCAATCGGCGAGAACATGCGTAACGGGACGCGGGTCAAGACGGTGCTGACAGAGATCGGCCCCGTCGAGATCGAAGTCCCGCGAGATCGAGACGGGTCGTTCGAGCCGGTGATCGTCCCCAAGCGGAAACGCCGACTGGACGGCATCGATCAGATCGTTCTGTCCCTTTCCGCTCGGGGGTTGACGACCGGTGAGATCGCTGCGCATTTCGACGAGGTCTATGGGGCGAAGGTCTCCAAGGACACGATCAGCCGGATCACCGAGAAGGTCGCCGGGGAACTCGCCGAATGGTCGAGCAGGCCGTTGGATGCGCTCTACCCGGTGATCTTCGTCGACGCGATCGTGGTGAAGGTCCGTGACGGGCAGGTGAGGAACACCCCGTTCTATGTCGTGATGGGCGTCACCGTGAACGGGGAACGCGACATCCTCGGCATCTGGGCCGGTGACGGTCAGGAGGGTGCGAGGTTCTGGCTGCAGGTGTTCACCGAGCTGAAGAACCGGGGTGTCGAGGACGTGCTCATCGCGGTCTGCGACGGGCTGAAGGGTCTCCCGGAGGCGATCAACACCACTTGGGAGCAAACGGTCGTCCAGCAGTGCATCGTCCATCTGATCCGCAACAGCTTCCGCTACGCCGGGCGGCAACACCGCGACGCGATCGTCCGTTCCCTCAAACCCGTCTACACGGCCCCGTCGGAGCAGGCGGCGAAGGATCGGTTCGAGGAGTTCGCCGCCGAGTGGGGCGGACGGTATCCGGCGATCGTGCAGCTCTGGAAGAACAGCTGGGCGGAGTTCGTGCCGTTCCTCGAGTATGACGTCGAGATCCGGCGGGTGATCTGCACGACCAACGCGATCGAGTCAATCAACGCTCGCTATCGGCGCGCCGTGAGAGCTCGGGGGCACTTTCCCAACGAGGCCGCCGCGCTGAAATGTCTCTACCTCGTGACGCGGTCGCTTGACCCGACTGGCGGCGGAAGGGCACGCTGGGTGATGAGGTGGAAGCCCGCGCTGAACGCGTTCGCGATCACCTTCGCCGGACGGTTCGAGAAAACCACTCACGAATGAAAACCGCCGGATCCCACACACCGTTTATCGGACAGACCCGTTGTCGGGGTGCTTGAACGTCGATCGGTGCGGGTGAGAAGGGGGGGAGGAGAGAAAGCCGGGAAAGGGGAGAGGGATGAGGAGGGCGAGAGGGAAGAGGGGAGAGGGATGAGGAGTGCGAGAGGGCGAGAGGGGAGAGGGGAGAGGGGAGAGAAGGCGGGGAGAAGGGAGAGATGAGGAGGGAGAGCGGCCGGGGCGGGGAATCGAGGAGGGCGGAGGCGGGACGGAGCGAGGAGGGAACGCGGGCCGGGGAGAGAAGGGAGGCAGAGGAGGGGGCGGGAGGAGGGGGCGGGAGGAGCGGCGCTGTAGACTGGCGCCGTGGTGAATCCAGAGATCCAAGGCCGGGTGTACCCGCCGACCGCCCCGTATCTGGTGGGTCGCGAGAAGGTGCGCGAGTTCGCGCGCGCCGTGCAGAGCGACTCCCCGCTGCACCTCGACCCCGAGGCCGCCCGCGCCGCCGGGTACGCCGACGTCGTGGCGCCCCCCACCTTCGCCGTGGTGGTGCAGGAGTCGACGCTGGCCCAGCTGCTCGCCGACGAAGAAGCGGGCGTCGATTTCTCGCGCGTCGTGCACGGGGATCAGCGCTTCAGCTACACCCGCCCGATCGTCGCGGGCGACGAGCTGACCGCGACCCTCACGATCGCCGCGGTCAAGCAGCTCGGCGGCAACTCGATGGTCACGGCGTCGAGCAGCATCTCCGACGCCTCCGG